>CAZOIA010000004.1:0-68949 GCA_964579675.1 uncultured Planctomycetales bacterium | reverse complement strand
GGTTCGGAAACACCTGGGGGGCGGCGCTTTCCGACGAGCCGCCCAAAGTGTCATGCACCCCGTTCTTGGGGTCCAGCAGCCGATTATGGCGATCAGGCGGCCTGCTGGGGCCCGAAAGCGTCCCACCGGTTCGCTGTACAGCTTCCTCTTGGCTGAACACGTTTTCGGCTCGCCCGGCATGTGGGCAACCGACGGCCGCCGAGTGCTCTACCGCGATTCTCTCGATGACCGTTTGCCGCTCTCGGTTCTGATGTATCCTGCTGCGACAAAGGTGTTCCGGCCAGAATGCTTGACACCTGCCGCGCACGCCTGGTATCTTGCGGCGTTGAGGAAGGACACGGGGAACCGCTCAACCGAACGTCTCATCTGCCCCGAGACAAGGCAGCTTATAGTACGAGGTCGGCCTTAGCGGTTGGTGTTTCCGGGAGGGGGCCACAGGGTATAGATTAACGCTTCCTTCGCCTTCAGGCCAAACGCGCTCTGAGAGACGCTGCTCTGACAGGACAACTGGCAACGCGAACAGACCCATGCGCGCAGGTGGCCGCAGGGGTGATCTGCAAACGGTAATATGAAGGCGTGAGCATAATGATGACAATATACAGACCGATCCTTGGAGTGGTTCTCGTGGGTTGGATTCTGCCCGGGGTCGTCGCCGGCGTCGACGAACCGCCCAATGCCAAGGAAACGGCCCGCGAGTTGATGGTCCGCAAGGCGCGGGAGGGTTCCGAGGCTTACGGAACAAGCCCGTTCTCCGCACTGTCGAGGGATTACTTCTCCCGTTTCAGCCGGGACCCGGACGCCCGGCCCGGCAGGAACGAGGTCCTGATCGACGGCACGTGGAAGATCGTTCTTGCCGCGGACGCCAAACCCCTGACCGAACTGATGGCGGGACACCTGGTGGAGTTTCTGAAGGGCGCGATGGGTGTCGAAGTGCCCATCGAGAAGCGCCCGGCCGGCGAGTTGGGCGGGGATATTCGCAAGGCGATCGTTCTGCGCGATTTGGGCGGCGGGGCGACGGATACGCCGGAGAGCTTCACGATTTCCGTCGAGCAGGATGCGGTCACGGTGCACGGCCACGACGCGCCCGGGCTGCGCGACGGCATTGCCAGGCTCGTCGATCTTATGGGACTGCGCCAGGCGCCGATTTTGAAGATGGGCCGGCAGGTGTACAAGCCCCGGTCGAAGGTGCGGCTGGGCACGGTTCCGTGGCTCGGTTCCCTTCGCGATCTGGTCTTCATGGGTTTCAACGCGACCTGGGTCACCGGCGGGGACCTTTACCGACTTTCCACCTCCGATGCCATCCTCGAGTTGAAGGATCGGCAGAAACCGGGCAGTCTCGATGCGTTGGCGAAGAGCGTCGAGGCGGCCCGTCGCTACGGGCTGAAGACCTACAGCCACGTGCATACGAAGCAGAAGTTCCCGAAGGACCACCCGGTCTTCAAGGCGCATCCAGACATGCGCGGGGCGCTGACCTGGAAGGCCGACGGCGAGTACGTCCTCTGTACCGAGCATCCGGTGGTCCGTCGTTTCCTGACCGAGAGCATCGCGGACCTCTTCAAGGCGGCTCCGGAGCTCGACGGGATCGTCATCATCATCGGCGGCGAAGGGTTCTATCACTGCTACATGCGTTCCTTCGGCACGCCCAAGGGCCGGACGAACTGCAAGCGCTGCGACAAGCTGGGTGCCGACATCGTGGTGGCCAATCTCTGTAACGCGCTCGCCGAGACGGCGCGGAAGTTCAACCCTGACGCCGAGGTGATCGCGTGGCCTTACTCGGCTGAGCACGTCTGGTCGGCGGACCGGGCACAGTCAGGCCTGATCGCCAGGCTCGCACCCGGCACGGGGATCTTTACCGAGATCGAGAAGGACGAGTACGTCGCGAAACCCGACGGGGTCAACAAACACCTGTGGGATTACAGCATCGACCTGATCGGTCCCGGCCAGCGGGCGAAAGACCAGGTGGCTGCGTGCCGGGCAGCGGGTATTCCGATCTACATGAAGAGCGAGCCGGAGCTTGGCTTTGAAGCCCCGCGGCTTCCCCACATCCCGTGCATGGACCGCTGGGCCGATCGGGCCAACGCGCTGGTCGAATGCGGCGCGGACGGCGCGTGGGTATTCCCGGCGTTCAGGCCCTGTTACGGCACGATCGCGGCGGAAGTGAGTAAGTTCTTCTGGTGGGACCCGGCGCCGGAGAAGGAGGAGCTGCTGCAGGAGTTCGCTGCGCGGATCGCGGGCGACAAGGCCGGTCCGCACGTGCGCCAAGCGTGGAAGCATGTATCCGATGCCATCGCCTGGTCGCCGGAGCTGCCCAGCTACTACAGAGGGCCTTACTACCTCGGCCCTGCCCAGCCGATGTGCGCCGATCCGGACGCGAAGGTGCCGGACACCTTCTACGGCTACTACTTCTTCATGGCGGAGATCGATGATGCCGAAGGGATGAAGAAGCGTCCCACGTTCTACACCTCTCCGACCGGCGGCGACAAGGTGGCCGCCTTCGGGAGATTTTACCGGCGGATGGAGGAACTGTTGAAACGCGCCCTGGATGAGATCGAGCAGGCGGCTCCATTGGTAGCAGAGCGGCATCGCCTGACATTCGAGGCCGAGGCATCACCGGTACGCTGGTTCTACCACACGGCGCGGACGGAGGCGAACTTCTACGAGTCGTGTCAGTTTCGGGATCGGCTGCTGGCTCTTGCGGCGAAGGATTCGCGAACGCTGGCCGAAACAGCCGAGGCCCGGGACGCGTACCGGCAATGGCGCGCGGTCCTGCTGGACGAGAAGGCGAACGCGACCGAGGCGTTGCCGGTGATGGAGGCCGACGTTCGGCTCAACTTCCGCTACGGGGGCGACCACAGCTTCGCCGACGGCGCCACGATGATCCGCGCGAAGCTCGAACTGCTCGACCGTGAGCTCGGCGAGTTCCTGCCGTCGGTAGCGAGACGGTGCAGCCTTGAGTCATCGGGCGAAGCCGGGGCGACGGAGTGACCCGGGCCCAGGGCCGGACGTTCAATTCGCCGAGCATGGCAGCACTCACCGCCGGGCGGCACGGGCAATTTGAGGTCACGTCATCTCAGAAAGGTACAACGCGGACATTGTCGAACCGCACGTCGCGGCCCTTGTAGGCGGCCAGGCCGACCGAACCCGACGAGTACAGATCATCGTTCGCGGTGAGCACCTGGTTGCCGTCGATGAGGCACCTGATCGCAGGCCCGCGAACTTCCATGCGGAGGCGAAGCCAGCGGCCGCGATCGGCGGATAATGGCGCGTCGGCCTCGACGAGCAGAGCCGGGTTCGAGAAATGGTTCTTCTCCGGTTTCATCGGCCGGCCGGTTTCGTCCCGGTACGCGAGGCCGTCCTTGCGTGCTCGCCAGAGCCGGCACTTATGGTGGGATGGATCGAGGACGAAGTAGTATCCCTGCACCCATCGGCCGTTGCCGGCCCCTTCATCATGCATATCCGCCCGCACCCAGAGCCCGAAGTGCCCCTTTGTGGCGCAGGCGTCGGCCTCGAGGATGTAGTCGGTCCAGTCCTCGCCGCCGCGGAGCAGAATGGCGGCATCGTGCGCGCCGCGCTTGGGATGGTCGATCCCGAGCCCGGCATCGTGTCGTAAACAGCCGCCGGACCTGCCCCCCTCGACATCCCAGTACCATTGCTCCGGCTTGAGACGCCAGTAGTTCAGGAAGGGCACCCACGCCGCGTCTGATTCGTCACAATCGGTTTCATACGGCAAGGACAGGGGACGGATGGTTTCCTCAATCCGCGTTGGAGAGCGAGGTCGTGTCACGTTGATGGTCAGCCGGTGGCAGGCGAAACGCACCGTCACGACGCCGGAGTCCCATGCGGAGTTCAGATAGGGCGACGCCAACGTGGGGTAGCTTTCCAGGTCAATGACTTCCCCGTCCAGCAGCGGCATCTCCTCGTAGCGTAGCGTCAGCGTAAACGGCTCCGATGACGGGCCGCTGTCGCCGCTTGAACAGCTCTCATAGACTACGCCACCCGGCGTCTGACTGAGTTGATTGTCAAGCATGTCCGCCTGGAATCGTCCGAAGTCGGCACCATAGTCCTCAGCTTGTGCCGCCTCGATCACGAAAGGTGCATCCGGTTTGTCGAATCTGATGAAATCGCCGTATACGGAGGCCCCACTCGCATGTTGCCAGTCGTAGCCCGCACCGACGAGGCGGTAGGCGGCAAACGTCCCCCCCGCCCGGACGAAGATCCAGTCGCCGTGCTCGGCCAGTTCGTCGAACTCACTGGTGGCGAGGTACGCCTGGCCGACAACGCCCCGGCCGATGGCGACGTTCTGGTGCTGCACGCAATCAACCACCGCCTCGGGCAGTTGTTTTCGCTCGCGAAGTATCAAATCCGTGTAGATGACGCGGCGCGTGCTGCCGGCCATTCGCAGCACGCTCGTGAGCGGGAGAGACCTGATCGCACCGTATGTACCCTGTACCTCCTGGAAAGACCCGAGGACAAAGTCCGGTGTTACCCACGCGTATACGCGGGCATTGAACGCCTCGGCGGGGGGCTGATCCATTTGCGAATCGTGGCGGAACACCCGGTGTCCATGCCCCGGCCGACGTGCCTTGAACGCGTACGCTCCGCGCCCGCGACCCGCGGTTGCCAGCGCGTGGATCGCACCGGGAGGCGTGTACCGGCTGGTGGCCAATAAGGGCGCGCCAAGCACACCATAGAAGTGCGGCTCGCCCTCGCCGAACAGCATGTACATCAACGGATAGCTCCCGCTGCACTTTGCATCGCGCCGGCTGTTGTGACCCAGCTCCTCCGGCAGAATGCCCTCGTAGCCGGGCCTGTACACCCGGCACGCCGGCCCGGTTAGCATGCCTTCGAGGTTGAGCACAGCATGCTCGGCCAACAGCACGTCGAGCCCGAGTTCCGCCTTCCGGCGGAGCAACGGATCCTCCGCCCATTCAGCCAGCATGACCAGGCAGCCGACTTCCTTCTCCACGTAGCAAGGCGAGTTGTACTCCAACCACCCCTTCCTGATGTGTTCGGTCACGTAAGCGTCGATGTGTCGGCCGACCACCTCGGCCGTGGCCCGATCACGGTCGATCTGGGCGACCAGCAGGCACCAGACGTGACCCATGAAGGCGTGGTTCTCCGTGGCGGCGAACTTCCAGATCGAGGGGTTGATCCGGCGCGGTGCGGGCCTGAAACGAATGATATCCAGCAAACGCCCTCTCGCCGCTGAGTTCAGGTCCGGATCGTCGCGAAACAGGTAATAGGTATGCAGCGCCTCGCAGACCCGCATATCGGGATCAATCTTCTCGTCGATGGGCATGGCCTCGAAAAAGGCGTTGGCCTTGGCCACCTCGTCCGGGGACCGCTTGAGCCACATCGCCGCCAACGCACCGGCCCAGTTCGGCTCGATCTCATCGAACTTCCATTCCTCGTGCTTCCATTGGACGGGGCAGCCCGCCCGTATCCAGTGGTCGGCCAACTGGGTGAGGAACGCGCGCTTGCGCTGCTCAATTGCCGCCGCCCGCTCGTCGGCAGATGATGCTTGCCCGGTGCAGACGACCAGGCTTACGCCCGCCACGCAACCGAGCAGTGCTACGTCCGGCCGAACTCGCGTGTTCCTGCCCATGCTCTATCATCCCGAGTATACGCCAACCCCGCCGCCTTGAGACATTCGCCACGGCACAAGACGGGCTTCCCGGCCACAATGCCGGGGCGTGTAGACACCCTCTCTAAACGAGGCAGGATAAGCAGCGTATGCGAGAGTGCAAGCACGGAAAGGCAAGAAAACTGCGGCATCGCGGATGCGGACAGGCGCATGGGTGAGATTTAGCGGCAGGTCATCCTTCGGGCGGCTTCGTTTCGCAGACTGGGCGGACCCTGTTCCTGGTGGGCCCATGGTTCTTGCTGAATGATTGCCTCGCTACTACGATGCTGATCGTCGCGGTCTCAACCGGCTCGTGCGATGCCTGGGAGCATCGGTCTGGGGCTTGATCGTAGAGGCCCGTGGGTCAAGGAGACGATGAAGTGAACAGTTCCATGAAGGTCGTGATCATCGGCGGGGTGGCCGCCGGTCCGAAGACGGCTTCAAGAATCATCCGCCTTATGCCCGACGCCGAGGTCACCATTGTCGAAAAGGGCGAGCTTCTTTCTTATGCCGGGTGCGGTCTGCCCTACTACGTTTCCGGTGTCGTTAAGAAGCAAAAAGAACTCATGGCCACTCCAGTGGGTGTGGTTCGTGACCCGGTGTTCTTTCAGAAGGTCAAGAACGTCCGGGTCATGAACCAGACTGAAGCGATGGAAATCGACCGCACCGGCAAGCGTGTCCGCGCGCGGGATGCAGTTGGCGGCCAGGAATCCTGGCTCAACTATGATCGTCTGGTCCTCGCCACGGGGGCGTCCCCCGTTGTGCCACCGATTCCCAAGGTGAAGCTGGACAATATCTTCTCTCTTCACGGGGTTCACGATGCTGAAGGCATCAAGGCGGTACTTGCCGAAGGAAGGGCCCGCGACGTCGTCATCGTGGGCGGAGGGCTGATCGGTGCCGAGATCACCGAAGCACTCGTTCAAAAAGGGTGCCGGGTCACCGTGGTCGAAATGCTCCCTCAGATCCTCAACATTCTCGACTGGGAAATGGCCAAGCTTGTCGAGCAGCACATGGAGTCGCACGGAGTCAAGATTCTCACCAACACGAAAGTGGAGTCCTTCGAAGGCAACGGCAAAGTGACAAAGGTGGTGACCGATAAGGCCACGCTCCCCGCGGACATGGTGATTCTTGCGATCGGTGTCCGCCCGAACGTCAAACTCGCGCGGGACGCCGGCCTGGAAATCGGATCGATGGGGGCCATCAGGGTGGACGAGCGCATGTGCACCTCCGATCCGGACGTTTACGCTGCCGGTGACTGCGTCGAGTGCATCGACTCGGTGACCGGCAAGCCCTGCTACGTTCCACTGGGCTCGACGGCGAACAAGCAGGGACGGGTCGCGGCGGCCAACGTTTGTGGCGGCAGCGACCGTTTCCCCGGGGTCATCGGGAGCACCGTCTGCAAAGTCTTCGACTATTGCGTCGGCAGAACGGGACTCACCGAGGCTGCCGCCGGCCAGGCAGGCTACGATGTCGTTGCCGTTCTGGCCCCGGCGCCGGACAGAGCCCATTACATGCCGCAGGCCAGGCCGCTACTGCTCAAACTCGTCGTGGACAAGCGGAGCCGTCGCCTTCTCGGAGCCCAGGTGGGCGGGCCCGGCGCCGGTGACAAACGTATCGACGTGGCCGCCATGGCGATTACCGCCGGGATGACCGTCGATCAGCTCGCCAACGCGGACTTGTGCTACGCCCCGCCCTACTCGCCGGCGATGGACAACATCATCACTGCTGCCAACGTCGCCCGGAACAAGCTCGACGGGCACATGGTCGGTGTGACGCCGATGGAAGTCCACCGGATGTGGGAAGAGAAGAAGGATTTCGTCCTTCTCGACGTTCGCAGTCCGGCCGAATACGAGCAGATGCGTTTGCCCGGTTCGACATTGATCCCACTGGGTGCACTTCGCGGTCGGTTGAACGAGCTGCCCAAAGACAGGGAAATCGGATACTGTAGCATCATTACAGAGTATTCCTGCTGATCAGGCGGCCGGTTTGCCGACAACTCCAGGTGGACGCGCACTCTGGAGGAAGTCGTCATGGCCGGCCCTGGGAAGTACGTCCCCGACGTGACCGAAGGGGTGACGCGTGTTGCGGATCTGCCGAAGCCCAAGCTCAGCAAGCGCAGTCGCAATTACAAACGGCGCCCCTGCCCGCACTGTGACCGAAGCGCCTATCGCCTCCGGACCGTCGTGCGAAAGCTGCATGATCTGGGCGACCCGGCGTCGGGGCGACCGCGCGACCTCCACATCACCTACTCTCAGCACCGCTGTCTGGGATGCAACACCTACTTCAACGCCGACATGGATGACCTGGCCCTGCCCAAGAGCCACTACACCCATCGCGTGGTCCATACCGCCGTCCGACTGGTGGTGGAGGACGGCCTGCCGTACCGATCCGCGTCCTGGCATTTATGGCGAGACCATCGTGTGTTCGTCCCGTTCGCCACGATTCAGAACTGGGTTGAGGCCGGGGGGGAAAAAGGCGGCCGCTGACATCACCGGTGAGTATCTTGATCAGGCATTGGCGGACTTCTCCGGCTACATCGCCGCGGATGAAGTGTACGATGGGCCTTTCTGCGTTCTGTCGATCGTGGACAATCATACATTCAAACGAATCATCTACGAGGTCCTTGACCACGATCCGAGCCATGACGACATGAGGGCGTTTTTTCGGCGGTTCAGGGGGGCGCTGAATGCCCGTGGGCTTTCGCTGACCGGCATCACCACCGACGGCTCGCCGCTGTATCCGGTTCCCATCGTTGATGTGTTTGGCGAGATCCCACACCAGATTTGTGAGTTTCATGTGATCGCCGAACTCACCAAAGCGGTTCTGAAGGCGGTAACCAAGGTCCGCAAGTCGCTGGCGGCCACGATGCCCAAGCTGGGGCGAGGACGTCCGTCGAAGGCGACGAAACGACTGGCTCGTCGCCGGAAACGGATTCAGGCCAAGATCACCGATCTTTTTCAGCATCGCCATCTCTTCGTTCAGCATTATCTGACGCCCGGAGAGAAGAAGACGCTCCGCCGAATCACGAGGGGCCTCGCCCATCTCCGTGCGTTGCGCGAGATCATGAACGAAGTCTACCGCCTATTTGACCGGCGCTGCCGAACGGAGACCGCACTGGACAAGCTGGCGAAATTGCGGCGACGGGTTCGACGCTTCAAGAAGGTCGGCCAGACGTTGAAGAAGCTGTTCTCACCCAACTTGGAAAAGGCGCTGACCTTCTTGGATGATTCGCTTCTGCCCGCGACTTCCAACGCCGTCGAGCGAGGTAATCGCCGTCACCGCAAGATGCAGAAGAGCGTCTACCGTGTGCGAACATACGAGCGAATCGTTGAACGCATTGCCCTGGACATGCAACGAGATGCTCAAGCGCCGGGGCGAACCCGCACGGCAACCGCTCTGCACTTGGCCAGAACAGGATAATCGCTCTGTAATGATGCTACAGTCTCGGAAATCGTCACGTTCTGCAAGATCTCGCTGCGGGGCTACGAGGCCGCGCTGATCCTGAAGGCGGCCGGGTTTGAAAACGTTCGCGTGATGGACGGCGGAATCGCGATGTGGCCCTACCAGAAGCTGACGTAGCCTGGGGCGCCGGATCACCCCGCAAAAGCTCAGGCTGGCCCGCTACGGAGCCGATAACTGTAAGGGCTCGACCCGGCAGGCTCAATGGGTCGATCAGAGCGGCCAAGCTGCTGAACCGGCACATGGCGAAAGATATCATGGATGACGAAAGTCGCCGATCGTTCTTGCGGCGCGTGGGACGGGCAGGGATCGCTTCGGTTGTGGCCCGGTGGCTGGCGGGGGGGTCGGCGTCCCATGCCGGGGAGTCCGCGACGACACTGCCCGTATTGGCCACCCGGCCGGACACCGGCCCCATCGACCAGGAGGCCAAGTCGTTCGTCGCCCACGTCTGTCGCCCGGAGGTCGTGGACCGGCGGCAGCTACACGAGCGGTTGTTGCGCGAGATGGTGGAAGACGGGGTGTGCGTCACGACCGCAACGGCCAAACCGGGCGATGCCTGGAACAAACTGTTCAACCGCGATGACGTCATCGGCATCAAGTTCAACCAGGTCGGTTTCGAGGAGCTTGGGACCGCGGACGTGCTGGCGGCCCAGGTGGTCGAATCCCTCGGGGATGCGGGGTTTGCGCCCGACAAGATCGTTCTGATTGAGGCCCCCGGCCGGTTGGCCCGCGAGTTGAAGACCAGGCCCCGCGTGTTCGGCTTCAGCGGCGGTGAAGTCTCGTTCGGCAGCGGCGCGGACGAGCTGGCGGCCGTCCTGCAGGAGGTCACCGCCCTGATTAACGTACCCTTCCTCAAGACGCACAACATCGCGGGGATGACCGGCTGTCTCAAGAATCTCTCGCATGCATTGATTCGAAGACCGGCACGTTATCACGCCAATGCCTGTGCACCTTTTGCAGGCCACATTGTTGCCCTGCCGCAAATCCGCTCGAAACTGCGGATCCACATCGTCAACGCCGTCCGGGCCCTCTTCGACGGGGGACCGGCGGTCCGCGTCCAGGGGATCTGGGATCATGCCGGGATCCTGGTCAGCAAGGATCCAGTCGCCGCCGACGCGGTGGGCGTGAACATCATCAACGATCAGCGGGCTCTGGCCAAACTGCCCCCGATCGGCGACGCGGCCGGCCACATCCCGCACGTACACGCCGCCGCCGGCATCGGGCTTGGCACCGACGACCAGGATTACATCGACCTGCAGGAAGTACCCCTCCGGTGACAACCGCTCCCGCTCAAAAAGCGGGCCGAATTCGATGAATCCGGATCATCCGCCGGCGTTCGAGGCGGTGACCATCCTGCCGCAATGTGGAAGTTCACCCGCCGCGATTTCTGGGCCAAGCGTGCGGTTGCCACCGGTACCGGTCGGGCAGACCGGGCTTTCGGCAACTGGCGGTCGGGATTACGGCACGTCGGTTACGGCACCGGCAACAACGACGACGTCAGTTGCCAACACGTTCTCGTCGTCGAAGTATTCGGTCAGAGTGTACGTTCCGGCCGGGGCGGTGATGATCAACCCATGCTCATTGTACGATGATACCAGTTGGCCGCTTACATAGATGTCGTAGTCGAGCGAGCCGTTGTAACGAATGGCGCCCATCTCCACCGTAGTGGCCGCACCCGCGGTTACCGCAACGTCGAAGGCGTACGTGAAGTCGCTGTTGAAGTACTCCTTCAGCGTGAAAGTGCCTTCGGGCGCTGTGATGATGACGTCCGGATCATTGTAGCTGGCATAGACGACTGCCCCACTCTCATCGTAGATGCCATAGGTGCCGTCTGCAGCGCCCGGAACCGTTACGAGCTCGATGCCGCCCATTTCCACGGTGGTAGTCTCACCTGCGATCACCGTGACCTCGGTAGCGTACGTGAAATCCTCGTTGAAGTACTCCTTGAGGGTGAAAGTGCCGGCCGGGGCGGTAACGATCGTATTCGGCTCGTTGTAGGTCGAGTAAGCAGTCTCTCCGCCGGCGTTGTAGATACCATAAGTGCCGTCGGACGCGTCTGGTAACGTCACCAGTTGAATACCGCCCAGGGTCACGGTGGTCGTGTTGCCGGCAGTGACGACGACGTCAGAGGCGTACACGAAATCCGAATTGAAATACTCGGTCAGGTAATAGGTCCCCGGCTGAACGCTGACGGGTTCGTTCGGGCTGTTGTAGGTCGCCACCGACTCGCCCATGGTCTGGTCGTAGATGTCGTATTCGCCGTCGGCGGCTTCCTCGACCGTCTGGACGAGAATTGCCCCACTCGACTCGGAGCCGCTGCCCGGACCGGGCTCCGATATATACGGCAGGAGATCCTCGGGAATCTCGATCGGGCAACCGGCTCCCAACAGGAAGCCGAGCGTACCGAGCATCATGACCACGATCCTGGGCGCCGGATGAGCATACCTGTACTGCCGTCCTCGCATGACTTTCTCCTTCATATTGGACTGTGGTTCAGATTCCAACCATGGCCTGCGTAGGATCGGTATTTCTGCTTGCATCCTTTACTGGTTGTCGGGAAAGGGTGCTTGAGTAACCCGGATTGTCCGCCGGGCGGCTCCGGCGGTACTGCACAAGTTCACGGGGCCGGGCGCGCGGACCGCGCACTGACGCAACGTGGCCGGCGAGCGGACCTAGCCTGCTTTCTTCCCGTGTGAAGCCGGAAAAAAACCGGGCCCCGCTTCCTGCGGGGCCCGGCTCATTACAAGGAAAGGAGTTCTCAATCAACGATCAGACGATCATTACCCCGCATCTGCCCCAGGTCAACCGCCATCCGGCCGTTTTTCGTCACAAACGTCCGAAAACCTTCAGTATCCAGCAGAATCACCCCGTTCTGAGCGTCCGTTTCTCGCTTTGTGGAGCGACGGAGCTGTCTGTATCCGTCCTGCTGCTTGGTCGTCTCGGTGGATGTCGCCGGCAACAGCAGGTCTTCCGGGGACCAGCCATCCGCCTTGCCGATCACTTCAGCCGGACCTCCAGCGCCGCGCCGGCCGGATCGTTCGGGAACCGCGCCAGGACCGTTGAACCGTCCTGCTGCCATTGCACGTCGCGTTTAGCGTGGGCGGCATCGCGGGCCGCTGCGCTCGTGAGCGTCTTGCCGGCAGTGAAGAGCCGGACAACGGCCGGCGTTTCCGCGGGGCCGCGTATCACAACCCGCAAGATGCCCCGCTTGTACTCTTCACTCATCAAGCGATGAGTGGCGTGAAGCACGCAGGGCTGGCCGCCCTTGGCGGAAACGATCGCGCTTACGTCACGGTAAAGACCGCTCGCCCCGCGCTTGAGAACCACGTTCTGAAGGACCGGCAGCTCGGGGTCGAATATGTCCACGAGCTTGCCCGGCAGCTCAAGCGGTGTGCCGGCCGCATGGGCGATGATGAATGGTCCTCGCCGCAGGCAGAAGCTGCCCGGCGTTTTCAGCTTCCCCGGGACCCCGCTCTTCGCCAGCCCCAGCTCGACCAGCGGGAAGTACTCATCGCGGGCAACGGCCGGATCTCCGAAACGCCTCGGTGAGGCCTTGCGCCGGAAGACCCAACCCCGGCCCACGGCATGATCACCGTCCTGGTCAACGTTCGCCGCACCAAGTTCCGCCAGCAGGTGATGCAGTGGCGAAGCATGGCCAAGCTTGTGCCACCAGAAAGGGGCACCATCCAGGTCGTCGGCCCCGCCCAGGACGATCAACGAACCGCCTGCCCTTGCCCACTCGACCAGGGCAAAGTTCATTTCCGCGCTGGTCGGTTTCCACGCTTCACAGGACAGGACGATCACCTTGAATCGCAATAGGTAACGGGAATCCCCGATCCTCTCCATCACGCACGCGGAGACGGGAACGCCCGCCTGGACGAGGGGCGTGAGCAAACCGTAGGTCACCTGCAACCGCGGCGGGGTTTCCTCTTCCCACATCAACGTGTCGGCCAGGGCCACTCCAATCCCCTGGGTGGGATCGTTTTTCGACTGGGCCCCGGCGTGCGGGTTCCACTGCCCGCCTCGCGGGAGCTCCTGAAGCGCCTGGGTCGCCGACAGGATGACGACGCGGAATCGCTCCGGCGCGGGGGTTCCTCCCCCCGTACTGTGCCCCGGCAGGAAGATCCGCTCGGGCCACGGCATGACCTCGAACGCATCCACCCCTGGAAACAGGAGCTTGGCCACCACGCAGTGGCGGTACCACTGCTCAAACTCCGCCCACGCGTGCCGCGGATTATCCTCCACCGGGTCAACCAAAAGCCACAGTTTCCTGCCGCTGCCCGCCGTCAACTCGACGAAGTAGTCGTAAAGGAGATAGGCCGAAGCGAAGAAGCTCTCTTCCGGGGAGTCGTAGTGATGAAGCGCCCAGTTGACGGGGCCGGTCCATACCTGGCCGATGTACCCGTCAACGCCGGCGATCTGAGCGGACGTCCCGAGTGGCGCCACCAGATCCGCCGCCACGTTGCTGTACAGGCTGTGCACGGGAAGAACGAAGTCAACATCCCTTCGAAGCTGCCGGGCGCGGCGTTCGACGGCCCGGGCCAGGCGTCGTTCGAGTTCGATGTAGAGTTCATTCTTGAGCTGGGCGGTGAGGAATCTCGCTTCGAGTGATTTCGTCTGGGGCTCCCACGGCCGCCCGTAGCGTTCGACCCAGAGTTTCCTGAAGCTCTCCTCGTAGCCGGTGCTCACGTGGGCAAGGGGTTCCTCGGGCAGAACGGCGTCCGCCCCTGCCTCCACCGACTCGACGGCCATCTCTTCGAGATAGCGTATCCATCCCTCCGTGGGCAGCATGTAGGGCCGAACCCCGGCACACTTGACCACCTCCCCCGCGGCGTTCCGCTCGACATCGTCGGGATGCGGCACTCCGTCCCACTTGCCGGTCCAGTACTCGTTCGTTGCGTCCGAGTCGGCGAAGAACATCCGCCCGACGGTGTAACCCTGCTGCTGCCATGACGAAATGGCGTTGGCCAGCGACGCCGGGTCCGCCCCGTGCCGGTGCACGATCACGCCGTCAGTGGCGATGGCGATGCGCCGGTCGTAGCCGGTATTGGTTTGAAACAGGGTCTTGGCTGCCAGGAATGGGCCCGGGCCGTCTGGTCCCCGGGCCACGGCAACCTGACCGAGGCAAAGCAGGCCGACGACGATTGTCCACAACACGAGCCGTTCCCACATTCTTCCGTGCTCCAAATTGACTCTTATTCATTACGTCTGATTCTGATTCTGATTCCCTCCACGCGGCTTCATCACCCCGCGGGCGCCGTATCGCAGGCACGCCGCGCCTCCGCGCATCTTGATATCCCGGCCGATCGTGTCCTTGCGGCCTCTCGGCGAGTTCCTCGCCTGCCGCTTGCGGCTTCGGGAACTCAACCGGCCTCGTCCGCTTTGGCTTCCCATGCCTCGTTCAACGCCGCCAGTTCCGCCCGCAGTCGGTCGGCCTTGGCCCGGAGCGCCTTGGTCTGTTCGGCATCGCGGTACAGCTCCGGGTCAGCGAAGCGGTGCTCGGTCTCGGCAAGCAGTTGCTCGCGCTCGATGATCTCGTCCTGAACGCGGGCCAGCGACCAGGATGCATAGGGCGAGTCGTCGGCGGAGCCTGGCCGGGCGGCGTTTTTCCTGCCGCGGGCCCCCGCGCCGCGGCGAGCCCGTTTCCGGGCCGGTTCGACCGCGGCAAGCCGGGCCGCCTCCCGTTCGGCAAGCCGCTCCTCGTACGTGCTCCAATTGCCAGGTATCACTTCATACTCCCCCGGCCGGGGCAAAACGAGCAGCCTGTTCACCACGCGGTCGAGAAAGTAGCGATCGTGACTGATCAGCAGGATCGACCCCTCGAACGCGATCAGCGCTTCCTCCAAAGCCTCCTTGCCGGGGATGTCCAGGTGATTCGTGGGCTCGTCGAGCACGAGCACCTGGGGGCGGGCCCAGACGAGCTTGGCCAGGGTGACGCGGCTCTGCTCGCCGCCGGAGAGGTCCCCGACGCGCTTGTACACATCGCCGCCGCAAAACAGGAACCGGGCCAGGAAGGATCGAAGCTCCGCCTCCTGCGGTCGGGTGACGCCCGGCTGCATCTCCTCGATGACGGTATGGCCCATGTCCAGATCGGCGTGCTCCTGATCATAATAGCCCACGTCCAGGTTATCGAAGAGCCGCACCTCGCCCGCATCGGGCTCCACTTGCTGCATGGCCATCCTGAGCAGCGTGGTCTTACCGACTCCGTTGGGCCCGATGATGCCGATTTTCTCGCCGCGATAGATCTCCAGGCTGAACTCATCGAAGAGCACCACGTCGCCGTACGCCTTGCCCACGTTCTCGCAGACGAGCACCATGTCGCCGGCGCGGCGCGACGGCGTGAAATCGATGGCCATCTTGCGCTTGACGTGCGCGGGCCGCTCCCGCACTTTGCCCTGGCGCTCCATCCGCTGAAGGTATCGAAGGCGCCCGCGGGCCTGCCTGGCCCGGAACTTGTCGGCCTTGACCCGCTGGGCATACTCGCGCTGGTGCCTCATCCACTCCTGCTGTTTCTTGTACTCCCGCTCGGCGGCGATCCGGCGGACGCGCTTGCTCTCGGCGTAGTCCGAATAGCCGCAGGGATAGACGGTGATCCGCTTGTCGTCGAGGTCGGCAATCTTGCCCGCCACGCGGTCAAGCAGGTACCGGTCGTGCGAGACAATGACCGCGGCCCCATGGTATCCGGCGAGGAATCTTTCGAGAAAGCGGGTGGCTTCGATGTCCAGGTGATTGGTCGGCTCGTCGAGCAGCAGCAGGTCCGCCTCCTCCAGCAGCAACCGGGCCAGGGCTGCCCGGCACTTCTGCCCGCCCGACAACGCGGCGATCAGCAACTCGTAGTCGTCCGGTGAGAAGCCCAGCCCGCCCAGCACCTCCTTGACCCGGGTCTCGTACCGGTAGCCCCCCGCCGCCTCGAGCCGGTGGTGCAGCTCGCCGTACTCCGCCATCAGCTCGGCCACGTGATCCGACTCATGGTGATCGGCAATCTTCCGGGCGACCGCCGCGACCCGCTGCTCCAGCCGCCGCAGGTTATCGAAGGTGGTGCTGACCTCGGAAAAGAGGTTGTTGGATGTATCGAGCACCGGCTCCTGCGGCAGACAGGCGATCTGCACGCCTCGCGACCGCGTCACCGTGCCGATCTGCGGGGTCAGCTCCCGGAGGATCAGCCTGAAGAGCGTCGTCTTGCCGGACCCGTTCGCGCCGACGAGGCCCACTTTCTCGCCCCGGTGGATCTGCCAGTCCAACCCGTCGAGCACCACGTGGGCACCGAAGGCCATGTGGACGTTCTGGATCGAGACGATCGCCATCCTGCGATGATACGAGACTCCGGCGGCAAATCCAATGACCCGAGTCGGAACTGAAAACGTGAAACCTCACACAGGAGCCACCAGCTTGGAGTCCGGGCGGCCGGCCGAATCCGACAGAAACCGTCCTCGCCAGCGAAAAACCCTGCCGCCTTAAACTTGCGCCCCGTTGGGGTGTCGATATACGCTGAGCACCTGCGGAGAGGTGGCCACCTCTCGCGTTCATCCTATAATGCCCACCATGAACACCCGGGAACGCTTCCAGGCCGTGATGGCCTTCGAGCCGGTGGACCGTCTGCCTGCCATCGAGTCCTACTGGTGGTGGGACCAGACGCTTGACCGCTGGTACGAGGAAGGCTTGCCGCGGGAGTTGACCGGGCACGGCGAGATCGCACGCTACCTCGGGCTCGACGTCCACCGGATCTTCTGGTTGACGCCCCGAACCCGCCTTCCCCCGCGGGCCGAATGCGCCCCTGACGCCGGTCTCGTACGGAACGCGGACGAGTACGAAAGGCTCGTCAGGGCCCTGTTCTCCGACCCGACGTTCGACCTGGACGAGGTGGGGCAGTATGCCGCCGAGCAGCGAGAGGGTGATGTGTTCGTCTGGCTTCAGATCGACGGGTTCTTCTGGTTCCCGCGTGATTTGCTCGGTATCGAACCCCACCTGTGTGCTTTCCACGACCAACCGGAGCTGCTCTGCCGGATCAACACCGACCTGGCGGAGTACACCCTCCGGCTCTTACGCGCATTGTGCCGGGTCTGCGTCCCCGACATCATCTCTTTTGCCGAAGATATGTCCTACAACAAGGGGCCCATGATCTCCAAGGCATGCTTCGATGAGTTCCTTGCCCCTTACTACCGTCAGGTCATACCGGCCATTAAGAGACGCGGGATCATTCCCGTCGTCGATTCCGACGGCGACGTGATCGAAATGATTCCCTGGCTTCGAGAGGTCGGAATCGAGGGCGTCTCCCCCCTGGAGCAAAGGGCGGGCAGCGACATCGTCGAGATCCGCAACCGCCATCCACGCTTCAAGATGCTCGGCGCCTTCGATAAGACCGTGATGCACCAGGGGAAAGCGGCGATGCGCGGGGAATTCGAGCGCCTCCTGCCCGTCATGCGGTCCGGCGGCTACATTCCCTCCGTGGACCATCAGACCCCTCCCGACGTCTCCCTGGATAACTACCATATCTACGTATCACTGCTCCACGAATACTGCGAGAAAGCCGCGAGGACCCAGCGCCCAGTGGTCCCATGATCGCCGCCACCATTACCGGCTTCACCGGAATGGCCGCCTTGAGCTATCCACCGTGTCGGTGGAGGGTTGTCAACTCCAACTCGCCTGCCTGCCCGGTGGTAACCCGAGCTCGCCCCGGATCGGTGGTCAGGCCTTGGCCCACTGATCGCGAAGCAACTTCGCGCACGCCGGCACGACCACGTTCTTATCGCCGACCGCGCCGCACTCCAGGCTCACGTAATCCTGGTAGCCGATCAGCTTGAGGCCCTTGAACCCCTCTACGTAGTCGTCCGCTTCGCCATCCTCGCCGGGTGTCACGCGCCGTCGGCGGCTGGCCATGTGAATGTGGTGCAGGTAATCGCCCGCGGAGAGGATAGCACCCAGGTCGCTCGTCTCCTCCCAGGTCATGTGCCAGAAGTCGCCCAACACGGCAATGCCGGGATTCTCCAGGTCCTTGCATATAGAGGCCGCATCGGCCAAGGTGCGAAGGAAGTAACATTCTTCGCGGTTGAGCGGCTCCAGGAGAATCCGCGTACCGGCCCTTACCGCGTGATCGCCCAACTCCTGGAGCAAAGCCCCCTCTCGTTTCCGGTCCTTCTTGTCCCACCTGGCAAACCCCGTGAGCAGTTGCCTCGCTTGCTTGTGCGGCAGAGACTTCTGACGATTGAACGCCGGGACGATGATCAAGCCGGTGGACCCGAGTTCGCCCGCCGCGTTGAGAATCTCCTTCATGGTTCCCATTGCCTTGTCGCGGATCTCCTTATTGTCCGCGATGATCCAGCCCTCGAAGCCGGCGCAGATAGCGCTGATCCTGATCGGCCGACCTTTGAGCTTGTTCTTGAGATCCTTAACGCGGCCGGGAAGCCCCCTTCCGCCGGGCTCGAGCCCTTCAAAACCCATCTTCTCCATGTTGTCGAGCTGCTCGTCGAGATTGGCACCGGCCACCCGCCCTTCCTGGGCGGAGAGCTTCAGCACCGCTTCCCGCTTCGGCTCGGGCAGGGACACGGGATTGCCCGCGGCCCGGGCTTTGGCGCCACCGGCTCCGACCGCCGTCATCGCCGCTGCCGTCATCGCCGACTTTTGCAAGAACTCCCTTCGATTCGATTGCTCGCTCATCGATAATCCTCCAGATACTCCTCGTCGAATTCGTCCACCAATCCCTGCCAGATACCACGAGTCTACACAAGGAACGGGGGGCATATTACCTTGGGCCCGCCAACCATACCAGGGTACTCAAATCACCGGTCTCGATAGCGACGAGCCGCGGGCTTCAGCCGCGCGGTGTTTCAAGAGGCGATTGTGCCTGCCTACACGCTGGAACGGCCGCGCGGGCTAAAGCTCGTGGCTCTTTGGAGTTATGGTCATCCGGGCAACAGAACCGGTCAGTTTGAGTGATTAGAACACGTCAGCCGTTCCGCAGTAAGAGCCGTTATGGGCACCTCGAGGGGAGCAAGAAGGAGACCAGTCGCTCTGCCTGCCGCATCCTTGCCGCTCCTGCGATCATGCGTAAGATGACGGCCATGCGTTGCTTCCTGGCGATTGAGCTGCCGGCGGATGTACGTGATCGTCTGGCCGAGTTGCAGGAGCGTTTGAGCTCGTTGGGCAGGGCGGTACGGTGGATGAGGTCGGACCAGATCCATCTGACGCTCAAGTTCCTGGGCGAGGTGCCTGACGAGAAGGTGCCGTCGGTCTGTCAAGCCGCCGCCACGGTCGCCGGTGAGTACGGGCCGTTTGAACTCGAACTGCGAGGGACGGGTTGCTTCCCGCCGGGTGGGCAAGCCCGGATCGTATGGGCGGGCATCATCGACCCACCACAAACGCTTATCGACTGCCAGCGGGCGTGCGAGCAGGCCTGCGCCGAGCTTGGGTTCAAGAAGGAAAACCGCAAGTACGTCCCTCACCTGACTGTGGGGCGGGTGCGTGATAGTCGTGCATCGCGGGAGATTCGGGCGGCGGTCGAATGCGAATCGCAGTTCTCGGCCGGCCCTTTTGTTGCCGGGGAGCTGGTGCTGTTTCAATCGATCCTCCGCCCCAGCGGCCCGACTTACCACGTCGTTTCACGGGCTGGGCTTGGCGGTGGCGGCTGATGCGTTGTTTGACGTGCGGAACACGAACCGGAGGTGTGCAATGGCACCGAGCCACGATCATGCGGACATGACGCGTCGTTCGTTCATCAAGGGCATGAGTTCAGCCGCGGTGGCGGCGACTACCATCGGACCGGCAATGACCTCATCAGCCACGGCGGCCGACGGCGCGGATGGCAAGAAGGTCCGCATGGGCGTCGTCGGCGGCGGGTTCGGATGCAGCTTCTATTGGCACGAGCATCCCAACTCGGTCGTCAAGGCCGTGTGCGACATTCGCCCGGAGGCGCTCGATCGCCTGAGGAAACGGTACCAGTGCGACGTGGGCTACGACGACTTCCACAACCTGATCAAGGACAAGAACGTGGATGCCATTGCCGTGTTCACGCCTGCCCCGCTGCACGTTTACCACGCGGTCAAGGCGATGGAGGCCGGCAAGCACGTGATCTCGGCCGTACCGGCCGCCATGACCGTGGGAGGCTGCGAGAAGCTCATCGACGCCGTCAAACGTACGGGCCGCAGTTACATGATGGCCGAGACCAGCGTCTACCGTCAGGAAGTCATCTCCTGCCGCAACTGGTTCAACAAGGGCAAGTTCGGCGAGATCTTCTACTCGGAGATGGAGTACCACCACGAGGGGCTCATCGGGCTGTACTTCGACGAGCGGGGCCTGCCCACCTGGCGGCACGGGCTCCCGCCTATGCATTACCCGACGCACTGCACGGGCATCCTGACCAGCGTGACCGGCGAACGGTTCACCGAGGTCAGCGCGATCGGGTGGGGCGACGGGCACGAGGTGCTGCAATCGAACCTCTACCACAACCCCTTCTGGAACACGAGCGGTTTCTTCAAGACCTCGGGCGGTCATTCGTCACGGGTGTCGGTCTTCTGGCACGTGGCGGCGGGCGGGACGGAGCGCGGCGAGCTTTACGGCGACAAGATGTCGTTCTTCATGCCGCGGCCCGGGGGGATACCGGCCATGGTCGGGTACCCCAACCCCGGCCACCGGACCGAACCGATCGAGATCCCAAAACACTACGACACGGACATGCTGCCCGAGCCGCTGCGGAAAGCGAGCGGCCACGGTGGCTCGCATACGTTCCTGACGCACGAGTTCGTCAGCGCCCTGCTCGAGGACCGGCCCCCGTTCGTGGACGTCTACGAAGCGGTCGCGTACACGGTTCCCGGCATCATCGCCCACCAGTCGGCGCTCAAGGACGGCGAACAGATGAAGATCCCCGACTATGGCCGGGCCGGTTGAGCACCGGTGCCGCAGCGAGGTCTCGTGATGGGTCTTATGTTCAGCGATGACTTGAGCCGGGGGTCCTCGTCATCGCTACTGCGTGACGGGCCTCGGTGTCGGGGGCGGGCACGCGATAGATGCGTGAGGCGGGCGTGGTGGGCGGGCGGTTCGGATCCTCCCGATCCTGGTAGATCAGTTCAAGTCGAGTCCCGTCGGTCCAGTCGTCGGTAATGGGCTCGCGGAGGAACACGTATTCCACGTCCAGCTCCTGAAGCTGCTCGACGGTCGGCCTGAGGTCCGGGAACAACGCCTCGATTGTCATGAAGTCGATGACATCGTTCTTCAAGCCCTTGCCGTACAGGGGATAGGTCAGGCCACGGGCCCCGATCAACTTCGGTGAGGTCAGATTGGCAATGCGCGTTCCCGCAGGAAAACCATCGATCAGCTTGGGAATGTGGTAGTAGTGCGCACGCGAAAGATCGTTGGCCAGGATCCGGCGGCACAAGCTGTCGCAGGGAACGATCGTCACCGTGGCGCAGGCCAGGCAGGTTGCCACCAGCGCGGCGCCATAGATCACGCGGGGCCAGAACCGGGCCACCCACCCGACAACCGGCGCTGCCAGGCAGGTGGCCATCACCAGATAGATGATCCCGAACCGGCCGTAGTGCCGAATCGCAAGAACCCAGACCGCGAACAGAATACCGGTGAGCAGCAGCACCACGAGCCGATCGTGGCGCATGGCCCGTCGTCCTCTCAGCGTGACGCCGGCCACGGCGATCAGCATGCCGGGCGGGACGAACATCGAAAACAGCGGCCCGACGCCCCCGACCTTCACATCCACCGTCGCCGCAAAGCCGGGCAACCGTCGCAGCAACTCAATGATGCCCCCCAGCGACGCAAGCATGTACAGTGGCGGGTCCTGCCCGGTCCAGCCGATATCAAAGCCTTTCAGGAGTACGTGGTCACCGACCGTCACCTGGATGGGGCAGAACGGGTTGCCCGTCTCGACCGCGGCCCGCAGGAACCAGAACATCGAGCAGGCCAAGCACGCCAGACAAAACACCGGCAGAAGGAACACCAGGTCTAATTGCCGGCGGTTGCGGTACAGGTGAACGACGAAGAAGAACACCGCGACGGCAAGGCCGTAACCCCAGTTGACCGGTTTGGTGCCCAGCGCGATGCCGATCGCCAGCCCCGCGATGACAACGAGGAGTCGCCGGGCCGGCCGCGTCCGCTCTTTTTCTGATACCGCCAGCAGAAACGAGGCAATACCCGCCGCCAGGAAGGCCGTCCCGAACAGGTCGATGTAGCCGGCATACATCTGCCACACCACCAGGTGGGTCGAGAGCACGATGGCCACGGCCAGGATTCCCGCGAAACGCGAGCCCCGCTGGGTCCGCACGATCGACCAGACCGCGCCGGCCAGCAGGACGCCCGCCGGCCAGTAGGCCAGACTGGCCAGGTGCTCGACGCCGGACTTCAGCAGCCACCACATGGGCAGATGACCATTGCCCGGCAGGGCGAACATCCAGATGTCGGGTCTCACGATCAGCGCGTCGGTGCGGATCCACATTACCGCCAACGGCAGATGATACTTCAGGGCATCATGGCCCGTCGGCGTCCGAGACAGCGCTTCGACCATGAGCAGGAGGTGCGCGCCGACCACCGGCACCAGACACAGCCAATCCGCCCGGCTTGGCCCGCCCCACCGGGAAAGCGCTCGCCTGGAAACCGGCGCCGCCGGTGAGTATCGGATCATCAGAACCAGCGCGATCTCCAGGAACAGCACGAACAGCGCCGTGATGCCGCCCACCGACAGGCCCGATAGCAGCTCCAACATCCGCCCCAAGGCGATCAGATGAAACGCCGTCAGAAATGCGGCCATGACCAGAACCGCCGCCAGCGTGCCCGTCGTCACGGCATCGGCATCGGGTACCCAGCGTCGCCGCAGCATGCGCGCGATGGCAGCCACCGCCAGCGCGCCGAGCACCGGCACCGCGATGAGCCACGCGAGTGTGCTGCTGTCGGGCTGCATCATTCCTGGATTCGATCCGCAACCGCCGCACCCATCCCCCAGAGCCTCCAATAGCTCACTCTGATCGCTCGGGACTGGTGCACAAAGACGATCAGCACAGTGAGGAACGCGGCGGTTATCACTCCGGTTGCGAGCGTCCACCGGCGCCGCGCGGGCCCCGCTAACCCTCGACGTGGTGAACATGCCGACATAGATGGCTTATCGGTCGCTCCCGGGGCCGGGTTAAGCGCTTTATAGGTCGGCCGGCTGCAGCCGGCGCGCGCCGGTTGACCCGATAACATCGCCGGTCTCAGCACCCTGGCCCCAACGCCTCCACGCCCCCGGGCCACGCTGCCCTGACCCCATTGGGGGCTCCGCAACGCGAAACAGCCCAAGGTCGAAATCGTCTTGTGTTTTCGCGGTTTCGTGCTCTCGTTATTCAAGACTGGTACTGGAGGCACCGGAAACCACAAAGACACCAAGGCACAAAGCAAAGCCGGGAGAAAAGATGCTGCTATCTTGGTGCCTTCGTGTCTTGGTGGTTCCTTTTTCCTCTCTTACCGGTGTTGGCCTTTGCTGAGACGGATCGACGCGGTGGCGGATTGACCGCTGACCACGTCCGTTGCGGTGATGCGCCACTGCCCGGGCTGGTCGTTCATGGCAAACGGAATCCGCCAGGATTGTTCCGGGCCGATCGCGTCGAGGATCGCGCCGTAATACGGGTACTCGATGCCCGTGGGACCCTCGACTTTGACGCGGACGACGTGGCCGGGCCTCGGTTTGCCGCCGTCGTCGAGCACGTGACAGGCAAGGGTAAGGACGTCCCCGATTCCGGCCGCCGCCGGCGCGTCGATCCGCACACCGCCCACCCGGTAATCCAGCCGGGCGACGACCAGTGGTGAGCTGCGGTCCACGCGTTGCTCCAGCCTGTCCAGGTGGCCGAGGTACGACTCCTCGCGCAGATCGTACGTATGTTTCGCTTCGGACCACCGGACGCGAGGCACGACGGGGACGGCCGGGTCCGTAGCCTCCGGCGGCAGGACCGCGTCGATCCGGATGTCGCCCCGTTCGTACGAATAGACCTTCATCCCCGGCTTGCCGAGCGGGTGACGAAAGCTTGGCTCGAAGGCCCGCGGCGTGCGGGCCCGGTCCGAAAGCAGTTGCCGCAACGCCCGCGCCGTGCCGGCGTTAGCTCGCCCTTCCTGCCACACGACGCCGTTGAGCAGGACCGATCTGCCATGACCATGTGCTCTTTCGAGGATGTCCGGAAACGTCTCGGAGCCGGCCGCGACGAGTGACGCATCGCGCCCCCGCAGGTGCATGACGCCGCCGGCAACCTCGACCTCTGCTGTCTCCCCCATGAGCGACCTGCGCCATTTCAATGACGCCTGGGGGGCAGCCGGCTGCAACCCGAAGAACGCATCCAGCGCCCGCAGTTCTCGCAACCGGCATCGTTCGTCGAACCAGGCGGGCGGGATGTCCGCGATCACCGTGCCGCCCTTCTCCGCAAACGTCACGATCCCAGCGATCTCATCGTCGGACAACGCGAAGGCGTGCAACAGGAAGAGAACCTTGATATCGCCGTCCTGAAGCCGCCCGGCTTTGACCTGGCCCGAGGCGACGTACTGCGGCCCATAGCCCGCATCCCCCAGCAGGTCCAGCATAAACGCGTGCACCTTGGTTGTGTCCGTCCACTGCCCGCCCGCCCGGCCGACGTGCTCGGACGGTTGCGAGTGCAGTAGCGCCACCGGGTTGCCCGCCGGCCGGCACTTTGCCAGCAGCGGACCGAGCCCCCGGCGAAGCTGGTGCCACGACTTCATGAACTGATCGGTGAACGGCATCCGCGTCAGGTCCGGGGCCAGCAGCCCACCGCTGATGGTGAAGTACTCGATCATGTTGTTGCCGCCGAGGATCGACAGCCACAGAACGTGGCGCAGCCGGGTGGGCACCTGGCGGTCTTCCACGTAACCGCCAAACCAGTTCCCGCGCAGTGTACCGGGCCTGGCAATGGCGGTTACCAGCAGGTTGTCTCGAACCGTCAGATAGGGGCCCCAGAACGTCACCTCCGGCAACGTCAGCTCCGGGTCGCCCACCGGCGAGCCTTCCGGACCCACGACCCCCTGGGGATTGGTCTTCTCGACCGATTCGCGCCCTTCCCGACAACGCTCGGCATGCAGGGATTCCCCGCATGACAGCGAATCATGGTAGCGAACGAAGCTCGCCGCCGAACCATCCTCCACGCCGCCGCCCGGCTCCGCTTCTTCCCATGCGGTGTAGCTCGTCTTCCACGCGGCGTCCAGTTCGTCGATCGAGTCGTATCGCCTCTTCAGGAAGTCGCCGAACACCTCGCCCTTCTTCGGATGCGGCACCTGGATCTCGTCGCCGAGCGAATGAACCAGCGCCCCGCGCCCGCCGCCGAAAGTCATCCAGCCGAGATCGTCACGGGCCTGGTTAATCGGATGACCAGCCAGGACGGCCGTGAAGCCGAGCTTACGCATCTGCAGGTTGCCGATGTGGTTCCCGTAACCTGGAATCGCACCCCACATGGCAATCGGGAACTCGCCCCGCCCCGGCCGGCGGAACCACAGCTCCACCTCGTCCTGGTCGGCGGTACGGCCGCCAAGCGAGAGCTTCACGCGCAGCCGCGCTCCCCAGGCGATGAGGTTGCCCTGCGGTATCCGGAACTCAACGCGGTCCGTGGCGGCCTGGACACCTCTGCGTGCCATCGAGAAGACGCGGTCGTAACCGTCCTGCAGCGTCAGCAACAGGGCCACCTCCTCGTCATCCGTCACCCGGCGCGACAACAGCACCCGACCCGTCACGTCCTGGCCCCGCTCGAAGAACGAGTCAGCCGGCTCAACCGCGCTGATCCACAGCGACGACCGGACGTCAACCGCGAAGGACCCCCAGTTCTCGACGCCGTCGGCGCTGGAGACGATGAAATCAACGAAGTGCGTTCCTGCGGGCAGCGGCGGCAGGACCGTCTCCCAGGACATCACGCCGGCATCGGCCCGGAACGATTCCTCATGCTCATGTGCCACGTCGCCCCAGCGGTTTCGCACGCGCGTCCGCCGCGTCAGGGTGATGCCCGCCGCTCCCGACCACTGACATTCCACCTTGTCCGCGGGTGATTCGGCAAGCGCTGCGATCTCCATCCGGTCCGGCAACGGCCTCGTCCACGCAAGCCGCGGTTCTCTACCCGCAGCCCACATCAGGCATCGGGCCGCCAATGCCTGGTGGTAGTCGTACTGAACCGGGGACGTGTAGTCGTAATCCTCGAACGGCGTGATCGCGCCGGGCACGGCGTCAAAAACGCTCGACTGCGTCGCGTAGTCCACCTCCAGAACGCGCCCGCGGCCGAACTGATACGCCCGAAACAGGTGCCCGCCGATCTCGTCGGGCCGGTTCAGGTCCTTGCGCAGCATGAACAGGTTCCGGTAGAACGTCAGTCCGGCAAACGGAATCCCGACCGACAACTGCTGGGCGGCTTCGGGAAGCGGATGCCGCAACATGCGCGGGTCAAGGTCGTGAGGGTAGAACATCACCAGCCCGCACCCGCCCGCCACCTTCTTGAGGATCTTGTACTGGACGCTCTCGTAGAGCGAGAGGAACCGGCAGTTGCCCAGGACGATGACGTCGTATTCATCGTCCAGCATGGCCTCGAAATGGGCCGACCGCTCCGGGTTGCTCGACGACTCGTGCCACAGCCACAGCCAGTAGTTGTCTCCCAGCCGGAGCCAGGTCTCAGCAGGCATACCACGGATCTCCAGGTCCAGCCGGCGACCGAGTTCCCCGACGTCGTAGGCCGCTATCTTGTTGACCAGAAAGAGCGCCCTGACGGTGCCTGCCGCCGCCGGCTTCATCCACCTGGTGTGCGGCGTCTCCAGGCCCTCCCCGAGTCTCAGGAACGCATCCCCGCTGAGCCGCCACCCGTACTGGGGCGGCTCGCCGACTTGCCCGGGATCAGCCGCCCCCGCGCAGCACGTCACGGCCGCGGTCGCCATCACACCCATCAGGACTGCCAATCTACTCCGGCAAGCCACGGTACAGCCGTTCCTTCTTATAGGTGTATAAACCCTCTCTCGCCTTGGGGATCGCGTGTGCGATTCGTGCCACGCCGCTTGCCGGATCGTCCCACGCCACAGGACCGGTCATGGCGTCGTGGAGCCAGCCGAGCTTCTGTTGGGCCTTGGCCAGATGCTCCCGCGGCTTGCGCTCCGTGAAGAACGGATGGTAGGGCAAATCATTCCCGATCCGGGTCCGGTCGCGGAAGATCTCGCCGGCATACTTGAGCATCTGCCTGAGCCGATCGGCGTACCATTGCCGGACCACCCGCCCCCCGGTGTCCACCCGCACGTAGGCGTCCGGCGTGAATACGCGGACCGGGCCCCGCCCGGCGGCGATCCGCCTGGCCTCCTTCTCGATCGCCCCGAGGTCCGGCTTGTTCTGGAAGATGATCCGGCCAAACCGATCGACCATGTTGTACCGCGAGTACTCGGCCTTGGCCCATCGCCGCATCCAGGAGATGAACGACCAGTTGCTGAAGAAACGGATATCGCGATAGAGGTTCAACGCCCAGTCATCGCCGCTGCCCGGAGCCGGGAAACCCAACGCATCCCAGCCAACCCGGACCTCCACCGTCCACAGTGCGTCGTCCAGGCTACCCACGTACGCGTGCGTCAGTTCCAGATCAAGCCCTCGCTCGCCAAGCGAATCGTGCACCTTCGCCGTCGGCGTTTTGGGCGGCTCGAAGTGCAGCGTCACCGTTCGCCCCTCACGAGAGATCAGCACGTCGGCGGTGTTGGTCGGGGGGATGATCCCGCGCATCCGGTTGTGCCGGGGCACCGCCTGCATATCCATGATGTCCGTTTCCCGCGGCTTCCAGACGTGCTCGGGTATGTCGTCCTGCACCCTCCGCTTGTAGGCGGCCAGCGACAGATAGACCCACTCATCGTCGTAGCCGATCCTGAACAGAGTGGGATCGGGGCACAGCGTGTTCGGCTCAATCGAGTGGGACATCCCCCAACCCAGCGAGGTCTCCCGCCACGCCGCCTCGGACAGCTTGCCGTCGATCGTGATGTCTCCGGTGATCCGGCAGGCAACGTACACCGGAAACGGTAGCGGCTCGGGATCCAGCGCACGCGCCGGCAGGCAGCTCAGAAGACTCACCCCGATCGCTGCGACTCGACAGGACAACCGGGACACGTCATCCGGTAAGAACACGCTCATGGCAGCATTCCAGTCGATTGCCCGACGAACGGCAAGGCAACACCCTTGTGCAGCTTGCCAGGTGACAGCAGGCCCGCGGATTGGCCGTTCACGATGACTTCGAGCGGGCCAAGGGCACCGTCGATCACCGCCACCGGCGGGGTGGGCCAGCGATAGGGCGTGTGCAGTCTGAAGCTCACGCGACGCTGCGTCACCGTCAGGTCCGTGAGCGTACACCCGTTGACCCCCACGCCGTGTCGGCGGCCCACGTGGACGTAGGCATCGCGGCAGCGGTCGTGCTTCATCTCGACCGATGCCATTGCACTGCCGGTGCCCCAGTGCAGACCGGTCATTGCCCCGGGGCGATCAACGCTGCCGCTATGGGCCCAGTTCTCGTATGGAGCCACGGCAAACGTGGACCGCAGCGCCGCCACGCCACGCTCCAGGTACGCAAGCCGGCCCGTGAGCTCATAGTAGTCCAGCAAGATCACCGCCGCGTAGCATTGCCGGGCGTCGCTCCACTCGGCATCGGTGTTCTGCGTGGTGAACCCGCCGATCAGCTTCGGGGTCAGCAGCGGATGATTGAACACCTGCTGCGTCAGGGCTGCGTAGTCGCAGATCTGTTCGCCAAGCTCGCGCCACTGCCGCTTGCCGGTCAGCTCGTGCAGCCGCAGGCACGCCCGGGCCGCCTGGAACGTGGACAGGTTGTTCTGCGGCCATTGTTGGGTGTGGGAATCGTAGAAGTCCAGCGGCTTCCGCGAGCAGCTCAGGAAGGTCTCGTAGTCGAACCAGCGGTGTCGCGGCAGCATGAACCGCTCGATGAAGGTCATCGCTTGCTGTGCCGCGTCCAGGTATTGCCTCTCATCCGTGGCGGCGGACAGCTCAGCCAGGAACAGGGCGGCCCCCGCCGTCTCGGCATTGAACTCCGCCAGCTCGACGCGGGGCAACAGCTTCTCGTCAAACCAGCAGGGGATCCCGCCGCGGCTGTCCTGCCGGCTGACCAGGAAGTCGCCGAACGCCCGGCAAAACGGGATGATCCGATCCTCGTCGGGCGTCAGGTCCCGATGCCAGCGAAGCATCCAGTAGGCGGTCCACGCCATGTCGAACACGTGGTAACAGTCACGCAGGCCGGCCCATCCGTTGTCGCGGACCCAGTTATGCGAGCCGTCCTCGCCCCGCCAGTAGATCGTCGGAAACGCACCATCTTGTTGCGGGGCGTGCAGGGCCAGGTTGAGCACCCCCCGGGCCTGCTCCATGATCCGTGAGTCTCCGGCACGCCGGCCATACACGTACATGCCGTATGCCGTCCGCAAGGTCTGGAACCACGAGTTGAACCAGCAATCCTCGTTCGTGCCGAGCTTGTTGGACCACTTGTTGCGCTTCGACACGAGCGCGGCACACCGCTCGCCGTCGCAGTCGAATTCCCGATAGACCTCCTGTGCGTACCGGTGCCAGGTCTCCTGCCGCCACGTGTCGAACAGGTTCAGTTGTTTGCTGGCGTAGTTGGTTTGGGCATCGGGTGATGCCAGCAGCACCGGCCGGCCGAACGTCTCCCACAGGTGGCTCACGACCCGGCGGTAGCCCTGGCGGGGCGGCTCGCTGCCCGAAAGAACGAGGATATGGTCGATCGCCAACTCCGCACCGTCCCACTCCAACCTCGCCTCGTCATCGCGGCTGTAGATCGAATGAGACGTCAGTTTGCTCGGCGCGATGCCGTAGCTGAACCACGGCGTGCCGCTCGGAGGGTTGCCCAGGTCCAGGGCGGCAGGCTGCCGGCGGAGCATGTCGGCACCGAGCGGACGCAAATCCGCAACGATAGACGCGAGCACCGGGCCTGCCTGAAAGATCACCGCCGGTGACTTGAACTGCCAGTGAGGTATCAGGTCGCTTTCCTGGCGCTTGATGCTCTGGGACCAGACAAAGTCAGGTGCGCCCGCGGCAAACGTGTACCGATCCTCGTAGCGGTTCCACTCATACTGTGGATCCGGAACCGCCCGGTGCGAGATTACCGCGCCGGCATCCGAGAGCGTGATCGTCCGCGTGATGTCGATCGCGTCGGCCCGGCCGCGAACAGCCAGGGCATCGCCGTGGCGTTCGAGGCCCGTCCAAGTGACGGGCACCGGGGCCAACATCCCGGAATCCGGGTGAGAGATGATGTGGTCCACATTGATGTGGCCCCAGTCTCCTGTGGCCTGATCGACGATGCGGAACGAGACTTCTCGGCCCACGTAGTCGGCCAGGTCCCATTCGGCGCGCCGAAACGTCTCGCTGCTCCGGCCGGTTGCCCGATGCAGCTCCTTGCCGCTCCGGGCATCAAGCACGGCGACATACGCCTGGTCCGGCTTCCGTCCGCCGCTGACCAGCAGCGAGACGTACCGGTGCGGGAGCGTGACCGGCCCGAGCTCGAGCTGACCGGTGTAGTCATCGTTGTAGCCGCCCCTGCCGTCCTCGCAGGTGCCGACAAACCACTCGCCGTGCGGGCGGAACCTGGTGCGCTTGGAGTGGGTCAGCACGTGCGGCGGCAGCCCCTCAAGCGTCACCTGCCGCTCGCTGTCCTGTTCAAAGTCGAACAGCACCTTGCCGTCGATCGGCCTGGCCAGTCGCATCTGTGGGCCATCGTACGCCAATGCGTCCCGCCACCCGTCCGGCGTGCGTACCTGGTAGACCTCGGTCAGCTTGCCTGCGAGCACGGAGACGGATACCCGATGGCCGTCGCGGGTGAGCCGGTCCGTGCCCGCTCCGGCAGCGAGACAGACAACAGGCATCAGCCCGGAGAGTAGCCATTGCCTGCACGGAAGACTCACATTCATCCGCCCTTGCTCCAGAGTCAATCCGCCGTGGATGCCCGAACGCTCTCGACGAACGTTGCGATGTTCTCAGCCGGCGTGCCCGGCGGGATGTCGCAACCGCTACTCATGATCCATCTCGCCCCGCGGGCGGCGGCGCAGACGGCCTCGGTTTGCCTCTTCACGGTATCGGGGGTGCCGAAACGGAAAACCGAGCTGGGATCGAGGTTGCCCCGAAGCCCGGCCCGGTCCCCAGACAGCGAAATCGCCTGATCAGGCGGCACCTGGTAGTCCACGTCAAGAAAGTCCACACCGGTCGAGATCATGTCTTTAATGATGCTGGTCGTATTCCCGCAAACATGCAACCCCACGAACGGCCAGCCCATCTCCTTGAGCCCGGCCACCAGACGCCTGTGATGAGGCAGAACGAGACGGCGGTACATCTCCGGCGAAATGAAGTTCGGCGAGCAGGTGGCCTCGCCGAGGAGCAACCCATGGGCACCGGTGCCCAGCAGCGGCCGCGAAAGCTTCAACGCCACGTCCGTCGCGAACGCCAGCATCTCCTCCACCGGCGCCGGCTGCTCGATCAGGTCGATCAGCATCTCCTCCACGCCGCGCAACTGGGATGTGATCAACAGGGACCCCCGCATGGTGGCCAGGATGAAGACCTCGCTGCCGATTTCCCGCGAGACTCGCTCGACAGCCTCGAAGAACAAGGGCATTCGGCCTCCGGTAGTCGGATCCCGGCGACGGAGCGTGTCCAGACGACCCGGTTCCGCCAGAAGATGCTCGTTGAGTACCGGCGCCGCGTCCGCCGGCTGCCTTACCGCCGCCCCCAGGGCCTGGGCTTCACCGGTCACCCCGAGCGAGAGTTGCACTCCGTCGAAGCCGAACCGCCGGCAGCCCTCGATCATCACCTGGGCCATCGCCCCGGCGTCGGTGAAGAACCGTCCCAGCGGAACCCCGGCGTGCTCCGCCAGGCCGGTATGCACCATCGGCAGGACCGGCGGGCGGTCAACGCCCCCTCCCGGGGAATCCCCGCCTCGGCCCGCGAGAACCTTGACAACGCGCTGCAGGCCCGTCATCTATACGGCTCCAGCTTACCCCCGTCCGCTTATCCACGCTGGGTTACAACGTCGCAAAGAAGCTGTCAATCTCCGGGAGGCGGTCCATGCAAGCTCCCAGCGTATTCAGGCGAATCGGGCCCGCGTTCATCGTCGGGGCCTGCATCATCGGGCCGGGAAGCGTGACCCTCATGTCCAGGACGGGCGCGCTCTACGGCTACTCGATGATCTGGCTCTCGCTGCTCTCGGGAGCCCTGATGGCGGGCTTCATCGCCCTGTTCATGCGCTTTGGCATCTACTGCGACGACACGTTCCTGGGTCTGGCGGGTAAGAAGCTCGGCCGATGGTTCGCCGTGGTGTGCGGGATTTCGCTCTTTTCGGTCGATGCGACGTTCCAGTTCGGCAACAACCTCGGCGTGACCAGCGCCACGGAGGTACTGTTCCCCACCGTGCCCAAGACCTTCTGGCCCATCGCCTTCACCACCGCCGCCATCCTCTTCATGTTCGCCTTGAAGAACATGTACCGCATCGTCGAGAAGATGATGACCGTCTTTCTGGTCGGGATGTTCTGCGCGTTCCTGGTCAACCTGGTCTGGGCCGGGCCGAACCTGCCTGCCGCGATCAGAGGGGCATTCGTACCGGCTGTCCCCAAGGGTGTTGACTGGGTGACCGTGGGGGGCCTGGTGGCAACGACGTTCGTCATCGTCGCCGCCTTCTTCCAGTCCTACCTGGTCAAGGCCAAGGGATGGAAAGAAAAAGACCTCCCCAGCGCGGCCACCGATACCGTTCTGGCGTCGATCATATACACGCTCATCGGCACCGTGATCATGATGACCGCGGCTGCCGTGCTCCATGGACGTACGACCCAGATCACGTTCGAGAGCATGGTCGAACAGCTCGAGGGCATCTTCGGCCGGCACGGCAAGATCGTCTTCTGCGTCGGGTTCTTCTCGGCCGCCTTTTCGAGTTTCATTACCAACTCGCTGATCGGCGGCGTTCTGCTTAACGACGGCCTGGGCCTGGGGGGCAGGCTGGATTCGATACCGACCAAGGTCTGCGCCACACTCGTCCTGCTGATCGGCATGACGACCGCCATAGCGATTATCCGCCTTGAGCCTGAGCCTTCCAGCACGCCTCAGGTCGTTGTCCGGACCCAGCCTGCGGACCAGGCGGAGCCCGCCGCCCCGCCGCCCGCTCCCCGCGACCTCAAGGTAACTGCCATTGCCGTGGGGCAGTCGGCGACGATGCTCGCGGTCCCCTTCGGGACGATTGCCATGCTGGTCGTCCTCTTCGACCGGCGGGCCACCCGGGGCAAAGACCTGCCCCGGTGGGCCAAGGCGTTCGTACTCTTCGGCGCCGCCGTCCTGATCGGCATCGCGGCCGTGATGTACGTGAAGATCAAGCCCGAGGTCGTCGCACTCCTCGGGCCCGGGTGAGATGCCTCCTGCGAACCCGCTTCGCCGAGACCACAGCAGCCCCGCTCGGTCATGGGCAGCTCGTCGCGTTGCCGTTCCTGCTCTTGGCCAGGGCCATGTCGATCAGGTCGATGCTGCCGTCCAGATTCAGGTCGAAACGCGCCGTGCTTGGACCCAGCGGTTGGCCATTCTTGCTCTTGACCTGGGCCATGTCGATCAGATCGGCGTTGGCGTCGTCGTTCGTGTCCGCGGTCAAGGCCCGAACGTGCACGTCGTCGTCGCCGGTCAACGGCATGCCCTCGAGGTCGGTGACCCCGATCAGCGTGAGGGCCAGGCAGGATGCGTCCGGGACGCCCGAGATACCCACTTCATAGGCGCCGCCGCCGAGGTCGATCACGCCCGTGCAGGATGCGCCGCCGCTGAGGCTGATGTTGGCACAGCCGATGTTGACCGATTCGCTGAAGGTCAGCACGATGCGCTGGGGGCCGCCGGTGCGGGGTTCGGAGACTGACGATTCCACCGCCAGCGCGAGGGTGATATCGAAGTCACCCTGGGCACTGTGCGTCCGGCGTGAAGCGGCGGCCACCAGTTCCGGCGGGACCCCGGCGCAGCTCGCCGAGTGGCCGGCCATGTCCCGGATCAACGCCACGTCTACCACGTCGATGTGGCCGTTCCGATCCACGTCGTAACGCGCGTTCGTCTGGTCAAGCGGTTGGCCAATCCGGTTCGTGGCTTCAATCTCGTCATCCCCATCCACGACGCCGTCGCCGTTAACGTCGCCGCACAACAGCACGACCTGCACGTCGTTGTCGCCGGTCAGCGGCGTGCCGTCGAGGTCGGTGACGCCAGCAAGGGTGATGGTCAGGCAGGTTTCATCCGGGGCGCCGGAGATTCCCACTTCGTAGACGCCGCTGCCGAGATCGATCACGCCCGAGCAGGTCCCGATGCTCGGAACGATGTTGGTACAATCAATGTTGACGGGTTCGCTGAACGCAAGAAGGATGCGTTGGGCATTGTCCTGGCGACTTTCGACGGCCGCCTCATCCAACGGAAGATCGATGTCCCAATCGCCCTCTCCCACACCGTGTGACTTGCGGGAGGCGGCACTCACCAGTGCAGGCGGCGTGACGGTGGGAACGCCCTGGTACAGCCGTACCTTGCCATCAGCCGAGCCGATCAGCACATCGAGCAAGCCGTCGCCCGTCCAGTCGCATACGAACGGCCTGGACCTCGTCCAACTGGTACCTCCAATGTTTATGACAACGCCGTCGGCTTCGACGTACTCGCAGCCGGAGAAGGTCGGGGCGGCGTCGGTCCCCACGTTGCTGTAGAACAGCAGTTGGCCGACGGAGTTGCCGGCAAGGAGATCTTTCTTGCCGTCGTCGTCCAGGTCCTGCACGTGCGGGCTGGAACGACCTGACGGCACGCCCAGGTCGGCCCCGTCTTCCTGGGCGAAGGTCTCAGTCCAGAAAACCGGCAGGCTGTCGGTTCCCTCATTGATAAAGATATGGATTTTGCCGTCTATCGCCCCCGCCACGAGATCCTTCCTGCCGTCGCTGTTCCAATCCACAGCGACGGGGCACGCGCGGCCACCGACGTTGATGTCCGTCTTCTCGTCGGGCGGCCCCACCTGGAGCAACGTCCCATTGTCAAACGTCGGGCTCGCCTCGGTGCCGGTGTTCAGGAACAGTTTGACGGTACCGCCCGCCTGGCCCACGAGCAGATCCTTCCTGGCATCCGCATTCCAGTAAACCACCCGAGGGAAGCAACCGAGACATCCCGACGGGGTGCAGCTCACGTCTCCTCCGGCGGTATACTGTGCGTAAGTGTAGCCCGAGAACTGCGGGTCGGACACCGATGTCCCGACGTTCAGATACACCCGCACCTTGGCGTGGGACGAATCGGTTTTCTCACCGATGATTAGATCCTTGAGGCCGTCGTCGTTCCAGTACACGAAAGACGGCACCGAGTAGCTGGGTACGACGATGTTAGCGCCGCCAGCTTGAACGATTTCTTCCGGCCCCAGATTGAGTTGCCCGGCGGCGGGATGCGCCGCCAACCCCAGAAGTGCCAGCACCAGACTTCCGGTGCATAACAAACGCTCAAAACTTGTCTTACGCATCGTTTCAACCCTCCTAAGCCCACGTGTCAACCTGCAGCCTACTGCTTGATGGCAGTACTGCTCTACGGTGATAGTATCCAACAGCTTACCACGAATCAAGTGCTTCATGGGAAAGCTTGGAATCAGACCCATTTTTCATAGGAAAGCTTCGGACAAAGCCGGCGGTGTTCCGTGTTGCTGCAATTCTGAGTGCTTCAGTGTCGAATCGTGGAACGAGGCGGGGTGTTGGTTCTAGCTCTGGGGCAGGACGGTCTCGGAGATTGTGACATTCCCGCCTCCGGCCGCAAACGGCGCTAACGGGCTCGGCGCCCCGGTTTTCGCCGCGGCGGCCGCTGCTGGTCCGGGCCGGGACGAGAGACCCCGTCGGCCGGCTGCGACGTTGACCGTGCCGGGCGGGAAGTCGTTGACCGTGCCGGCCGGGACGCCGGTTGGAATCGCTCGGCTGCTGCGATCTGAGCCGACGTCGGCAGCTTCATCAACCGCTGCCTGAGTTCGCTGAACATGCTCTCGATGGGCGCGTTTAGTTCCCGGTACCTCTGGCGTCGCACCTCGGGATCCTCGATCTGATGAAGCGTCTCAAAGTTCTGCTTTTGAGACTCGCGATAGGCGTCGCGCTGCTGTTTAAGGGTGCGCAGTGCGGACTGGGCAGTGGCTTGCTGCGATTCATCGAGCTGATAGCGGCGGGTGAAGTCCTCCACGTAACGATCCCACGGTTCCCTGCCGGCGAACCCCCCTGGTCCCCTATCGCCTCGCCGAACTCGCCACTCGGCCCGACGGCTCTCCCACTCCGCCCGGCGCTGCTCGCGGCGTTGGCGCCCTTTCTCGACCTGTTCAGCGGGCAGCAATGACTCGATGACCTCGGTAGCCCGTTCGTAGTTCATCAGCGGGGAATCGTGCCAGATGGTTCGCATGCGGTCATGGATTTCGCCCATACGCTGCTCGTTGGTGTCCTCGCCGGCGCGCTGCTTGCGCCACAGCTCGCCCATCTCCTCCCGAAGGGTCTGAAACTCCTCAAGATGGAGCTTGCCGTATTGGCGCTGCTGTGCTTTGAGCTGCTCCAGCCGCGCGCGAACCGCCTCGCGCTGCTCATTGGTCAGCTCGTAGTTCGATGCGAAGCGTTCGAGGTAGTGCTCCGCGACACGCTCATACATTCGCTCGCGGTCGTCGGGGGTGAAGCCGAAACGGGCTCGTGACCGGCGGGGGCCCCGCTCACCGGGCTCCTGGGCCCGTCCCGGGGTAACGAAGACCCACCCGGCACCGAGAATGAGAATCGCGGCTGCCATTTGTCGGGTCATAACCGTTGTCTCCCGCAAGAGTGCGCTTCGCGCTTCGCCACCCAGATCGCCTCCTCTCTTCCGGCGCTGGGGGCCGCCTGTCATTCTACCACATCGGGCCAGGAAAAGATCAAATCCGAGCCGATCGCGTCCGGGGGCGAGCACCCGTGGTATACTATTCCGGCCGCCGGAACGGCCGCCTGCATGAGAGCGTGGGGCCCGGCCCGAATCGTCCGAGATGAGAACTTGTGCACCTCCAATGAACGATAGGGAGTCATCATGATCAATCGACTGCTCATGGTCTCTGCCGTTGCCCTCGGCATGGTCGGCGTGTACACCGCCAGCTCCGGCCAGGATCCCGCGGGACGCGAAGCCGTGCCGGACCAGGATCGAGAACCGGCGGAGGAACCGGAGGCCGGCGACCCTGACGCCGACGTCCGCAAGGCGGCCCGTCAGGTTGATGCGCTCCTGCGAGCGAGCGCGGAGATAAACCCACCTCCGCACGAAAGGGTGAGGCGCGGTCAGGAGTTACGTCGCGAGCTGGAGGCCGAGGCCAACGGACTGCGGGTCCGTCTGAGGGATCTGCTCGATGCCGACAAGCTCAAAGAGGCTGAACAGGTTGAACGACGCCTTGCCGAAGTGATGGCGCAGCTTGCTCAGCTCCCTCCACCGCCTCCGCCCGGGGCCATCGAAGAGGAAGCGTCCCGGCCGAAGCGAGAAATAGGCGAGGCGCCGGGGGTCGGCCCTGGCGAGCGAGCTGATCGCCTGGAGCGCGAAGGCCGGGAGATCGTGGCGCCGTGGGACGGCCGGGGCATCCCGGGGCCGCGGTCCGGGATCGAGGAGATGGAGCAGCGGATCCGGCATCTCGAGGCCGCCGCCGATAACCTCCACGCCGCCGGCCTGCACGAACCAGCCGATCACTTCCAGCACCAGGCCGATCAGATGAGGCACGAACTCCTGGAGGAGCAAAAGGCCCGGGCCGCCCGCGACAAGGACCAGGCCCTCGCCGAGTTGCACGAGATGGTGCATCAACTCCGGGAGGAAGTCGAGGAGCTTCGCCAGACGGTGATCGAGCTGCGTGAACGCGTGGACAAGCTGTCAACCAGGGTCCGCCGCCAGAGGTAGGACGCTTGATCCTGTCCTGCGGGCGCGGGTGCTGCGCCTCGTCCTGCTGCCTGTTCATCTTTCCTTCCACACAGGCCGGTCTGGTGGTTACAATCCCGGTCATGAAAGCGAGCGATCTGGCTGGGCGACGAGTGGTGGTGATGGGCCTGGGGCGGTTCGGGGGTGGGATTGCGGTGAGCCGGTGGCTCGTCGAGTGCGGTGCCCGGGTCACGGTGACCGACCGTGAGTCAGCCGACGTGCTCGCCGAGAGCGTCGTCCAACTGGCCGGGTTGCCGGTGACTCTGCATCTGGGGGGGCACGACCCGGGCGACCTGGATGGGTGCGATCTGCTCGTGGTCAGCCCGGCGGTTGACAAGGCCAGGTCCGAGTTCGTTCAGGAAGCCGTCACCCGCGGGATTCCGCTCAGTAGTGAGATGAACCTCTTTGTCGAGCGTTGCTGCGCCCGGCTGGTGGTTGGCGTGACGGGATCGGCGGGCAAGAGCACGACCACCGCGATGATCGGGGCGATCCTGACGACCGCCTGGTCGGCGGGGCATCTGCCACCAGTCCACGTCGGCGGCAATATCGGGTGCTCACTGCTGAGTCATCTGGATCACATGACCGCGGATGACATCGTGGTGCTTGAGCTGTCCAGCTTCCAATTGGAGGATCTGGCGGCGTTGGCGTGGAGTCCCCTGGTGGCGGTGATCACGAACATCAAACCGAATCACCTGGACCGGCACCGCACCATGGAGGCCTACACGGACGCCAAGTTGAACATAGTCCGGTTTCAGTCGCCGGACAGTCTGGTGTTGATCCACCGCGAGCAGGGCGCTCTGGCAAGAGAGGTCGAACGTGTGGGCGGGGGCCCGCGAATCCGCCGCTACGAGTTTGAGCCTGGATTCAGGGATGCTTTGCGCGTGCCGGGCCGCCATAACGAGGAGAACGCGGCCGCCGCGGTGGCGGTTGCACGGGCCGTGGGTCTCGGGGACGATTTGATCGCGCGGGGGCTGGCCACGTTCACCGGTTTGCCGCACCGTCTTGAACTGGTCGGTGAGCACGACGGGGTCCGGTACTTCAACGATTCCAAGTCAACCACGCCGGAATCGGCCTGCATTGCCTTGGAGACGTTTGCCGAGCCGGTGGTGATGCTGGTGGGGGGCAGGGACAAGGGAATGGCGTTCGAGGACCTCGGTAGCCGGCTCGCCTGCAAGGCCAGGGCGGTGGTGTGCTACGGCGAAACCAGAGACAAGCTCTTCGAGGAAGTAGCGAAGCACGTGGACCGTTCATCGCGTTCGGCGCAGGTGGAATTGGCCGACGGCTTTGAGGAGGCGGTTGGCCGGGCCCGGAGCCTGGCCCACCAGGGCGACGTCGTGGTGCTGTCGCCCGCCTGCACCAGTTACGACATGTTCAGCAACTACGAGGAGCGGGGCGAGGCCTTTCGCAAGTTGGTTCGCTCGCTGGCGGGGTGACGCTGGTCTGAGCGAGGCAAGTCGGGCATAACCATTCGTTGGAGGCGTCGAGGGTCGGCAAGAGTTGCCGGCCTCAGGCAGGAGTTGCGCGGCGCGGGGAGGAAGCGCGGACGACGCCCCCAGGGCGCCTGCCTGGTTCACCAATCTCCGTAATCTCTTGTATACAAAGCACTTACCGTGTGTGGGGATCGTTGCGCCCTCCGCAATTCGCGCGCCGCGATGTTCTGGCACACCGGTTGCCCGACGCCGGGGCAAGCACCGTCGGTCCACCTCGATGAGTAGCGGGTGATGACCGGCTTGCGTGAGGAGTGTGTCGATGGGCGTGCGACTGGTGCACGGAGCGACGGATCGCAAGGGAAGGTCCATGGATTGGACCACCATCGGCGCGCGCATAGTGCAGGCCGCCATCATGGCCAGCGATATTCATCTGGCCGAGCGAGTCCGGATGACGCACGACGGACCGGCGGTTGAAGAGGCCGGGGCAGCCTACCGCGGGAGGGACGAATAGATGAAACGGTAGCTGGACCGGCTCAAGCGAAGGACGGGCGCTATCCGCGTGACGAATGAGCCGCCGGTAAGCGAGGTTGGATACGCGATGGTCTATGGCATTTATCAATCAGCAGCCGGCCTTCAGGTGAATCAGTATCGACAAGCGGTACTGGCCAATAACCTGGCCAACGTCGATACGGCCGGCTTCAAGCATGATCTGACCATCGTGCGTGAGCGTCAGGTGGCGTCCGAGGAGGATATCACCGATTCGTCCTGGAGCAATCCGGGGTTGGATCGGATGACCGGCGGTTCATTCGTCGCGCCGACGCATACCAGCTTTGAGCAAGGGGTGATCAAAGCGACAAGGGGTCCGTTGGATGTGGCCCTGGCAGGCGACGGCTTCTTTGCGGTGCGTGACGGGGACGCGGTGCGCTACACTCGGGACGGGCGATTCACGCTCAACGCCGGCGGCGAACTGGTCACGGTTGCGGGAAACCATCCGGTGCTCGACGACCAGGGGCAGCCGATCGTGGTTTCCGAAGAAGCCACGGACAAGGTGCGGATTGAGGCAAGCGGGGAGGTGCGTGCGGGCAACGCGACCTTCGGGCGGCTGGGCGTAGTCGGCTTGGAAGACACCTCGCGGTTCCGCAAGATCGGCGGGAACCTGTTCGAGGCGGTGGGCGTGGAGCCGGCGCCGCGGGCCGCGCAGTTGCGCACGGGGGCGGTCGAGGCTTCCACGGTCGATCCGACGCAAACAATGGTGGCCATGATCGAGGTGTCCCGGGCCTATGAGCTCAATGCGACGCTCATTGGCCTGGCGGATTCGACGTTGGGACGGGCGGTCAATGACATCGCCCGGCTTCGGTAGATACCGAAAGGTTGAGTAAACGCGATGGGTATCAGCGCGATGCATGCTGCCGCCACGGGGATGAGAGCGCTTGACACGAAGCTCAACGTGGTGGCCAACAACCTCGCCAACGTCAATACCGTCGGGTTCAAACGATCGCGGGTGAATTTCGAGGACCTGCTGTACCAGATTCGCCGGGAGCCGGGCGTGCGGGATGTCAACGACGAGCCGAACCCCCACGGCATCCAGGTCGGGCTTGGAGTACAGGTCTCGGGTACGCAACTGAATTTCGAGAACGGCACGCTCGACCTGACCGGTCGGGAACTGGACGTAGCCATCGAGGGGCCGGGCTTCTTCAAGGTCAGGACCTACCACAACGGGGAGGAGATCATTGCCTACACCCGTGCGGGCAACTTCGTCCAGAACGCCAACGGCAACCTGGTGCTGGCCAACAGCGACGGCTCGCTGCTGGAGCCGCCGGTGACCCTGGGGGAAGACGTCATCCAGGTCGAGATCGAGCGGACGGGCCAGGTCAGGGTTCTTCAGCAGGGCAACCCGGAGTTGGTGCAGGTGGGTCAGATCGAGCTGTCCCGGTTCGTTAATCCCGAGGGTCTGCTCTCGATCGGCAAGAACCTCTTCATCGAGACGGATGCCTCGGGGACGCCCATTGAGGGTAACCCGATGGAGGACGGGCTCGGGGCCCTCAAGAGCGGGGTGCTGGAAGGCAGCAACGTCGAGCCGGTTCGTGAACTGGTGGACCTGATCTTCACCCAGCGGGGGTTTGAGTTGAACTCTCAGGCAATCCAGAGCGCGGATGACATGCTGCGCGTGGTAGCGAATCTGCGGAGGTAGGCGCCAAGGTAAGGTCGAACCGCGGAGGCGAGGAAGCGGCGGGCACGAGGAGTAGGGTTGCCCGCGGAGCCTGGTAACGGCGCGGAGGTCGTCGATGCAGGATGCAAAGCGGACACTGCTGGATGGAGGGATTGAGGGCGGCAATCATTTCGACTTGAAGCATGCCGCAGGGCCGGTGCGTGCGGGCATCGTGGCAGCGGCCCTGGCCTGCGTGTCGGCGGTTGCCGCGGCGGGTGTTGGCGATGGGGCCGACCGTCGCCCGGAAAGCAGCTCCGCCGAAACGATCGTTCGCATGTACCCCACCGCGGTGGTCGCGGCGGCTCGGGTGACCCTGGCCGACTTGGCGGAGGTCGAGGGCGAAGTGGCGGAACTGGCGGCCAAATGGCCGATCGCCCAGGCCCCGAAGGCCGGCAGATCCCGGATTGTTGATCTGAACCACGTTCAGAAAGTGCTCGTCGGCCGGGGTGCGAATCTCGGCCGGTGGGTGTTCCGCGGCAGTACGCGTTGCACGGTCACGCGCCCCGTCGCGAGCGGCACCGGCCGATCCGGCGTGCCGGGCGCGCTTCAGAAGCTTCGATCAAAACCCGGCGAGAATCATGCAGGAGCTGCTCCCGCCTCGAACGGTGCGACGGCGGACACCTCGACTCGCATCGATCCGAATACCCTGGGGGGCGCGCTCCACGAGCACATCAGCAAGCGGCTGGCGAACATCGGGGGCTTGCCCTTGATCGAGTTCACACCTGCGGTCACCCGGCTTCTCGGGCTTTCTAAGGCGACCTATGAGTTCGAAGTGCGGGATCGCAGCGACCGCTTGCTCGGTCTGGTGCCCTTCGAGGTCACCATCCTCGAGAAGAACCAGGTCAAGCAGGTGCTTCAGGTCATCGCCAAGGTCTCGCTGCGGAAGCAGGTGGTGGTGGGGGCCCGGCAGATCAATCGTGGCGAAACGATCGGCCCCAATGACCTGGCTCTCGAGGACCGCGTCTTCCACCGCATCGAGGAGATCGGCTTGACGGAAACGGGACCGCTGATCGGCCAGCGCGCGAAACGCTTCATCAGGGAGGCAGACCAGGTTTGTTCCCGGGACATCGAGCCCGTGCCCCTCGTGCGGCGCAACGACCTGGTGACGGTGATCGTGCGTCGGGGAAGCCTGATGATCAGAGGATCGGCCCGGGCGCTGTCTGGCGGCGGGTACGGCGATACGGTCGAGCTCAAGAACGAAATGGCCAAGAGGAACGCGGGAGTATTCACCGCAATCGTGACCGGTCACAAGACCGCGGAGATTCCCAGCCGGGATCGAGAACCGGGCAGGGCACCGGCCCCGACGAAAGAGGATCTTTAATGCGATCGGTTTGCATCATGGTTTGGCTGTTGGTTTGTGGGTTGGCCTCGGAGTTGGCGGGTCAGAGTTCCTCGCTGATGCGGCTGCCCCCGACCGCGCAGCCGCATGCCGCTGCGAGCCTGGCCGCGACCGGCGCGCCGGCGGGCGCGGGCAGCTCCCGCTTTGTGGCCATGCCTCCCAAGGACGAGTCCCGGGTATCCACGAAGGCGATCGAGGCGGTGTCGCTGATTGCCATTCCCCGCCTGCCGCCGCGGAAGTTCAAACCCCAAGACCTTATCACCATCATCGTTCGTCAACAGAAGAACTACAAGGCCAAAGGCAAGCTGGATACGGAGAAGAAGTGGGACATCGAAGGGAAGCTGAGCGAGTGGTTCCGCTTCTATCCACGTGATCGCCTGGGAACGGACCAATTGAGCAACGGCGATCCGGGCTTCAAGTTCAACTTCGACAACAAGTATGAGACGGACGGGAAGAACGAGCGAAAGGACCAGTTCACGACCCGGATCCAGTCCACAATCATCGATGTCAAGCCGAACGGCAACCTGGTCCTGGAAGCGAAACAGGTGGAGAGGCACGACGAGGAGGAAATCGAGATCACGGTAACCGGCGTGTGCCGCAGCGAGGACGTCACGCCGGACAACTCGATCCTGAGCACCCAGGTTGCGGAACTGGTGCTGGTTGAGAAGAACGTCGGCGCGTTGCGTGACGCGACCCGGCGGGGCTGGATACCGCGGATTCTGGATTGGGCCCGGCCATTTTGAGGCCGGGCGGTGGTGAGAGTGCCCGGCGGCGACGCCGCCGCTGCGGGCCGGGGAAAGGCGAAGTGCGGAGACGCTCATGACCGGCTGGCGAAACACAGTCTGGATGCGACTGACCGGTGTGATGCTGGGGTCGTTGCTGGTGCCGGCCACCGCGTTTGCGGTGAAGATCGGCGACATCACGCACTTGCAGGGCTCGCGGATCAATAAGCTGGTCGGGTTCGGCCTGGTGGTGGGGCTGAATCGCACCGGCGACGGCGGGAAGTACGCCCCGACGATGCGGGCCCTGGCCCAGGCGCATCTGCGATTCGCGAATCCGATCATGACGTTGGATGAACTGAAAGACGCCAAGAACGTGGCCATCGTCGAAGTGGAAGCGACGCTGCCCCGCGACGGAGCGCGCGAGGGCGAGCGGGTGGACGTAAAGGTCAGTAGCGTCGGTTCGGCCAAGAGCCTGTTGGGCGGCCGGCTGTTGTTGACGCCGCTCGTGGGCCCGCATCCGGATGATCCCCGGGGCGTCATGGCCCTGGCGGGCGGGCCCCTGCAACTCGAAGACCTTGAGGTCCCGACGGTTGCCCGGATCGCTCAGGGGGCCACGCTCGAACAGGACTGGATCCACAACTACGTGGCCCTCGGGCGTGATCTGGAGGTTTACAAGGTTCGCAATACGGTTCGCCCCCTTAGCTGGCTCCGTCCGGACGAACCTTACATCACCTTCGTGATCCATGAGCCGCTGGCCGAGTGGGGCATCGCGTCCACCATTGCCCAGGCGATCAACGAAGAGGCTTCCGTTCCCGGGGTGGCAACCGGTAACGCCAGCGACCAGATTGCCAGGGCCTTTGATCCTCGGACGGTGATCGTGCGGATTCCCGCGGAGGAACGGGTCAACCCCGCGCCGTTCCTGGCCCGTCTCGAGAGTCTGCAACTGTTCATGCCATTCACCGAGGCCCGGGTCACGATTCACCGGAAGTCCGGGTCGATCGTGATTACGGGCGACGTGGAGATCGCTCCGGCTGTCATTACCCATAAGGGGTTGACCATCACCACGATGGTCCCCGAGCCGCCCGCGACAGCGGGCAACCCGCGCGTCCTCACAACGGAGTTCGTGGCGGTGGATCCCCAGAAGAAAGGGGGGGCCAAGCTTACGGATCTGGTTCAGGCGTTGAGTCAGTTGCGTGTGCCGGCCCCGGATCGGATCACGATTATCGAACAGTTGAAGAAGACGGGCAAGCTGTACGCGACATTAATCGTGGAGGACTGATGAGCATCCAGCAGTTGCATCTCGACCCGGCTGCGGTTGGGGCCGCCTCTCCCCAGTGCCGTCGTGCGATGCTTCGCCAGGCGGTGGACGAGATGGTCGGTGTGACCTTCCTTGGAGAGATGCTCAAGATCGCCCGTAACAGCGCGCTCAAGGGCGAACTCGGTCACGGTGGTCGAGGCGAGGAGATTTTCGCCGGGCAGCTCGACCTGGAGCTTGCCCGTCGGGCGGGGCAAGGCACGCGGAACAGTCTGAGTGAAGCGATCTACAACCGGCTGATCAAGAGGTCCTGACGGTGAGTGATTCGCAGGCGGACGTACTGGCGAACAATCTGGCCCGGCTCCTGAGCCACATGCTCGAGCTGCACGGGGAATTGGCGGCGCTGATGCGCAGCAAACTGGATGCGATCAAGCGGGCCGACAGCGATCAAATTCAATCTCTTACCGCCCGCGAGATGATGCTGGCCGAGCGCATCAGGGAGCGCGAGGGGCTGCGTCGCCAGATCACCCGGCGCGTCGTGAAGAGCTTGAACCTGGACCCTGCTGAGGACGAAGCGATCAGGCTGACCGCACTGGCGGAGTACTTCCCTGAGCCGAGACGAAGCCAGTTGCTCGTGGCCGCGGCCGGTTTGAGAGAAAGGCTCGAAGAGATCGAACGGATGCGGGTCACGACCACGCTGATCACCCGGGAAATGCTCAAGCACATGGAAGAGGTCTTCTCGGTGATGACCGCGGGGAGCACGGGCGCGGACGTCTACTCGCGAAGCGGAGAGCGGCAGCGCGCCGGATCGACAAGCGTATTTGAGGCGGTTGGGTAATCATGGGTCTGCTTACGGGAGCATTACAGATCGGCCGGAGTGCTCTGCTGGCGTACCAGAGCGCGCTGCAGGTGGTGGGCAACAACATCTCGAACGCCGGCAGCCCCGGCTACACCCGGCAGACGCCGGTCATGACGCCATCAACGGGTGTACTGCTGCCGGAAGGCTTTACTCCGGGGGGCGGGGTGGCGCTGGAGGCGCTGCGGCGGAATGTGGACCACTCGCTGGAGAACCGGCTCCGGGCGGCCATCGGGCAGCAGTCAGGGTCGGTGGTTGAGCAGCAGGTTCTGGGACAGCTCGAAGGCGTACTTCACGAACTGACCGACACCGACCTGTCCACGCTACTGCAGGAGTTCTTCAACTCCTGCAGCTCGCTGCAGAATCAGCCGCACGATCTGGCCGCTCGAGGCATGGTGCTGACGGCGGCCGATTCGCTGATCCGTGAGATCCAGCGGCAACGGTCCGATGTGCTGGTGATACGTGATGAACTGAATCACGACCTGGAAGATGCAGCCCAGCACGCAGGGGAGCTGACGCAGGACATCGCCGCGTTGAACGTCCAGATCACCGCTCTTGAGAGTTCGCAGGGGGGCGGCGCCAACGCCCTCCGCGACCAGCGGGATCAACTGCTGCGGGAGTTGGCTGAACTCCTGGAAATCCAGATCCGTGAACAGCCCGACGGCGGTATCAATGTTTACGCCGGCAACGAACTGCTTATTCAGAGCGGCCTGAATCGCGGCATCACGAGTACGTTTGAGACGGTCAACGGGGAGCCGACGGTCGTTGTCCGATTCGCCGACAACAACGGCCCGATCGCCCTGGATAACGGAGAACTGGCCGGGTTTGTGGAGGCACGAGATTCCCATAGCCTCGGATACGTGGCCCAGCTCAACAGTCTCGCCAAGGCCCTCATCCAGGAAGTCAACAAGGTTCATGCCGAGGGCCAAGGGCTTGAGGGCATCATAAATGTGGTTGGCACCTACGACGTACTCGATTCCGCGGCGGTGTTGAACAGCACCGGCGCCGGGCTGGATTTGACGCCGCGGAACGGCTCGTTCCTCATCACGGTCACGGATCAGAGTTCCGGCACCCCGACCACGACCACTATCACCGTTGATCTGGACGGGGTCGGCACCGACGACTCGCTGGATTCGCTGGTGGCCCAGATCAACGCCAACGTGGCCAATGTGACGGCGGCAGTGACGGTGGACAACCGGCTCCAGCTCACCGCGGCCACCGGGTTCGAGATGACGTTCTCCGAGGACAGTTCTCACGTGCTGGCGGCACTGGGGATCAACACCTTCTTCACCGGGCGAGATGCCCAGGACATCGCGGTCAACACGACGCTCACCGGCAACGTGAACCTGCTGGCCGCCGCGATGGTAGGCACGACCGGCGACGGTTCGAACGCGGCCCGGATCGCCGCCCTGGGGACCGATTCCCTGACCGGCCTGAATGGGCAAAGCCTCACCGATTTCTACAACGCGATCGCCGCCAACCTCGCGGTGACGAGCCAGGCGGCAGTGGCGGGCGTCGAGGCCGCTGATGCCATCACCCTGTCGCTGACCGCCCAGCGCGAATCCATCAGTGGGGTGAGCCTGGATGAGGAAACGATTTCGCTGCTCCGCTTCGAACGGGCGTTTCAAGGTGCAGCCCGCTATGCCTCGATCGTGGATCAGTTGCTTGAGGAGATGCTCATGCTGGTCCGCTGATCAGGCAGGCACGCGGAGCCGCCTGAATTGAAGTGGTTGAGACGCAAGGGACTCATTGGTGCTGAGAGTGAATTGAACTGATGGCCATAACCCCGATCAACATCTCGCGAACGAGTTTCAACCTGCGAACGATTTCGCTGTTGGACTCGCTGCGTCAGAACACCATGGCGCTATTCCTGGAGCAGAACCGTCTCGGGACGGGCTATCGGCTGAACGCTCCCAGCGAGGACCCGGTGCTGGCGGCCCGGGCCACGCAGCTCACCGAAACCCTCGAACGTCAGGAGCAGATCCTGGCGAACATCCGGCACGCCGACAGCTTCCTCGCCGCCACCGACAGCAGCATTGGCGAGATCAATGACCTGCTGATCGAGGCGCACTCGATTGCGTCGGAAATGGTGAACAGCACCGCCAATCAGGCCCAACGGGATTCCATGGCGGAACTGGTGCTCGGCATGATCAACCAGCTCGTCACGGTGGGCAACCGGACGTACCAGGGGGTGTACCTCTTCGGCGGGCATCAGACCACCACTACCCCCTTTACGCAGACCCACGGCGGGGTCGAATACCGCGGCGACCGGCTGGCGCTGACCACGCACGTGGATCTGTTCCAGGACGCCCAGATCAACCTGACCGGCGATGATCTGTTCGGGGCCATGACCGGCCAGGTGAGCGGGTGCGTCGATCTCGATCCCGCCCTCACCGGTGACACGCGACTGGCAGACATGAACGGGGCCGCCGGCAACGGCATCGCGCAAGGGCTCATCCGGCTTTCCCTGGACACGCCGGCGACGACCTTTGTCGTCGATCTGAGCCTGGCGGACACCGCGGGCGACGTCATTGATATGATCAACGCGGCGGCCGAGGGAGCGGGCCTCACCGTGGGTGCGGGCAGTCAGTTCAACGCCGCAATCAACGCGGGAGCCAACGGGCTGGAGATTACGGTCAGCGGCGGGAATGTGACAGTTGAGGATCTGGGCGGGGGCGTTACCGCCCGGGACCTCGGGATCCGCGGCACCGGGACCGGTGTGATCGCCGGCAATGATCTCGATCCGCAGGTGACGTCGATGACGACCCTCGCGTCGCTGTTCGGCGGGGCGGGGGCGGTCCTGGGGTCGATTCGCATCGAGAACGGGTCGCTGGCGGAGACCATTGATCTGAGCGGGCTCACCACGGTCCAGGACGTGCTCAACCGGATCAACGCCGCTGAGGTCGAGGCCCGCGCGGAGATCAACGAAGCCGGGACGGGGATCGATGTGATCAACCTGATGTCCGGGCTTGAGATGCGGATCGGCGAGGAGGGGGGCAACACGGCCGAGCTTCTCGGCATCCGATCGCTGCACGGGCAGACCCAACTCAGCGAGTTGAACAACGGCCGGGGCGTTGACATCCGAGAGGGGTTCGACGACCTCGCCGTCACGGCCAGGGACGGCTCGAGCTTCAACGTCCGTCTCGATGGTTCGACCACGATTCAGGACGTGATCGACAAGATCAACGCCGCGGCGGCGGCGGCGGGCGTTGCGCTGACCGCTTCGCTGGCGACGACGGGTAACGGAATTCGCATTGTAGATGGTACCGGCGGGAGCGGGGATCTCCGCGTCGACCGCGCGGGTGCTTCGCCGGCGATTGATGGTCTAGGCCTCGAGAAGGTGGTGAGCGGCAACGAACTCGTCGGCGACGACACCAACGGCATCAAGCCGGACAGCATCTTCACCGCCCTGTTGGACCTGCACGAGGCTCTCGTGACCGGCGGGGGTCAGGTTGAACAGAATATCACGCTGGCAGCGGAGCGGATCAACTATTTCATCGATCACGCAAGCCGAACGCAGGGTGTTGTCGGCGCGCGATCGCGGGCGATGCACACCAGGCTTCAGTTGACCGAGGATGCCGTCCTTGCCAGCAGCACGCTGTTGAGTGAGGTGAGGGATCTGGATTACACGGAGGCGGTTACCCGGTTTCAGCAGGCACAAATGACGTTGCAGGCGAACCTGATGACGGGCTCGCAACTGCTTCAGTTATCGTTGTTGGATTTCCTCTAGCAGGTCTTGGCCTGCTGGTTGCGGCAGGGGAGGGGGAGGTCCGGCAAGGGGCGGGACGGAAGCAGGAGGGGCGCGGGACGCACCGTGCGGCTTTATGTGACCCAGCAAGCGCGCGGTGGAATGATTGCCCGGCAAAGACAAGCCGGGTTGCGATCAGGATGACGCAGGTTGTTCTCGCGCGGATGGATGTGGCCGGTCAAACCGGTGGTACGGACGTTAAGGATGACGCCGGCCGGCGGACCGGGCGGGCACGAGAAGGGCCAATCGACTCTGGATGGGTCAATACGAGGAGAGTCGCGATGATCGTAGATACGTCGCGGTTTGGACCATTGGAGGTGGATGAGCAACGGTTGCTCCGATTCCCGAAGGGTATTCTGGGGTTTCCGGATGAGCAGGAGTATGCCCTGATTCAGACCGCAGAGGACAGTGGGTTCTACTGGCTTCAGGCGGTCCACAGGGCGGATCTGGCATTTGTGGTGTGTGATCCGCGTTTGTTTGTTTCAGATTATGTGGTGCCGGTGAAGCTGGAGGATCTTTCGCAGATCGGCCTGTCTGACCCCTCGTCAGCCCAGGTGTTCACGATTGTGAACAAGGTGGACAACATGCTGACGGGGAACCTGCAGGGCCCCCTCGTGGTCAATGTGGATACCCGCGAGGGCAGACAACTGGTGTTGTCGGATCGTCGGTATTCGACCCGCCACCCGCTGATGAACCTGAGCGAGAAGCAGGAGGTCGTCAGCAAAACAGCTTAGACGCACCGGCCGGGCCGGAAAGCTGCCCATCTGTTCCGCCTGATTCCCAGATGGTATGATAGGTTCTCCGGCCAGACCGAATGCGTTGCTATCGGCTGCTTGGCCATCGAGGTCCGTGGTGGTTGGCCCGCCGGGCGCCCCACGCGTTGGTTGCCGATTCAACGACACCTCGATGACAAGTCAAGCAGGGTATTCGTGAAGCATCGGCATGGCCAAGGAAGGAGCCGAGGATGTTGGTGCTATCCAGACAGCGCGACCAGACAATCATGATTGGGGACGACATCGAGATCACGGTTGTCGACATTCGCGGGGATAAGGTACGACTGGGGATCAACGCCCCCCAGGAGATCCCCGTTCATCGAAAAGAAGTGTATGAGGCCATCAAGCGAGAGAATCGCGCGGCGGCCAACGTAAAGCCGGAAGACATTGCTAATGTGGCCGGCGCCCCCGCGGACCATGCAAAACCGAGCAAGAAAACGTAGGGGCACCACCCCCGCGGTCTGGGGCCGGTCGGCACCGCGGACCGCGGGCCCATCCGTCACGATGACGGATTCGTAGCCAAGAATCAATCAAGGAGGATTGCAAATGGCTAGGATCAACACAAATGTACCGGCCCTCGTCGCCCAGCGAACCCTCCGCCAAACCCATCGCGACCTCCAGGTTTCACTGGAACGACTCTCAAGCGGGTTGAGAATCAACCGTGGGGCGGATGACCCGGCGGGTCTGATCAACTCAGAGAACCTCCGGGCGGAGATCGCCGGGGTCGAAAGGGCCATCGGCAATTCAGAGCGGGCGGTCAGTATCATCGCCACCACCGAAGGGGCGCTGAACGAGGTCGCCTCGCTGTTGATCGACGTTCAGGGCCTCATCGTTGAAATCGCTAACGATGCAGGCATGTCGGGCGACGAGAAGCGGGCCAACCAGCTGCAGGTTGACTCGGCCATCGAGTCCATCACGCGGATCGCCAACACAGCCACGTTCGCGGGACGCAAGCTGCTCAACGGAGAGCTCGACTACATCACGAGCGGGGTGAAATCTTCTGCTATCGCCACGCTGGCGGTGCATGCAGCCCAGTTCGGGACCGCAAGCTACATCCCGGTTGACATGGCGGTGACCACGTCCGCCCAGCAGGGGGAGCTGCAGTTCCGGACCAGCCAACTGACCAACAGTATCTCGGTCGAGTTCCGCGGCACCGAAGGTACAACGGTGATCGCGTTTGCCTCGGGAACGACCACTTCGGACCTCATGGCCGCGGTCAATCGGGAGACCCAGGCCAGTGGTATCGAGGTGGCGCTCCTGAACGCCAGCAACCCCAACAGCGGCGTGGCGTTCCGTAGCGTCGGGTACGGTACCGCCGAGTTCGTGGAGGTCAACCTCTTGCCCGGCAGCGGTTCGTTCGATCTTCACGATGCGTCGGGAACGCTTTACTCCGATAACTTCAAGCGAGACGAAGGCCGCGACGCGGTGGCCATGATCAACGGCGCCCAGAGTATCGGCCGCGGGCTCGAACTGGTCCTCAACACGAAGACGCTTGATCTGTCCCTGACGCTGAATGAGAACTTCGGCATCGGGTCCACGAGTTTTGCCGTCACGGGCGGCGGAGCCCTTTTCCAGCTTGGGCCGGACGTCACTCCCAATCAGCAGGTCAACATTGCTGTACAGTCTGTGGCCGCCTCGCGCTTGGGCAATGACCAGATCGGGTTCCTGAGCCAGGTTATGGAAGGCGGCACCTACGACTCCACTCGGGACGTGACGGCTTCCAACCAGGCGTCCAAGATCATCAACGAGGCGATTCGCCAGGTCGCGGTGCTACGCGGGCGCTTGGGCGCGTTTGAGCGGAACACGCTCCAGACGAACATAACTTCGCTGTCGATCACGATGGAAAACCTCACCGCCAGCGAGTCGGCGATTCGAGACACCGACTTCGCGGTTGAGACATCCCGGTTGACGCGCAGCCAGATTCTCGTCAATGCGGGAACCAGTGTGCTGGCGTTGGCCAATACTTCTGCCCAGAGCGTGCTGGCCCTGCTCGGCTGATGGGGCGCGGCGGCAGCGAAAACGCGTTGAGGTTATCGGATCGGGTGCAGAGCCCGGACGGGTGGTGAGAACAGACCGGTGAAGGTTGGGACCGCATGGTCCAACCGGGGACCCGGCCGACACGGGGAAGCTGTGCATTGCACCGCTACCGTAGGCACCGGCCGCCGGGAATGTCCTCCCGGACGGGACCGCGACAGGGCCGTAGGTTCCCGCAACACGGCGGGCGAGGGCGAGGTCCGATTGGCGCGCAACTGCTCCTCGATCGGGCATCATCGTCACAATCGATTCCTGCGGGCTGAATCGGCACCACCGTTCGGAACAGGAATTCCTTTTCGGATCGACTTTTTTTTTCACCTCAAGGATGATCGGGCTTTGGGGCCGCTGTCCGGTAAAAGGCCGAGACGCGCGGTGCCAAGGCACGCCTTTCGACCTATCAGGCAGGCCCATGTCCGGAAACATCCTCGCCCTTGTCACCACGTACTTTCGGACCGTCTGAAGAAACCTAAAGCGCCCATAGCGTGATGACGATCCGACGAACACCGCCGAAGGATCGGCGGACGTGGCGAAGCCTGTTCTGCGGCTTCCTTGCCACGATGGAGCGAGGGTTTTCCGGGACAGGGGATGAAGTGGAGACCGAGGGTCGAGTGCCGGTACGGGTCGGCATGATGTGAAGAACCTGTTTGGGGGAAACACGGCAGACGGGCAGGGTAAAGACGAGCCCGCGGGCAGGCTGGATCGTGACCAGCTAAACCGCGCTCCGACGATCAGGCTGAACTCGACAGGTGGAACGGGCAAGCTGATCGCGGCAGTTTGGAGGCACGCAAGACATGAGCCGAATCAACACTAATGTACCTTCGCTGGTAGCCGCACGTATTCTGACACGAAACAACGGGTCGTTGAATACCGCGCTGGAGCGCCTCAGCACAGGCCTGCGCATCAACAAGGGCAAGGACGATCCGGCCGGTCTGATCGCCTCGGAGACGCTGCGCTCGGAGATTACCGCCATCGGGGCCGCCATCGACAACGCCCGGCGGGCCGATAACATGGTCTCCGTTGCCGAGGGAGCCCTACAGGAGATCAGTGCCCTGCTGATCGAGTTGGAAAGCCTGGTGGACCACACGGCCAACGAGGCGGCCCTGAGCAAGGAAGAGGTATCGGCCAACCAGCTTCAGATCGACTCCATTCTCGACACGATCAACCGGATCTCGACCTCCAGCGAGTTTCAGGGCAAGAAGCTGCTCAATGGGACCCTGGATTACACCACATCGGGCGTCACGACCGGGACCGGAGCGTCGAGTATCTCGCATCTGAAGATTACGGGGGCCCGAATCCCCACCGGCGGATACCGGACCGTTACGGTGGCGGTGACGACATCGGCCCAGACGGCCCAGGTCAATTACGCCGGATCCTCAGTCGGTACCGGCGGCGCGACGCTGCAGATTACGGGGAACTACGGCACCGAACAACTGAGCTTCGCATCGGGCACGTCCGCGGCCGACGTCGCCACTGCCGTCAATCAGTCCAAGACTCTCACCGGTATTTCCGCCTCCGTGAGCGGGACCGGAGCCAGCACGCGGATCCTGTTCGACAGCACTGACTACGGATCGGATGCGTTCGTGACCGTTGAGGCCATTCAGGGCACGTTCACCGTCTCTGGTGGTGACAGTTCGACCGGGGATCACGGGGTCGATGTCGGGTTGCGGATCAGCGGCATTGATGCGATTACTGACGGTCTTGACGCCTCGTTGCGAACCACCGCCCTCGGCCTGGATCTGACGCTCGCCAGCACATTCGCCACCAGTACGAGTAGCACCAAGACGTTCTATGTGACCGGCGGCGGTGCCGACTTCAGCATCGCCCCCACGGTGGGGATCAACTCCATGGCGAGTCTCGGCATAGCGAATGTCGCCACCGGCAGCCTGGGCAAGGGCAGCATCGGATACCTGTCGTCTATGGGCAGCGGCCAGACGAATCAGCTAACCTCGGGTAACTTCGAGACTTCCCAGCGGATCATTCGTGAGGCCGGCAAACAGGTATCCAGCCTCCGAGGCCGGCTCGGGGCTTTCCAGAAGAACACCCTTGCTTCAACGATCAATTCCCTTCAGATCGCGTTCGAGAACACCACCGCCGCTGAGTCCGCCATCCGCGACGCGGACTTCGCGGTCGAGACCAGTAACCTGACCCGGGCCCAGATCCTCGTGAATTCGTCCACGATGGCGCTTCAGTTGGCCAACGCCGCTCCGCAGAACGTCCTGGCCTTGATCGGATAGTGAAGTACAGATCGTCCGGGGGGGCCGAGGATAAGAAAGCCCGATCCACCCCCGCGATCCTTCGCGCGGCAGGGGCCGGAACCCGCCGCCGGGAACGTCCGATATCTGAAATCAAAACCGGACTAAGCATTTATAGTTAAAGGCTGTCCAGGTGTTTAGTCGAAATCCCGAATGGTTCTCGCAGATGATGTTTAGGGGGGCTCTGCCCGAGGGGGAGAACCAGGAATCGTCAGTCGCCAGTGACCACAGGGGCCACCGGCGACAACTCACCAGGGAAGGTGGGGGTTGATCGGGAGGATCAACTGGACGAGTTCGCCTTGCCTGCAGGGTTTGCCAGTCAGGAAAGCAGGGCGAGCCCGCAAGAGGGGCGGTGGAATCCGCCGCTGGCGGGTCGGGTCGATGCTGGGCTTGCCGAAGCCTAGCCCCGGAACACAAGGCCGTGTTCCGGACGGTGCAAGCACGGATTCTTGCCCCGACAGTCAGGGAGGATGCCATGACTCGCATCAACACCAACATTCCCTCGATTCAGGCCACCCACCGGTTGGCGGCCAACCAATTCGATCTGGCGATTCGGCTGGAGCGTTTGAGCACCGGGCTGAGAATCAACCGGGGTCGGGACGATCCGGCCGGCCTGATCGCATCCGAGACCTTGCGCAGCGAGATCCGCGGCATCAGCCAGGCGGTTGAGAACTCGCAGCGGGCGGTCAACGTCATCACGACCGCCGAAGGGGCCCTCAATGAGATCTCGGCTCTGTTGCTCGACATGCGCGCCCTCATCACCCACGCCGCCAACGAAGGGGCGAACAGCAGCGAGGAGCTCCAGGCCGACCAGCTCCAGATTGATTCTCTTCTCGAAGCCATCGACCGCATCGCCAATACGACACAGTTCGGCGGAGAAAAACTGGTCAACGGGAACTTCGAGTACACCGTTTCCGGGCTTGCCGCGTCCTCCATCGCCACTGCGACCATATTCGGGGCACGCGTGCCTGACGGTGGCCAGACGAATGTGACGGTCCAGGTCACCACTAGCGCCCAGACGGCCCAGGTCGCCTTTGCAGGAAGCAGTGTGTCGGAAAACATCACCATAGAAGTCAAAGGCAACGACGGCGCCGAAATCATCGCCATCACGAGTGGATCGGGTGCCGCCACCATTGCTGCCGCCATCAACGCCAACGCGCAAACCACCGGCGTGTCGGCGTCTGTCAGTGGCACCGGGGCCAGCACGAGAATCCTCCTGAACAGCCAGACGTACGGCTCCGACGCCTTCGTGGCGGTTAAGCCGATCGACGGCACGTTTATCGTGGCGACCGGCTCGACCACCCGCGATACCGGGCAGGATGCGGGGGTTCTGATCAACGGCCAGGCCGCTTCGGTGAACGGGGTTACCGCGTCGCTTCGCGCCAACGGCCTCGACCTGGAGCTGGATCTCACGGCCGACCGCGGCACGCGCCTCGGCACGACGAGCTTCTACATTACCGGCGGCGGCGCAACGTTCCAGATCGGACCGGAGGTGAACACCAATGGGCAAGTCGCGATCGGCATACCATCGGTGGGCACAAGCAATCTGGGCAATGCGACGCTCGGATTCCTCAACACGATCAACGGGGCCGGCAGCAACTCCGTCGTCGGTGAGAACTACCAGGCCGCCGAGCAGATCGTCGTCAAGGCCATCAGCCAGGTGGCAATCGTCCGGGGCCGGCTGGGCGGGTTGCAGCGGAACCAGATCGAAACCAACATCAACAGTCAGCGGGTTGCACTGGAAAACGTGATGGCTGCCGAATCCGCCATCCGCGACGCCGACATTGCGGTGGAGGTGGCGGCCCTCACGCGGGCCCAGATCCTCGTGCAGAGCACGACCTCGATTCTGGGTTTGGCCAACCAGTTGCCCCAAAACGCGTTGGCCCTTCTTGGATAACGGCGTCCGGCTACGTGGGTTGATGGGGTTTCTTCAAGGCCGGTCCCATCCCGGCAGGTGGGACCGGCTCTCTGTTGGGGTGCCGCCGCACGTCCTATAATCCGCGCCTTACCAGCGCAGCAGCGCCCCGGGCGGACGCATTCCGCGCTCGGGCCTCATTCCGGTGAAGTTCGCCTCGCATCAGGTCCGATGATCTATGGAGAAAGGTGTATCTGCGCGCCTGCGAGAGAGGAGCAACAATGGGAACGATTTCCTCGGGGGTGGGCCTGATCTCTGGACTCAATATCCAGGACCTGGTCAGCCAGTTGATTGAGATCGAGGCGCGTCCACTTCGGCAGCTTGAACAGCGGGTTGCCGACGCGCAAACGCAGCGAACCGCGTACCTGGAATTGAACGCGCGCCTTCTCGGCGCCAAGTCGGCCATCCAGCGGCTTTCCCAATCGTCGGCGTTCAGGAGCAGGACTGCCGTCAGTTCGAATGAGCAAGTCCTGTCGGCCACGGCGGCCTCCAACGCGTCGATCAACAACTACTCCTTCGTTGTCAAATCCCTCGCGACCACGCACCAACTCGTGTCTGCGGGTTTGGCGGATCGCGATTCGACTCGGATCGGCGCCGGCACGCTGACGTTCGAGATCGGCCAGGGTCGCGTCAACCGCGCCACCGAGCTGGCGGCGCTGAACGGCGGAGCGGGGTTGCGGCGCGGGATCATTCGCATCACGGACCGCAGCGGGGCCTCGGCGAACGTGGACCTGCGGGCGGCCACCGACGTAGCCGGCGTGCTCGACGCCATCAACGCCCAAGCCGGAATCAATGTGCGAGCCCGGGTGCAGGGCGACCGGATCGTGATCACCGATAACACCGGCCAGACGACGGGGAACCTGGTCATCAGTGACGTTGGAAATGGCTTGGCGGCTCAGGATCTCGGTATTGCCGGCATTCATGCCGCCGGCGAGGTCACCGGGCATCAGCTCATGTACCTCACCGAGACCACGGGGCTGTCCAGGCTGAACGACGGGACTGGCGTGCGGGTGGACGGCTTGGCCGCGGATCTGCGGTTCGGCCTGAAGAGCGGCGATAGCTTCGACGTCAGTCTGTCGGGCAATCTCCAGTTCTCTACGAAGCTGGCGGAACTGAACGAAGGACGCGGTGTCCGTGGCGACGGCAACGGTGAACGCAGAATCCGCATCACCAATCGTAACGGCGATTCAGAGGAGATCGTCTTGACCGGTGCGGAAACGATGCAGGACGTCGTTGACGCCATCGCCGCGAAGTCCCTGTCGGTGGCGGTCGCGCTGGCGGGGGGAAAGGTTATCGTGACCGACACGTCCGGGGGAACTGCGTCGAATCTCAAGATTGAAGACATCGCGGGGTATGCCGCCGCGGATCTCGGGATTGTCGCCGATACCGAGGAGGACGCCATTACGGGCACCGAGATCTACCGGGTTGACACGATCGGGGCGGTGCTGCGGGCCATCGAGTATGCCGACGGCAATGAGAGCTACCTGACCGCGGAGATCTCCGCCGACGGCAAGGGGATCGTTCTGACCGACACCACCAGCGGGGGCAATCAGAGCACGGTGGAGGCTCTTAACGAGTCGCTGGCCGCCCGCGATCTCGGGCTGCTGGGCGGATTCCAGGGCGATCAGCTCGAATCACGGGATCTGATTGCCGGATTGAACACCGTCTTGCTGACCTCGCTCAACGGCGGCAGTGGTGTCGCCACGGGAACCGTGGAATTCACGTGCTGCGACAACAGCACGATTCAGTTGGACTTTTCCGGGGCTCAGACCCTTCAGGACGTCATCGATCTCATCAGCGCGGAGGACAACCTCTCGGCCGAGATTGACGCGGGCGGAACCGGCATCGTCATCATGGATACCACCGGAGGCACCGGGACGTTGGCAGTCACCGACGTGAGCGGCGCGACGGCGGCTGACCTTCATCTCACCTCCGCCTCGCCCGGGCGACTGGCCAGCAGCGATCTTCAGCTTCAGGGCATTTCCGAGAACACGCTCCTGGCTGATCTCAACCAGGGCAGCGGGATTGATTTCGAGGAGATCCGCATTACCGACAGCGCGGGGCAGTCGGCGACTCTGACGCTGCGCGAGACACTCCACAAGAGCGTTGGGGATGTCATCGACGCGATCAACAATCTCAGCATCGGCGTGACCGCCAGCATCAATGACGACGGGGACGGGATCAAGCTGGAGGACACCGCCGGGGGCACCGGGACGTTGACCGTTGCCGAGGCAGGGAGCGGATCAGCGGCCGCGGACCTGGGCATTCTCGGCACCGCCGAGGGTACAGTGCTAGACGGGAGCTTCGCCACGACGGTTGACATCGACGCCGACGATACCCTTGACGACTTAGTCGAGAAGATCAACTCTGCCGGCGTCGGGGTGACGGCCGGGGTGATTAACGACGGCACCGCTCTGGCCCCGTACCGCTTGGTGCTCACGTCCGCTACGACCGGCGTCGCCGGTACGATCGCCTTCAGCACCCAGTCAACCGGGCTGAAGCTGAACACGCTCACCGAGGCCAGCGATGCCACGCTGGTCCTCGGCGATCCCAACTCCGCCAACGCGATTGTCGTCACTTCCAGCAGCAACACCGTGACGGACGTGGTGGAGGGATTGACGCTCAATCTCGTCGGGACGAGCGATGACCCGGTTCAGGTGAACGTGTCCCGTGACATAGAAAGCGTGGTGTCCGACATCAAAACGTTCGTCACCACGTACAATGATACCCTCGACCGGATGGATGAGCTGACCTGTTACATTCCGGAGACTGAGGAGCGAGGCGTGCTTCTCGGCGACAGCACTGTAATGCGGGTTCAGCAGCGGCTTTACACCGGGGTGACGGCTCGGGTGAACGCCCCCGATCTGACGTACACCAGCGCGTACGATGTCGGTCTGTCATTCGGATCGGGGGCCCGGCTCCAGTTCGATGAAGAGAAGTTCAGGGATACCTTTACCTCCGATCCGGAGGCGGTCAAGGACCTGTTCACACTGCTCGTTGAGGACGATGACGGCAACGTGAGCAAGGTAGGTGTGGCGGCCCGTCTCGACGAGACACTGGACCGGATAACCAACAGCGTGTATGGCACCTTCGCCCTGCAGGGCAACATGCTCCAGGAACGGGTCGATCGGTTCAATGATCGGGCGGCCGATATCCAGGAGTTATTGGACCTGAAGGAGCAGAGGCTTTACGCCCAGTTCCAGGCCATGGAGCGGGCCCTGGCGAGCCTCCAGGCCCAGCAAGGGGCCTTGTCTTCTCTCTCCAGCCTGGTGGAGACGTTTGCCGGCGGAGGATCGTAACTCACGATCGGTTGGCGGCCGGTCGGGCCGCCTGACCGCACCTCAGGGCCCTGGAGAAACAGGTTAACCGCGCCCGGCGGGTAGCCGATAACAACACCGGCTATGGGTCAAGTGCCAGACGAGTACCTTCGCAACGCCATCCTGACTGCACCGCCGGAGCAGTTGCAACTGATGCTCTACGACGGCGCGATCCGGTTCGCGCGCCGGGGCGTGGAGGGCATCAACAGCAGGAATTGGGAAGAGGCGTTCAACGGTTTCAGCCGGGCCCAGAAGATCATCATCGAGCTGCTCAATTCCCTGAACTACGAGGTCGACAAGGACCTGTGCACCCGGATGGCCGGACTGTACAACTTCATCTACCGGAAACTGGTCGAGGCCAGCACGAATCGCGACGTTGCCGTTGCCAACCAGGCGCTCGAGATACTCGAGTACCAGCGGGAAACCTGGGTCATGCTGATCGATAAACTCCGGGAGGAACAAGCGACCCAGGGCGCGTCCTCGGGAGAATGGCAGGGCGGCGCGCCGGCAGACGTTACTTACGGACCGCTGAGCGTCCAGGGGTAAGCGTTCCGGGGACCAGCTTGACCGGTATTGGGACCCTCTCTATAGTTCATGTCCGGGAGCCGGTGAGAATCGCGAACAGACTCCCCGTCCGTTCGTAGGACCAGAGCCGGTTGTGAGCGATTGAACGACTGCGGGAGGGTAGGGGAGCACTTCCGGGGGGTTGCTCGACGTCAAATCAGGAGAGGCTCGATGAACACACCCGCAGAACTGGGTACAGCATCTCGTGAACGGGGTCTGGAAATCAGGCGGGGGCAGCACTGGTCCGCCGGCGCGGATACGCGCGTGTCTGGCAGGCCCGAACCGCGGAGACAATTGGTGAATCGTCTCGCGTCGTATCGGGTGTGGGCGGTCGGGGTGATGGTGGCGGTTGCAGGTTCGGCGGGGCTTGCCGAGGCCCAGGACTCTGCGACGGGGCTGCCGGCAGCCAACGCGCCGGCCTCGACGGTGCCGCCTGAGTTGGCCGGCGTGGCAGGCGTCAAACCCGGCATGAGCAACGGCGAGTTGATCGACACCGCCCTGGAAGCGACGCGCGCCCAAAGGCTCTTCGACGCCCGGAGGCTCCTGGAGGTCGTGGTCAGGCGGGATCGGCAGAACATCAGGGCCCTTCGATTGCTGGGGTATGTGTATGAGCTGCTGGCAAACGCGGCCTCGGCGAATCTCGCCGAGGACGAGGCGAAGTCCTTTCTGGGCCTCGCGATCCGGCAATACCTTGAGGCCGCCCCGCTGGCCATGGACGCCGGAGACCTGCAAGCTGCGGAACAGATGTACAAAGCGGTACTGCTCCATGATCCGGTCAGTCCCGAAGCCCAGGTGGGTCTGGCCCGCGTCCTGGGTGCTTCGGACCGGCAACTGCAGGCCCGCGAGCGCTACGAGAGCTATCTCAAGACCGTCGCCGGCCGGCAGGACTCGCGGGCCCGCTTGGAACTGGGGCGAATCTACCGTGGGCTGCGCTACCTCAATCAGGCGGTCAGCACACTGGAGAAAGCGAAGGAATTGAACCCGGAAGACCCGGAAATCCTGGTCGAGCTGGCCGGCACCTACCAGGACAGCGGTTACCATGAAAAGGCACTCAAGCTGGTGGAGTCCGCCACGAACAAGGCCCCTCGCAATCCGGCCTACCACAACATCCATGCCGTCATCCTGCTCGCCCAGAGCAGGCCGGAAACCCGGGTCCCGGGCAACCCGGAGGACGCCCGGCGGAACCTCGAGAAAGCCGGGGTTCAAGCCCGACAGGCAGTTGACCTGGCGTTCAACGCCCTAAGCGAAAACCGTCATGACTCGGAGTTGCTGGCATCGCTCGGTCGATACTACGCGACCTATGCGGAGGTGCTGGGGGTGAAACTGGCGGAAGTGCGGACGGCGAGGTCGGCTTTGAGCCCTGACGACGTGGAGCGGCGGATCGAGTTGGCCAAGGCTGAGCTGGACCTGCGGATGGAACTGGCGGCAGCGATCCAGAAGGAGGCGGACGTTGCCCAGACGCTGAGGCTCCATGCCGCCTTGGAGGTCCTGCTCAAAGCGGACGAACAGGGGGAAAAGAACGCCCGATTCCTCGAGGTCCTCGCTCGGCTTCAGTTCAACGTGTACCAGCGCGACGACGCGGCCGATACCTGCCGGCGGCTGCTGAAGCTCGAACCGCAGAACCCGGTGGCGGCTCAACTGCTGAAACGGCTCGGCATCGCGATACCGGGCGAGTCCCGCGGTCCGGGCGAGTGAGCGTGGAGTTCCGGGCGGACGCCCGGCGCGCTATAATCATCGCATGTCCGAATTCACAATCCAGCCTGCCCAGCGGATCTCCCGGCTCCCGCCGTACCTCTTTGGCCGGATCAACGCCCTGAGGCACCGCAAGCGGCAGCAGGGCATCGATATCATTGATTTGGGTATGGGCAACCCGTCCGACCCCACACCCCTGCCGATCGTGGACAAGCTCTGCGAGGCGGTCCGGGACCCGCGCAACCAGCGGTACAGCCTGACCACCCGGGGCCTGTTCAACCTTCGACGAGACGTGGCAAGGCACTACCGCGACAAGCGAGGCGTCGAACTCGACCCCGAGCACGAAGTCATCGCCACCATCGGCAGCAAGGAGGGCATCAGTCACATGCTCCTGGCGATGCTGGGCCCTGGGGATACGGCGGTCGTGGGTGATCCGGCGTTTCCGATTCACGTTTACGGCGTTGCCCTGGCCGGTGCAAACGTGATCTCCGTGCCGCTGGGCAACGACGACGCGTTCCTGGGGCGCGTCCGGAACGTGGTGGAGCACCTTTATCCGCGGCCCAAGATCCTGATCCTCAACTACCCGCACAACCCGACCGCAATGACGGTCGATCCGCCTTTCTTCGAGCACGTGGTTGCCCTGGCGAAAGAACACGGCGTGGTAGTCATGCACGATTTTGCGTACGGTGAGACGACGTTCGACGGTTACAAGGCTCCGAGCTTCCTGGCGGCCGAGGGGGCCAAGGACGTGGGCGTCGAGTTCACCACGATGAGCAAGCCCTATAACATGGCGGGCTGGCGGATCGGCTTCTGCGCCGGCAACCGCACGATGATCGACGCCCTCGCTACCATCAAGGGGTATTACGACTACGGGATCTTCCAGCCGGTGCAGATCGCTTCAATCATCGCCCTGCGCCATTGCCACGAGGACGTCGAGGAGCAGGCGCGGGTCTACCAGGGGCGGCGGGACCTGGTGCTCGAGGGCTGCCGCCGGATGGGCTGGACGGCCGAGCGGAACCGCGGCAGCATGTTCGTCTGGGCACGGGTGCCCGATGAGCATCTGGCCGGGCAGTCCACGATCGACTTGGCCATGCGCATGCTGGACGAGGCGGAAGTCGCCCTCGCACCGGGCCGGGCGTTCGGAGAGAACGGGGAGGGGTACATCCGCATCGCACTGGTCGAGAACGAGCAACGTCTGCGCCAGGCCATGCGCCAGCTTCATCGGGCGCTGAACAAGGGCAAGGTCCCTTCCACTCCAACATGATGGGATGCGGATTTCGCGGCGCGGGATCTCGGGCGGCTGAGCGCCGAGAGTTGATAACTGAAGGCTGATTATCGTGATCGCGATTGTTGACTACGGTATGGGGAATCTGCGGAGCGTGCAGAAGGGGTTCGAGCGCGTCGGGGCATCGGCCGAGATTGTGAGCAGCCCCGATCAGCTCCAGCGGGCGAGCAAGGTCGTGCTGCCGGGGGTGGGTGCGTTCCGGGACGCGATGACCCACCTTGGCGAGCAGGGCCTGATCGAGCCGCTGGTTCAGGCGGGCGAATCGGGCCGGCCTTTCCTCGGGATTTGCCTGGGATTGCAGCTCCTGTTCGACGTGAGCTACGAGGACGGCGAGTATCAGGGCCTGGGCCTCCTCCCGGGCCGGGTCGTCCGCTTCGATTTCTCGGAAGACCCCGCCGCGACCGGCCTCAAGGTGCCGCACATGGGCTGGAACCAGTTGACCTGGACCGCCCCGTGTCCGCTGCTCGAGGGCCTCGAATGCGGACAGCACTTCTACTTCGTGCACTCCTACTACGTGGACCCGATCGGCCCGGAGGTCACCTGCGGCCACTGCAACTACGGGCATGACTTCACGGCCATGATCTGGCGGGACAATCTATTCGCCACCCAGTTCCATCCCGAAAAGAGCCGGCAGGCCGGCCTGGCCATGCTCAGGAACTTTGCGGCCCTGTGATCCGGGCACCCGTGATGTCGTCTACTTTGCCGCAGACCACGCCCGTTGGTGCTTGGCCCATTTGCGGAGGTCGGGCGGCAGGGCGGATTCGGCCAGGGCCTTGTCGTACCATCGAATCGCCTCGTGGTCCCGGCCCAGGCGACGGTAGAGCTCGGCCAGGAGATAACAGGCCGGCCCCCGGTTTCCAGGCGTGGGCTGGTCGGTGAGCAGCGCCCGCTCGAAGCAGCGGGCCGCTTGTCGTTGCTGCTCACGCTCCCGCACGATCGATTCTCGCATCCGCTCGATCCCCTCCCGCAGCGCTGGCGAAAAGGGGTCAGGGACCTTTTTTTCCGTCTCCTGATCGCCCTGTGAATCCTTCAGCGTGGGCGCCGGTCGATCGACCGACAAAAAGGCACCTGTCCCCTTTTCTCCCAGCTCCTCGAGCAGCGGTGAGGCGTGGCGGTTCTCGCCGTGGCGGCGCAGGATCAGGGCCAGGGCCAGCTCGACGTAGGGCCGCTGGTAGCGATTGAATCGGCCCGTGGCGAGGGCCTCGGCGATCCGGGTGGCCATCTGCATCTCCACGTCCACCTGGTTATCGGTCGGGCGCCTCGGGGGCCGCCATCGCTCGACGTACTGCATCACCCGTTTCAGGCGCGCCTCCGGCGGGAGGACCGAGCCCTTGTCCCGCTCGATCCACGACGCCCGGAGGTGCAGCCAGGCCAGCGCCTCGTCGGGTTTCTGCCGCCAGCGATAGCACGTGATCGCCAGGGCGTAGCGGTCGGCGGCGTCGAGTTCCCGGGGGTCGCTCTCGGGCGTGAAGCCCTCCGGCAACGGCAGTCCTGGTTTGGCCCGGATCTTCTGGCGGACGTCCGGGGGCAGAAGAACGTCGGGGCCGAAGTCACAGGCGTACCCGCTGTACCCGCAACGGGGGCAAGTCGATACGCGGTAGAACTCCGGCTGCGGACCCAGGGATCGGGCGAACAGGTCCCGGTCTACGCCGCCGCGGGTGTTGCTTTGCGTGCAGACGACTGTGGTGAAATCTTCCCGGCAAACGGGGCAGGTGAGGTAATGCCGCCCGAGCAACGACAGCGGCAGATCAGCCCTCCCGGCAAACAGAACCATGAGCAGGCAGCAGACGCCCATACTATCCTCCGGCAAGCATTCTGGCCGGGCGGCGCCGGGCGTGCAACGGACTCTCGGGAGATGGCAGAAGGGGGCCCGCTCGGGCGGTCAAGCGGCGGCCGGCAGGCGCCGACATAGTCGAAGCCCCGCCATGCCCAGGACCAGCAGGAAGAGCGTCGGCGGCTCGGGGACGGTACTGCTTTCCGAGTACCCGTCGGTCTCCGGCGAGCGCGTGCCGGTCTCGAGCAGCTCGTCCAGCTCCGAGAGGCCGTCGAACGGATTGCCTGAACCGTCCGGTGAGAGCATGCTCGTCAGCATGGAGCAGTTGATGAGCATGGCCATTTCCTCGTCGCTGAGGATGTCACCCGAGGCGATGCGGGCCCGCAACTCGTCGGCGGTCTCGGTCAGGGAGGCAACGCGCGTAGCCCGGGAACTGAACTTGGCAAAGGGGTTCTCCGTGCCGGCGAAGTCGAAGAGGGGTTGGGTCATGGCTGCCAGGGCGTCCGCGTAGGCGTTCCCGGAGACGTTAACCGGCCCGAGGTCATAGTCCAGCGATTCAGAATCGTCCCCGAGCAGCCCGTCAGTCTCGAACGTTCCGCGGTTCGAGATCTGGAACGTCTGGTCGTAGAACCCGAGCAGGTTGACGTCGGTGTCGATGTTGATCAGCACGCTGCCCGTGAACGTCGTGTCCTGCAAACCCAGGTTGAAGTCGTAGGTATAAGCCAGGGGAGCGCCGGCCGTGGTCACTGTGAAGTGCCCTCTGGGGATGCCGCGCAGGGTGTACCCGCCGGTCGCGAACACCGCCCCGGTCAGAGTTACGTCCGCGACGCCCAGGTTGAACGTTCGGCCACCGCTGTAGTCGGCAATGGCAGTGGCGTCCCAACCATCGCCCAGGAGGTTCCGCTCAAGGGAAAACCGGTAGCCGAACAGCTCGAATCCCCGGATCACGTCCTGGTAGAACTCCGCTCGGGCAACGCCGCCGGAGGAAAAGACGACCGCCAGGATCGCGCCGACTACCCAGTTGATTCTCATGGGATTCATACCCTCTCTCCACGTTGCTCTCGCCCGCGTTGGACGGCCCGCAGGCTGTGGGCTGCGCCGTCTCCCTCTGGCACCTCGTGTGGCCGGACCGCACGGAATTAGAATCGCACCGTCCCTGGTGCCGGGGACCTTGCCCGCCCTCCCGGCCGGGCAGTTCTATCTTACAGTCATCGGCCGGTCCGGGAAACGCGTTGATTTGAAAACCGCCGGTCCCGACGAGCCGCGCCGCGTGCCGGGAGCGAGCGGCCGGGCAGGTGTTTCCGTAAGTGCTTGCGGGAAATGAAGTTACTGCTACATCCCGCCCGCGGCGCTCAGGAACCTCAGGATACACCGCGTGCCTCTCTCAAAGTCGCGAACGTGAAAGAACTCGTTGGGGCCGTGCACGTTGCAGTTGGGCATGGCGAAGCCGAGCATCAGGCTGTCGGCACCCAGGACCCGCTTGAACATCGGGAGGATGGGTAGCGTGCCGCCCTCGCGGGCGAAAACGGGCGGGTTCGGGAAACTTCGGGCCAGGGCTTTTGCGGCGGCCTGCATGCCGGGCGAATCGAGCGGGGCCACGTACGCGGCAGACTTGCCAAAGGTGTCGATCCGCAGCCGGACGGCAGGGGAGCAGGCTTGCTGTACCGCGTCGTCGAACGCGCGGGAAATCGCGTCGGGGTCCTGGTTGGGCACCAGGCGCATCGAGACCTTGGCCATGGCCCGCGTTGGGATGATGGTGGCTGCCCCCTCGGCAGTGTACCCGCTGATGAGGCCGTTGACGTCGAGGGCGGGACGCACGGTGCGGCGCTCGACCGGGCTCCAACCCTCCTCGCCGGCGGGGGCTGGGCTCCCGGTGGCGGCGAGCAGCTCCGCCTCGGTCAAGGCCTGTTCGGCAAGGCGCCGCCGCTGGTCGTCCGAGAGAGGCTCCACGTCGTCGTAGAAACCCGGAATCGTCACCCGATGCCGGGCGTCGTGCAACGATGCGATAATGGCGGCCAGGACGTTGGCCGGGTTCGCGACTGCTCCTCCGTACTGGCCGCTGTGCAGGTCGTGGGCCGGGCCATCGACGGTGAGTTGCTTGTAAAGAAGCCCACGGGTCGAATAGGTCAGCGCGGGCGTGTCAGCATCGCGCTTCGACGTGTCCGACAGGACGACGTAATCGCAAGCCAACCGCTGACGGTTGGCCTCGACGAGGTCCGGCAGATGCTCCGACCCGATCTCCTCCTCGCCCTCGATCAGGAACTTGATGCGCACCGGCCACCTTTCGTGCGTCGCCCGCCAGCAGCGCACGGCCGTGAGGTGGGTCATGAGCTGGCCCTTGTCGTCGGCGCTGCCCCGGGCGTAGATCGCCCCGTCGCGGATGGTGGGCTCAAAGGGTCGCGTGTCCCAAAGGCTCAGGTCCCCGGTCGGCTGGACGTCGTAGTGGCCGTAGAAAAGCAGAGTGATGTTTGCCTGGCCCGCTTCCGGCGGACCACTGTCGGCGAAGACCGCGGGATGTCCCGCGGTGGGGATGATTTCCGCGGCCAGACCGGCTGCAACAAGCTGCCGGCAGATCCACTGGGCACATTCGCTCAAATCGCCCGCGTGCTCGGGCTGGGTGGAGATCGTCCTGAACCGCAGGAAGGTCATCAGATCCGCCAGGAAGGCTTCCCGCTGTTTGTCAAAAGCGGCGATGGCTGATTCTGGTGTCATATTGGCGTGGCTGCGGCCATCGTCGGCGACGGATCATTCCGCCGCCGGTTGCGTCTCCGCCGGCGAGAAGGTCAAGCGCATGGTCAATTGCGCGATCTCCAGGCGGGCCACGGCTTTTTGGCCCGTGTCGGTGGCAACGTCAACCTTCCCGAACAGCATGACGTCGTAGGACCGGCCCGGTTCAAATTGCACGGCGAGGACCCGTTGCTCCCGGCTGGATACGGTGGCGGTGGCCTCGTCGCTGGTGGCGTGGACGACCGCCATCTTGGCAATGCTTCGTTTGTGCGAGTCCAGGACCACGAGATCCATGTGGGCAATCCCCTGGGTGCGGGCGGTGGGCACAGGGGAAGCTTCGATCTCCTGGCTGAGTTGGTATTCGAGTTGAATCCGGACCGACTGAGCTGAGCCGGTGCGGTTGACGATCCGATGCCCGATGTTGAAATCGGCGGAAGCGGACCCGCCGTTGGAGGCCTCCGCCTGACAGAACGCTTGCCCATCGGCGGTGGCGTCGGAACTGGCACCGGCGCGCCCGTCCGCACCCGGACACTGCTGGCTTTCCTTGATGTGAATGTTGAAGGCCCGGTCCGCAGGCAGATTGAGCGGGGCGGCGTCGATCTGTTCGGACCTGAGAACGTGCTGCTGCCCGGGAGGCATACTGATCTCGCCGCCGAAATCCGACCCGCCGCAGCCCGGGAGCAGAGCGGCCAACACGAGAACTCTGCACCGTCGATGAGGCTTCCAATAACAATGCATGTCACACGTCTCCGTCAGGCCTGGAGAAGACACCGGCTGGTGAAACACCCTCTTGATCCGCTCGGCACATTAGCATTCCCGCGGTGGATTGTAAATCGCGGGAGGGCAGTGGGTCACGTTTGGCGGTGGTTCACCGCCGTCGGGGCGAAGGTAATCGGGGCGGACGGGGGCTCACGAAGCCGACCCGAAGACTGAGACGCCAAGCCGGCGCGGAGTCCGAAAACGCCGATCGAGGCTAATCCAGGCGTCGCATCTAGCCGATCCGACGAGATGTAGTCTCGTTTTGCGCAGTTCGGTGTTCTGCGCGGGCTTCGTAACAAGGCCGGCTGACATGGCACATGAAGATGCA
>CAZOIA010000003.1:0-69651 GCA_964579675.1 uncultured Planctomycetales bacterium | reverse complement strand
TTCATCATGACCGGCGGCGGCCCCGGAGACGTCACCCGCACCGTCGCCCTGTACATCTACGACATCGCCTTTGCCAACCTCGATTTCGGCAAGGGGACCGCCCTGGCCGTCGTTTTCTTCTTCGTCATCATGATCCTCGTGATCCTCCAGCGAACGTTCTTCAAGGAGGATATCGACACGTGAGAGGAAGGCTCTCAGCGGTCAGCTTTCAGCCATCAGGCGTCGGCGTCCAGCGAGCCGGGCGATCCTCCATCCGGACCGCGCCGCCAGCGGCTTCGCAATATGCGCGCATGCCAACCCTCGATTCTCGACTCTCAATTCTCAGTTCTCAATTCCCGACTCTCAGTTCATCGTTCAGCCTGGGGGCCCCGCCATGCCGCTGATACCCCAGGTCGGGCGATCCAGCTTCCGCGCCCGCACGCTCCTGGTTTTCATCTGGAGCGTGCTCATCCTGGGCGTCGCCCTGCACCTGTTCCCCTTTCTCTGGATGGTGTCGGCGTCGATGAAGCCGACCCAGGAGATCTTCAAGGACCCGGGCCGACTGATTCCCTCGGAACCCACCGTCGCCAGTTACCAACTGCTGTTCAACACCCATCGGACGGACACCGTCTTCAAGTACCCGATGTGGTATTACATCGCCAACTCACTCATCATCGTCTGCACGACCGTCGGCTTTCAGATCCCGATCACGATGCTGCTGGCCTACGCGGTCAGCCGGCTGCACACCGGGTGGCCCAAGACCGTACTGTTCTACTTCGCGATCGGCACCCTCATGATCCCGGGCGAGATCAGCACCATTCCGCGCTTCCTGCTGCTGAGCCACTTCCCCTGGCCCACCCGCGACATCCCGAACATCCCCTTCACCGATGTAACCGCCCCCTCGATCACCTTCATCGGCACCTATATGGGCGTGATCCTGCCCGCCTGCTTCAACGCCTTCAACTTCCTGCTCTTCAAGGGATTCTTCGATACCTTGCCCAATGAGCTCTTCGAATCCGCCCGGCTCGATGGAGCCAGTGAATGGCGCGTGGTCGTCTCCCTCCTCATCCCGCTCAGCTTTCCCGTCGTGATGGTGACCACCTATTTCGCATTCACCGCGGTATGGAACTCCTTCCTCACACCCTATATTATCCTGATGAACGAGCAATCGAAGTGGCCGCTCTCGGTCGTGCTATACAAGTTGTCGCGATTCCTGACCGGCTGGAACGTCCCCGAAGCCGCCTCCGCCAGCCCGGAGCAGCTCGAAATGATGCGCCAGGGGATCGGGTTCAACGCCTTGATGGCCCTGTCGGTCATCGAGACGATCCCCCTGTTCACGGTTTTCGTGATCTTCCGCGAGCAGATCATGAAAGGCGTCCGGCTGCAGGGACTGAAGTGAGAAACCCGACGAGGAGCGAGGGAGGGGTAGAGAGACGGAGAGATGGAGAGACGGAGACATGGAGAGATAAAGATATGGAGAGATAGAGATATGGAGAGATAGAGAGACGAACAGAGATACACAGAGGGGGCCAGGAACAGACTCAGGAATGAACTCAGGAATAGACCGTTGTTTAGCCGCGACCCGAAGGGGAGCGCGCTGCTATTGAGGCCCACAAATGAACGTTGACATGCGGAAAGACTACCCACGGAAGTTCGTCCCCCCCGACGCCGACATGGGTGACTGGAACCGGATCGAGCCGATCTTCGACGATCTCGAACGCCGCCCGATCGACACCGTTGCACAGTTGGAGCAATGGCTGCTCGACGGGAGCGAGCTCGCCGCCTGCCTCGAGGAGGAGTCGACGATGCGGGACGTCGCCTCGACCCGCCATACCGACGACGAGGAGGCCGAGCGAGCGTATCTTCATTTCATCGAGCAGATTGAACCGAAATGCAGGCCTCGCTGGCACAAGTTGCGACAGCGGTACGTCGCATCGTCGGCCCGAAAAGAACTGCCGACGTCGAGATACGCCGTCTACGATCGCAGCACCACCACCGCGGTCGAGATCTTTCGCTCCGAGAACGTCCCGCTGCAAACCGAGGACAAGAAGCTATATCAGCAATATCAGAAACTCTGCGGAGCCATGACCGTCGAGTACGACGGCCGGGAGCAGACGCTGCAGCAAATGGCCCGATACCAGCAGGAGCCCGATCGCGCGATCCGCCAGGGAACCTGGGAGCTGGTGGTCAACCGCCGCCTCACCGATCGCGACGAACTCGACGACATCTTCGACAAGATGATGGACCTGCGAGCGAAGATCGCCGCCAACGCCGGCTTCGACAACTTCCGGGACTACCAGTTCAAAGCCTATGAACGGTTCGACTACACCCCGGCCGACTGCTTCGCCTTCCACGACGCGGTCGAGAATGTTGTCGTGCCGGCCAGGCGGGCGGTTCAGGACCGGCGGCGCAAGACGTTGGCCGTCGATCCCCTCCGCCCCTGGGACCTGAGAGTCGATCCACACAACCGCCCGCCGCTCAGACCCTTCGAGAAGGCCGCGACCCTGTCCGAGAAGTGTTCCGCCATCTTCCACCGGATCGACCCCGCCCTCGGGGAACAGTTCGATGAGATGGTCCGGGCGGACTGGCTCGATCTCGAAAGCCGAAAGGGCAAAGCCCCCGGCGGCTACCAGGCCACCTTCGACGAGACCCGGCACCCGTTCATCTTCATGAACGCGGTGGGGCTCCACGGCGACGTGGAAATGCTGCTCCATGAGGCCGGCCACGCCTTCCACTGCATCGCGTGCCGGGACGAACCGCTGCTGGCCTACCGCCACTGTGGTATGGAGATGGCCGAGGTCGCCTCGATGGGTATGGAGCTGTTAGCCTACGAGCACCTCGACGTGTTCTACCGCGGCGACGATCTTGGGCGGGCCCGACGCGAACAGCTCGAAGGCATCCTGAACATCTTCCCCTGGATCGCAACCATCGACGCATATCAGCACTGGCTCTACACCAACCCCACCCATACCCGCGAGCAGCGCACGCAACAGTGGTCGTCGCTCCTCGAACGCTTCGGCGGCGTCGAAGACTGGACCGGCTACGAGCAGGCCCGCCGGGCCCAATGGCAACGCCAGCTCCACCTGTATAACTGTCCGTTCTATTACATCGAGTACGGCATCGCCCAGATCGGCGCCCTCCAGCTCTGGCAGAACGCCCGCCAGGACAAAGCCAACGCCCTCAGGCAGTACCGCGAGGCGTTGTCCCTGGGCGGGGCCCGCCCCCTGCCTGAGCTATGGGCCGCCGCCGGGGTCAAGTTCGATTTCAGCCGGGCCACGCTCCGGCCGCTCATCGACGCTCTGCTGGCAGAACTGAAAACGCTCGACTGATACGCCAGGAATGAATGACGAACCATGAATGCTTCAGGGAGTCGTAACATGAGAATGTTGAGGCATGTGGTGTTGTTCTCGACGGTGTTCTTGAGTCCGGCGGCCGTTTCATGGGGCCAGGATCTCAAGGCGGAGTTGACCAGGGGCAGCGAGCTGTTGAGAACCTTGCGGCCCCTCGATGAAGGGCATGCCGGTACGATATACCTTGAGATGAACCAGCAGGGACAGACCGTCGGCGTGGGCGAGCTCTCACTCAAGGCCGGCAGGGACAAGCACAGGTATGAATACCGTTACGCCCTCACGGAGAAGCTCACCGAGGACGCGGCCCTCCTGACCCGCGTGGAAGCCACCGCAGATCCCAAGTTTACCCCCGCCGAGGTCCGCATCGAATGCACCCTTGATGCCCCAGACGCCGACATGCTTCTGTTCCGCTCGAGGACAAAGGTCGGCCAGAAGAAGATCAGCCTTCACCTCATGGAGCAAGGCGACGAGACGTCCAGCGAGTTGCCCATTCCCGAAAGGCCGTTCGTGATCGGCGCATCTTTCTTGCTGCAGCTCGTGACCCTGCCGAAAGACGGTCCGTTCGCCTTGAGAGTTTTCAATCCCATGACTGGCGCCGCGGCCAATCAGGTGTTCACGCCGACCCTCAAGCCGGACGGCACGACGGAGGTCGCGGTCGCCAATCAGGGCGAAGGAACCGCCGGCCACTACCGTCTCGACAGGAATCACCGACTCCTGTCGTTTCGTGAGCCCGGCTCACCCGTGCTCATGAAGCGCACCACCAGGGCCACGGTCGAGCAGTATAAAACGTCGATCCTGACGGCCCGGTCCGCAAGCTCGCGGCCCGCGTCTCAGCCCGCCTCAGGACCGGCATCACAGCCCGCGTCGAAACCCCAGAGCAGGTAAGCGACGCGGGGCAGCCACGCGTAGGGCAGGTCAACGACGTGCCGCAACTATCTCAGGCATCGAGTCCGTTACGCGAAAAGGGGACGCAGTTTCCCCTGAGGCGAGAAAGGCAGGAAAATGATGCTTTCCCTGATCCTATCTCTGTTTCTTGGCGCCGGCGCCGCTGACAGCGCACCGGAGAGGTTCATTGTTCTTTCTGAATTCCAGGTCTGGGCCGATGCGGTCGGGCCGGAGGTTTTCAAGGAACTCAACAAGCTTTACCTGAAGACCGGTCGTAGCCACATCTTCCAGCTCTACCCGCGCTACGACTACTACGTCTGGGAACTGGCCCGAATGCAGCACTGGGTGGATGAGGCGGTGACGCTCGGCGCGTTCAACGTGTTCTGCATGGGCGACGATATCCGCACCGCCAGGGGTCATCTGTTTACGCCCGAAGGGCTGAACCCTCACTACAGGGATTTTCTCTTTCAAACCGTGTCCTATGCCCACCAGCGAGGGTTGATGGTGGCGATTGAGCCGCTGGCGCTCCCCGAAGTCAAGGACCAGCAGCATCTCACGCCCTGGCTTCGGAGCTGGCTGGGCCCTGAAATTCCGCGAGATGCCCGAGCGGACATCGTCAAATTGAGCATCGAGTGGTTCGTCAGGTCCGGCGACAGCACCAGACTCAGACAAGAAGTGGAGGCGTTCTTCACCGCCTGCCGGCAGGTCAATCCCGAGGTGTTCATCTACGTTGACTCCATCGGCGGCAAGTGGCGGCAACCCCAGCCGTTCCATCACTGGCTGTTGCGCCGCTTTCCCGGGACGATTATCAGTCACTACCTCAATACCCAGCAGGTCGAAGCATTCCGTGCCATCGGTGCCCGCAACATGATGGTCCAGATCAACCCCTCCGAGATCATGGGACGCGGGGGACAGTTCTTCATCTACTACCCCGAGACCGTAAGCTTCCTGAAGGACGTGGTCAACAAACGTGTGCGTTATCTTTCGCTGGCGGGCGTCAATTTCGGCTACAATCGTTACGATTACGATCTTTTCCTCGAAGTGGTACGCCCACACTTGGACCTGGCACCGAACCTGGAAGCGCTCCGCAAGACCCTGCTGCCGGACAAGACCGTCAATCCGGCAACCCAGCCGGCTGATTCGGATCATTCATCACGGAACCCCGGCTCGCAGGCACCCCCTGAATGAATCGGAGAGCGAGAGTTTGTCATTCCTTCGCCCCGTGCTTGCGGAGAAGGTCGGCGACGGCCTGGTGACCCTGTCGCTGTGCCATCTGCAACGGGGTCCGGCTTCTGGTGTCCTTGGCATTGACCTGAGCATTCTCGGCGATGAGAAGCTCCACCACCGGCTTGTGGCCGCTCGATGCGGCGAAGTGCAGGGCAGTCTGGCCGACACGGTCCTTGCCATTGACGTCAGCGCCCTTTGCTATGAGCAACTTCACCAGCGGCGTGTGGCCCTCCTTTGCCGCATAGTCCAGCGGGCTGCCGCCAAGCGTATCGGTCGCATTGACGTCGGCGCCCGCGGCGATGAGCAGTTCGGCTACGGCGTTGTGACCGTTGAGTGCCGCTATCCACAGGGGGGTGTCGCCGAAGTCGCCCTTTGCATCGACCTCAGCTCCCTTGGCAATGAGAAGCTCTGCGGCAAGGGTGCGGCCCCTTTGCGCCGCGCGGTACAGGGGGGTAGTGCCCGCCTCGTCCCTCGCATCGACGTCGGCGCCCCGGTCAACGAGGAGCCCCGCCACAGACCCGTGCCCGCTGCTCGCCGCCTCGTGCAGGGCGGTCCAGCCGTCCGAGGCCCTGACATGTATGTCCGCGCCGTTGGCAATGAGAAATCCCGCCATGCGTCTTTGGCCGGCGAATGCCGCCACATGCAGCGGGGTCAGGCCCAACTGGTCCTGCGCGTTCACATCTGCTCCCCTGGCGATGAGAAGCTCCGCCACGGCCTCATGGCCCTTGGCCGCTGCCGAATGGAGGGGGGTCCGGCGTTGACCACACCCGGCCCTGACCAGTGAGGGGTCCTGTTCGACAAGGGCCGCAACACGATCCACCATGCCCAGCGCCGATGCCGCGAAGATGTCCAGGCGGGGGGCTTCCTGCAGGCGGGTTTGACCCAGGTGTTCACCGATGTATGACCGGGCGCCCCCCTCAGAAAAGGGCATCGTCTCCGTCGGACCTCTGGCCCTCGCTTGGCCGATCGGCCACGCCGGCTGCGATGTTTCAGGCCCTGCGGCCACTCTCTCGGCGCTCTTGCCCCCGCCGCTTCCCGCCGTGACATCGGCCGGCCCGTCCTTGTCGCACGTCGCAGCAAGCAGGGTAAAGGTCCCCAGCGCCAGCCTCATCGTGGTTCGACGGACCGCTCGCAGGACCCGTGCAAGACGTGACATTGTTCATTTCGCCGTGCGTGAAGATGACTGCTGCGTCTCAGCTCTTGAAACCTTTCAGGTCCAGCTCCATCTTCTCGTTGGCGTCCATCATCTCTTTCCAGATCACGACGCCGCCCTTGTAACCGGCATTGCGGCCGAGGATAGCCGTCAGGTTGCTGCGAACCGAGGGGGCGACGGTCGGGTTCCTGCAGTTGCCCTGGGTGACGAACTCGTGGAACTCCTTGATGTTCGTCCGGGCACCGGCGTCAAAGAGATCGGGGCACTTGCCCCCGCTGGACGGATTCACGCCGCGGACCGACACGCGGCTGTAGTAGTCCGTTTCAACCAGACCTTTCGAGCCATAGACGCGACAGGCGATCTCGTTCGGCGCTTTGGGAATCGCCTGTACCGAGTAGAACGAGACCGGGACACCGTTGGGAAACTTGTAGATGACCTCGAAGTGGTCCCAGATGTTCCCGTAGTGGCGGAGGCCCTTTGTGCCCCCGGTGCCGACCGCGCTGATAGGATCGGCATTGATGAACCAGGAGGCAACGTCCACGGCGTGGATGCTCTGCTCCACGATGAAGTCGCCGGAGATCTCTCGGAAGCAATACCAGGATTTGAGCTTGTCTTCCGGGGCCTTGGGGCCGAACGGGTTGCATCCGTGGCACGGATAGCGGGCCTCTCCGCAGACGAACTTGCCGATGTCGCCGTTGTGCACGCGCCTGGCTGCATCGCGGTAGAACTCGTTCGCCCGCGTCTGGAAGTCGATCAGATACACCAGCTTGTTGGCCGTCGCCTTGGCTCCCGATTCGGCAATCGAGCGGCAGCCCGGCACGTCCACCGCGATCGGCTTGGCCAGAAAGACGTGCTTGCCGGCATCGACGGCAGCGGCTGCGTGCTCAGGATGGAAAGCGGGCGGGCTCTCGATCACTACCGCGTCCACCTTCTCCGCCACGAGTCTCTTGTAAGCCGACAGCGTCGTGTACCGGTGGGACGGATCGACCTCGAACTTCTCGCCGAAGGAGTCCACCCGGTCCTGGTAGTAGTCAGCACAGGCCACGAACCTGTACTTGCCGTGCTTGATGAACCGTTCCGCGATCCAGTTGCCCCGGCCGCCGCAGCCGATCAGGCCCAGCGTGATGGTCGAGTTCGCTTCGGCGCCGCGAACCCGCGAGGGGTTCATCACACTGAACGTCGTCGCCGCCGCACCGGCCAGAAAAGTCCGACGACCCATCCTCCCTGTGCTGTTTTGCCTTGACATAGCTAGCCTCCGATTAGACCTATCCCAGAACCTCCCTCGGGCACCGGTTCTCGACCGGTGGTTCCCAGGTTTTGCGAGGGGCTCTCGGTCAGGTCACACCCGTGCTCCGGTCATCGTTGATACGACGCCGGCATTGTACCGGCCGGTGTCCGGTCTGGCCATGCCGCCCCCAGGTGTTTCCGAACCGCGCCCGTAAGGAAGCGGACCCCTCTCCGCAGCGCGCCCGTTAGGAAGCGGACCCCTCTCCGCAGCGCGCCCGTAAGGAAGCGGACCTGGCGCGTCCGCAGATACTCCCCTCCCTGACGGTCGGGGTTCGGAAAAGCGAGGCGCCGCTCCGTGCTCCGCCCGAAGGTCCCCGTTGGAACTGTCATGCCCCCGACCTCGAACGCCGACCGCCGGTCCCCGAGCCGACGGCCACCGCACAGGTCGAATTCGCCGGGCATCTCGCTTACATTGATTCCCGATGCCGAAACGCCAAGACCTCAAGTGCGTGATGATCATCAGCTCCGGCCCGATCGTGATCGGGCAGGGCTGCGAGTTCGACTACTCCGGGACCCAGGCGTGCAAGGCCCTGCGCGAGGAGAGAATCCGGATCGTGCTGCTCAACAGCAATCCCGCCACCATCATGACCGACCCTGAGATGGCGGACCGGGTCTACATTGAGCCGATCATCCCCGAAGCGATCGACAAGATCCTGGCCGCCGAACGCCGGCGTGGAATCCCCGTGGACGCCCTACTGCCCACCCTGGGAGGCCAGACCGGGCTCAACTGTGCGGCCAAGGCCGCCGACCGGGGCATCCTGGAGAAACACGGGGTCACGCTCATCGGGGCCGACCGCCGGGCCATCCATAAGGCCGAGGACCGCACCGAGTTCAAGAAGGCCATGCTTCACATCGGGCTCGACGTGCCGGCGTCCGGCGTCGCTCACTCCTGGGACCAGGCCAGGCGAATCCTCAAGGACATCGGCCTGCCGGTGGCGATCCGGCCGGCGTACACGCTGGGCGGTACGGGCGGCGGGTTTGCCGGCACGTTCGAGGAGTTCGAGACCATCGCCCGGCGCGGGCTCGAATACTCGCTCAACAACGAAATCCTCATCGAGGAGAGCTGCCAGGGATGGAAGGAATACGAGCTCGAGGTGATGCGCGACCGGGCCGACAACGTCGTCATCGTCTGCTCGATCGAGAACTTCGACCCCATGGGCGTGCACACCGGCGATTCGATCACCGTCGCCCCCGCCCAGACCCTCAGCGACAAGGAATACCAGCTCATGCGCGACGCCGCCATCAGGATCATCCGGGAGATCGGCGTCGATACCGGCGGGTCGAACATCCAGTTTGCCGTGCACCCCGAGACCGGGCGGATGGTGGTCATCGAGATGAACCCCCGGGTCTCGCGAAGCTCAGCCCTGGCCAGCAAGGCGACCGGGTACCCGATCGCCCGGATCGCCGCCAAGCTGGCGATCGGCTACACGCTCGACGAGATCCCCAACGACATCACCAGGGAAACACCGGCCAGCTTCGAGCCGGCCATCGACTACTGCGTGGTCAAGATCCCGCGGTGGACGTTCGAGAAGTTCCCCGAGGCCGACGAGACGCTCACCACCCAGATGAAAAGCGTCGGTGAAGCCATGTCGATCGGCCGGACGTTCAAAGAGGCCCTCCAGAAAGGCATCCGGTCGATGGAGATCAAGCGGTTCGGCCTCGGGCTGGACGGCAACGACAAGTGGCTGGCCGCACAGCGCCGCACGGGCGCCAGATCCCCGCGCGAGGAGGCGCAGGCTTCAGCCTGCGCGGCGTGGGGATCTCAGGAGAACGACGCGGCGCCTGAGGAAGACAGGACCGGGCGGGCTGAAGCCCGCGGCTCGCTGGAGACCGAACCAATCAAGGGCTGGCGGTCGGGCGAGGCACCGGCCGATACCGACGAGGAGCACGCATCCGAGTGGCCCATTCCCCTCGACGTCCTCCGCGACAAGCTCGAACGCCCCTGCCAGGGCCGACTCCACTACATCCGCTATGCCTTCAAGATGGGCTGGTCGGTCGAGCAGGTCTACGGGCTGACCAGGATCGACCCGTGGTTCCTGGACAACATTCTCCAACTGGTGGAGTTCGAGAACCAGCTCTTATCGTTTGTGGACGACAAGGAACTGCTGATCGAATACCTTGAGCGTATTCGAGAGCTTCAGCTTTTCCGTCTTACCACACCGCAAGCGGAAATAGAACGGCTTGCCGGCATGTCCCAGGAACAGGTGGAGGCATCCGTCCGAAATGCTCCAATGGAGACTCAACGAGCGGTGGCCAACGAGGCAAGGCGGGTAGCTGAGTTCTATCAACGCTGGAACCGAAGTGAGGAGCTGTGCAATCTTGTTCGAAAAGCCAAGCAACTGGGTTACTCCGATCCACAGCTTGCCTATGTTCTTCTGGGCCGAATCGGGGCGGATACCGTTCAGAGAATCAGATCCTTCCGCGCGTTTCATCGAATCGGGCCTGGCTACAAGCTGGTCGATACCTGCGCCGCCGAGTTCGAGGCATATACGCCCTACTACTACTCATCGCATGAGAACCCGCCTGGCGAACTCGCCGAACGTCCGATCCGCCATGTGTCGCCCAATCCCGACGACGAGATACGGGTCAGCGACAAGCGGAAGGTGATCGTGCTCGGTGGGGGGCCGAATCGCATCGGCCAGGGCATCGAGTTCGACTACTGCTGCGTCCACGCCGTGTTCACCGCCCGCGACATGGGCTTCGAGACGGTCATGGTCAACTCGAACCCCGAGACGGTCAGCACCGACTACGACACCAGTGACCTGTTGTTCTTCGAGCCGCTGACGCATGAGGACGTGCTCAACATCTGCGAGCGGCTGAACGGTCGCCCCTTCGCCCCGGGCGAAAGCGGCGGCGGCTTTCTCCAGGGCGTCATCGTCCAGTTCGGCGGGCAGACGCCTCTGAACCTGGCCCAGGCGCTGAAGGATGCCGGTGTGCCGATCCTCGGCACCACGCCCGAGAGCATCCACCTGGCCGAGGACCGCGAGCAGTTCCAGAGAATCCTGAACGAATTGGGCCTCCACCAGCCAGCCAACGGGATCGCGTTCGACCTTCAGGGCGCCAAGCGCATTGCCGCCGACATAGGCTACCCGGTCCTGGTTCGACCGTCGTACGTCCTGGGCGGCCGAGCCATGGAGAAGTGCCACCTCGAAGAGGATCTTGTCCGGTACATGGGCCAGGCCCTGACCGCGACCGACCGGACGGCAAGCGACCACGAGGCCGCCACCGACAGGCAACACCCCATCCTGATCGACAAGTTCCTCAGCGAGGCGATCGAGGTGGACGTCGATTGCATCAGCGACGGCGAGAAGACGGTGGTCTGCGGCGTCATGGAGCACATCGAGGAAGCGGGAATCCACAGCGGCGACAGCGCCTGCGCGCTGCCCCCCTACTCGCTCTCACCCGCCACCATCGACGAGATCAAGCGCCAGACTGATCTGCTCGCCCGGCGCCTCAAGGTCCGCGGATTGATGAACGTCCAATACGCGGTCAAGGACGACGTCGTGTACGTCCTGGAGGTGAACCCGCGGGCGTCCCGCACCGTGCCCTTCGTCAGCAAGGCCACCGGCGTGCCCTGGGCCAAGCTCGCCACTCAGATCATGCTGGGCAGGACGCTCGAACAGGCCATTGGCGACTACGGCCTCACGGAAGCACCCCGGCCCAGACACGTCTCGGTCAAAGAGGCGGTCTTCCCGTTCACCAAGTTCCCGGGAATCGACTGCATCCTCGGTCCCGAGATGCGGAGCACCGGCGAGGTCATGGGCGTCGATGCCTCGTTCGCCCTCGCGTTCGCCAAGGCACAGATGGCCGCCGGTACGCCGTTGCCCACCTCGGGAACCGTCCTGATCAGCGTCAACGACCACGACAAGCCCCTCATCCTGCCCGTCGCCCGCGAGTTCATGCGGATGGGCTTCCGCATTCTCTCGACCCTCAGGACGCGTGAGGCCCTTCGCAACTCGGGCACCGAAGCCGAACTCGTCTACAAAATGCAGGATGCATCAGGGCCCTATCTCATCGACCTCATCAATGACGGGCAGGTGGACCTGCTGATCAACACGCCCATCTACTGGGGAAGCTCTGCCGTCGAGAGCCGAATCCGCTCCGCCGCCGTCATGCACAACATTCCCCTGATCACCACCATGACCGGGGCCCGGGCGGCCGTCCAGGCCATCGGTGCCCTCCGGGCCGGCGACTGGTTCGTACAGGCCCTCCAGGATTACCATACTGAACGCTGAATGATGAATGTCCAACATCCGTCGAAGGGCGAGTGGAGCCCGCGATCGGCGGGGCCGCGGTGGCATGAACCATTCCGCTACCCCCAGCCGCTTGCGGCTTCGCGATCCCCCTCCGCTCACTGGTGACTTTCCTCTTCACGTCCGCCTCCGCCCCTTCCACTTTCCCACTTTCCCACTTTCCCACTTTCCCACTTTCCCACCTTCCCACTTTCTCGCACCATCTGGCGCCGCCCAGCCCCCTGCAACGCGAATCGCCGGGGTAGGACGCCCTCGCCGGGCGCCTCACCCCGGCGATGGTCGCGGGAGGAGGGAAACCATGAGAAGCTCACAATGTCTCAGCATCCTTCCATACGACGGTCCCGCCCCGGGGTTCGCGGTTCTTTGCCTGATACCCGCCGCGTCCTATAGTATGCGTATCCAAGGGGCGGGAAGTCACAAACGAGCGGCGACAACCTTCCCAAGGAGCAAGGAGATCGACATGGTTGAATGGTACTACATGAAGAACGACCAGCAGGTGGGACCGGTCTCGGGACAGGAATTGAAGCGGCTTGTTCAGGCCGGCGACTTGCAGCCGGCCGATTTGGTGTGGAAAGACGGCATGGCCAACTGGGCCCCTGCCAGCCGCGTCAGCGGGCTGTTCTCTCCCAGTGCCGCCGCACCGGCCGCTTCGCCTCCGCCACCCCGGACGCAACCCGCCCGCGAGCCCCGCCGCTGCCACGAGGTCACCTACGAAATCCACGGCGACGACATGCAGGTCGTCGAGGTCGAGCTGGACCCGGGCGAGACGGTGATTGCCGAAGCCGGGGGCATGAACTACATGGACGACGGCATCACATTCGAGGCCAAGATGGGTGACGGCTCCAAGCCCGACGCCGGGATCTTCGGCAAGCTCTTCGCAGGGGCCAAGCGCATGATCACCGGCGAGTCCCTGTTCCTGACCCACTTCACCAACGCCGGCACCGGCCCGAAGCGGGTGGCCTTCGCTGCGCCCTATCCGGGCAAGATCATCGCCCTCGACCTCGGACAGGCCGGCGGCGAGCTGACCTGCCAGAAGGACGCGTTCCTCGCCGCCGCCCTCGGCACCGAGGTGGGTATCACCTTCACCAGGCGATTGGGCACCGGCTTCTTCGGCGGCGAGGGGTTCATTCTCCAACGGCTCCGCGGCGACGGCATGATCTTCGTCCACGCCGGGGGGACCATCATCAAGAGAGAACTCACCGGCGAAACCTTCCGCGTTGACACCGGGTGCCTGGTCGCCTTCACGCCCGGTATTGAGTATTCGATCGAGCGGGCCGGCAACCTCAAGTCGATGATCTTCGGCGGCGAGGGACTGTTCCTGGCCACGCTTCGAGGCCAGGGAACCGTCTGGCTCCAGACGCTCCCCTTCTCGCGCCTGGCGGACCGCATCATCGCCCACGCCCCGCGCCAGGGCGGAAAGAAACGCGGCGAAGGCTCCGTCCTCGGCGGACTCGGAGACTTGTTCGGCGATCGATAGACCGACGGCAGGAGGGCGCCCCACTCCGTTGCCGGGTGGGCGTCGGGTGGCCTGCCTCGTTCCGGGGGCCAGACACGATGATTCCAGCCGCCGACGTGGCGAACGCGTCTCCGACGCAGGGCTGACTGCCGCTTCGTCAATCACCACGCATGATCACCTGCCCGGCGAGCCGCCCGCTGGTGAGGGCCCAGGCGATGTGGAGGCCGTGCCCCCAGAGGACCTGGCCGCCGAGACCATTCTGTCCGACCGCATACAAGCCCGGGATTGGCCGGCCTGCCTCGTCGAGGACCTGCATCCGCTGGTTGATGGCGGCACCCCCTTCGGTCGTGGTGAAGTAGGCCTTGGCCGGACCAAGCAGCACCCACCGGCTGCCGCTGAGCGGCTCAGTCGAGCCGGTGCGCCCGAACCGATCGGAGTACCCTTGGGCAGCACAACGATTCCACGTGCCCACCGTGGTGCGAAGCGCGTCAGCCGGGACGTTGCGAGCTACGGCTACCGCCTCGGGCGAGTCACCGGCAACCGCCACGTCACGCCTCAGACGCAGATAGTCTTTGACATACGCGTATGCGATCTCGGGAGCGGTCGAGATGAAATGCGGCCAGCCGCTGTACCGTTCCACCAGGCGCTCGTCCAGCAGAATGTAGCAGATCTTATCCGGCTGCGACGCGACGGCGATCTCGCGGTCAGGCGACACGGTCTCGTTGCAGAACCGCTCGCCTCTTGCGTTGACCAGGATCGCACCGTCGCCGAGGAGGCTGTCTTCAGGATGTTGCCACGTGACGAGCAGCCGCTTGATCATCGCATTCATCACGAACCCGGGCACCAGCGGCATGAGCTTGCCCATCAGCCTCGCCAGAGGCCCGCTGGCGGGCAGCAGTTGCATGAACCCTTTGTCGAGCGGCGCGACGAAGCGGAGCTCGGGCCCATAGGCCACGTCCATGTTGACCATCTTTGCCCCGACACTCTCCGCCAGGCAATGCCCGTCTCCCGTGGAGTAAGGATTGATCCCCTCGATGTTCGCGAACTGAGGGCCCTTGTGCCGGGCGATCAACTCGGGCGAGTTGGCGTAGTCGCCGGCCGCCAGCACCACGCCCCACCGGGCACGGAACCGCCGCTGCTCGCCCCCCACGCATGCGACCAAGCCCGTCACCCGTCCGTCTGCCGTCGTGAGCTCCCGGACCGGGACATTGCACAGAATCGTCCCACCGTAGCGGAGCAGCCTGCTTTGCAGCGTGGCGATATACGCTTTGGCATTGGGCACGACGTTGTGCATCCGATGCACGCGGTTGGGCGGCTCGGGACTCGGCCCGTGGAAGGCCAGCCCCATGTCGATCAGCCAATTCAACGTGTTGGCTGCCTCGCCCAGGAGAAACCGCCGCAATTCCGAGTTGTTACGGGCCTGGTATTCCGGTGGGCCGAACTTGCTCGCGTCTTCCTCGTGATCGTCCGGGTTGTCGTCGATCCCGGCCCGTTGCTGATAAACGGTGCAGCTCGCCGTGAACGAGCCGACCGCGATGCCCGTGGTCCCCCCCAATTGTGCTTCTTTCTCCAGCAGCAGTACGGTGGCGCCGTTCTCGGCTGCACTCACCGCGGCCGCCAACCCGCTCCCGCCCCCGCCGACCACGATCACATCATGGGTGGTTTCCACAAGCACTCCGCCGGTGTCCGCTCCCCGGAATGGGCCTGTACCTACAGAAGACCCGCCGACCGTGTCAACCCCGCCGGGATCCACTAGAATACCCCTTTCGACCCGCGACTCAGGATCGAAAGCTCGATGAAGTCGATTGCAGGGCAATTGAAGACTCTCTTCCAGACCGCACTGGCCCGGGCGCTGAGCGAGGAGGAGGGTGAGGTGGACCCGCTCATCCGCCCATCTGCCAACGAGCGGTTCGGCGACTACCAGAGCAACGTGGCCATGAGCCTGGCCAAGCGGGTGAAGCTCAAGCCGCGAGACCTCGCCCGGCAAATCGTGGACGCGCTGGCAGCGGACCCCGCGGCCGGTGAGATGTGCAAGCCTTTCGAGATCGCCGGGCCCGGCTTCATCAACATCTGCCTGAAATCGGACTGGCTGGCCGCCACGCTCAACACCATCCCGCCCGCAGGCGAAGACGACCGACTCGGCATCGAACCGGCGACCGATCCCCAGACCGTGGTCGTTGATTACTCCGGCCCCAACATCGCCAAGCAGATGCACGTCGGGCACCTGCGGAGCACGATCATCGGCGACACCATCGCCCGCGTCATCGAGTTCGAGGGCCACACCGTCATCCGCCAGAACCACGTCGGCGACTGGGGCACGCAGTTCGGCATGTTGTGCGCGTACCTGAAAGAGAAGATGCCGGAGGCTCTCGACCATCCCGGCGAGGTACACCTGACCGACCTTGAAGCCTTCTACCGCCAGGCCAACGCCCGCGACAAGGAGGACCCCGAGTTCCATGAACGCGCCCGGGCCGAGGTCGTCGCACTGCACAACCACGAGCCGTCCACGACGCGGGCGTGGCAGTACATCGTGGACGAGTCCCGCAGTCACTACATGACCGCGTATCGGCGTCTCGGCGTCGGTCTCACGCGCGAGCACGAGCGCGGAGAGAGTTTCTATGCCGATCGCCTGGGCCACCTGGTCGAGAAGCTGAAGCGCCAGTTCGCCCCCCGCGAGCCCGCCTCAAGCGAGCCGGGCGATCCCCCGCCCGGTCTTGCACCGAACACGGACGCCCCACGCATCTCCGTTGCCGAATCCGAGGGCGCTTTGTGCGTCTTCCACAACACGCCTACCGGCGAGCCGATGTTCAAAAACCCGGAAGGGAACCCGTTCCCCCTGATGATCCGCAAGTCCGACGGGGCGTTTCTCTACGCCACCACCGACCTGGCCGCCCTGAGGTTCCGAATCGACGAGCTGCACGCCGACCGGATCATCTACGTCACCGACGCCCGGCAGGAGTTGCACTTCGAGATGGTTTTCGCCACCGCTCGGGGGGCGGGATGGACGCGACCAAGAAGCGGATCAGGCGAAGTGCGGCTCGAGCACGTCACGTTCGGATCGATCCTCGGCGACAATCGCAGGCCGCTCAAGACCCGCAGCGGCGAGAACATCAAGCTGGCCGATCTTCTGGACGAGGCGGTCAGCCGGGCCGAAAGCCTCATCCGCGCGAACGAAGCCGACCCGGCCAAGAAACGGGGGTTCACCAACGACGAGATCAAGGACGTTGCCGAAGCGGTCGGCATCGGGGCAGTCAAGTACGCCGACCTCTCCCAGAACCGCCAGAGCGACTACGTCTTCAGTTGGGACAAGATGCTGGCCATGGAGGGAAACACCGCTCCTTACATGATGTATGCCTACGCCCGGATCCGGTCCATCTACCGCAAGGGTGCTGAAGACGCCCGGAAGCTGGCCGGCGGGACGGTCCTGCTCACGGAACCCACCGAACGCATGCTGGCCCGGCAGGTCCTGCGGTTCGCCGAGACTATCGAGAGCGTGGCGAGCGGGCTGAGGATCAACCTGCTGACCGACTATCTGTACGACCTGGCGGGTGCGTTCATGCAGTTTTACGAAACCTGCCCCGTACTCACGGCCGCTGGCCGAGAGCAACGGGCGTCGCGACTCAGCCTGTGCGACCTCACCGCCCGCACGCTGAAGACCGGGCTCGATCTGCTCGGCATCCGAGTGGTCGAGCGCATGTGACGTGTTCCGCTTAACGCCGCCGTGGCTGATCGCTCGGCGCTCCCTGCTTTGCCATCTTGACCGCCGCCGGATTATCGGACCGGCGCCGGTTCCTCGCACTCGGCGTTTGCCCGGACCCGATCTGAATCTTAGGCTTGGCAACGGCGCAGACGCTCTGCGCCGAGGGTTCGGGAAAGGGGCTCGATGGTTCTGGAGCTTATCCGGGCACTGTTCGATGATTCGCGCCGGGGCGACGACCGCGCGCACACCCGCGACGGCGAGCACCCCCCGCCGCCTTCTACAAGAGGAACCGGCCATCCTGAGCACCTGCTGCAGTCCGGCAAGCCACCGATCCTTCGCCGCCGGACCATCACCATCATCGTCCTTGTGGGAATGGCGGCCATCGCGTACGGCACCGTGGTACCCTTTGAGATCGACCGCAGCCAATCGCTCGACTGGGGTTTGAGTTGGCACCCGCCCACGTCGGGTGATGCCCTGGCCAATATCGTGGTCTACGTCCCGATCGGAGCGTTTCTCCGGCTGCTCGTTCGGCGTCGCGGCTCATCCCGGGTGCCGGAATGCCTACTGAGTCTGCTGGTGGCAGGTGGGCTGAGCTACCTCACGGAGGTCATTCAGACAGTCCTCCCCGCCCGGGTGCCCAGTTGGTCGGATGTGATGTGCGACCTGACCGGCGCGACGATCGGTGTCGCCCTTGCCCCGCTCCTGCAGGGCGGGTTGCGCAATCTGCACGCCTTCCTGTACAACAAACTGCGTCGTGAGCCGTTCGCGGCAGCGGCGGCGGCTGCGCTGGCGTGCGTATGCGCTTACGCGCTGGCCCCGCCCGACTTCCACCCGGCGCCCGGTCACGTCACCCGTGCCCTGGAGAGATTGCGGGCGAGCCCGGAGCCTTGGTTATGGATAGCCGGCCCGGGGACGGGCCGGCTCGCAGAGGGCACGAGCGGGCTCGCAGGGTTTTCCCGCGAGCCGGGCGGTCCCCCGCCCGGGTGTTCACCGGACCCGGGGACGGGCCTGCTCGCAGAGGGAAGGGGCCGGCTCGCAGGCGGGCCGGAGTTGGACGACCATGGTTCCTTCACGCCCGTGCAGGTGGTGGACAAAATCGTTGCCGCGGGCTCGTATGGCCTCCTGGCCTTCGTGCTCTTCCTCGCGGCGCGGGAGGCGGGCACGTCCCCCCGCGCGTCGGCGTGGCGGGCCTTCAGCCGATCCGTCGCGCTGGCGGCAGCCATCGAAACGACTCAGTTGTTCACCATCTCGCACGTGGCCGACCTGCGTGACCTGGCCTCGGCGGGGGTTTGTGCCGGGCTGGGCTCGGTGATCGGGTGGCGGCTGGTCCGCCGCTGGCCGATGCTGCACCAACGTCCCGCAGTTGTGCTCCGGAGGCTTGTCCAGGTTGTTGCCCTGGCGTTGCTCGTGTGGGCAGTGAGCCCATTGGCCCTGAAAGACGCACCGCCTTCGCCGGTGCCGATCTCCTGGTTGCCGATGCTTGACAACTTCCACCGCTCATGGAACGGCCTGCTGGGCGACTACACCACCGGACTGCTCCAATACACGCTGGTGGCCGGTCTCCTCGTCCTGTGGTACCGGTCCAACCGACGAGTCCCCTGCAAGGTCCCGATCATCGGCTTGACGCTCACCAGCGCCATCCTGGCCGGCTCAGTGGCCGCCTATCGGCTCAACGGCTTCGACACCAGCCAACTCCTGCTGGCAGTGCTGGCCGGGGCGATCGCGCTGCGCCTCGATCGGGCGGTCTTCGGAAAGAACGCCGCCCCCCCATTCCCCGCGATGTGACCTCCGCTCATCCGCCCCGTCTGGTTGCCCGATTAGCCTTCACCATATAAGATGCTCCCCCGACGCTCTGGAAAAAGAAGGGACCGTCATGACGAACCACAAGAAGCTTCTCGACTGGATCCAGGAGATGGCAGCCTTGTGTGAGCCGGACCACATCGTCTGGATCGATGGCAGCCGCGAGCAGCGCGACAACCTCCAGGCCGAGGCGATCTCGACCGGGGAACTCATCGAACTCAACCAGAAGAAGCTGCCCGGGTGCGTCTATCATCGCACCGCCCGCAATGACGTCGCCCGCACCGAGAACCTCACGCACATCTGCACCTCGAAGAAGCAGGACGCGGGCCCGACCAACAACTGGATGAGCCCGCAGGAGGGCTACCGCCGGGCCGGTGAGATCTTCAAAGGCTCCATGAAGGGCCGAACCATGTACGTCATCCCCTTCTCGCTGGGGCCGATCGGGTCGCTGTTCTCCAAGATCGGCGTCGAGCTGACCGACAGCATCTACGTCGTCCTGAACATGCTGATCATGGTGCGGTGCGGAAAAGCGGTGCTGGATAAGCTCGGCACCGACGGCGAGTTCACCCGGTGCCTGCACGGCAAAGCCGAGCGGGATCTCAAGCGCCGGCTCATCCTGCACTTTCCCGAGGACAACACGATCTGGAGCGTCGGGTCCGGGTACGGGGGTAACGTGCTCTTGAGCAAGAAGTGCATGGCCCTGCGAATCGCCAGTTGGCAGGCTCAGCAGGAAGGCTGGCTGGCCGAGCACATGCTGATCCTGGGCGTCGAGCATCCCTCAGGCCTCATCGAATACCTGGCCGCGGCCTTTCCCAGCGCGTGCGGCAAGACCAACCTCGCGATGCTCGTGCCCCCGGAAGGCATGACCCGAAAGGGATATCGAATCTGGACCGTTGGCGATGACATCTCCTGGATGCGGATCGATACCGACGGCGCGCTGTGGGGGGTCAATCCCGAGACGGGGTTCTTCGGCGTCGCGCCCGGCACCAACTCCAAAACCAACGCCAACGCCATCGCCACCATCCGCCGCAACACCATCTTCACCAACGTGCTGCTTCGCGAGGGCAAGACGGTCTGGTGGGAAGGGGGTGACGGAGATGCCCCGGCCAGGGGGACCGACTGGAAAGGCGAGCCCTGGACCCCGGACCTGGTAGACGAGAACGGCAAACCGGTTCCCGGTGCCCATCCCAATGCCCGGTTCACCGCCCCGGTCGCCCAGTGTCCGTCACACAGCTTCAGGATCGAGCACCACCACGGCGTGCCGATATCGGCGGTCATCTTCGGCGGCCGGCGTGCCCACCTGGCCCCCCTGGTCTATCAGGCGTACAGTTGGCAGCACGGTGTGTTCATGGGTGCAACGATGGCCTCAGAGCGGACGGCCGCCCAGTACGGCAAGCTCGGCGAGGTCCGCCGCGACCCGATGGCGATGCTGCCGTTCTGCGGCTACAACATGGCCGACTACTTCCGCCACTGGCTCCAGATGGGCTCGCAGATGACCAGGCCCCCCAAGATCTTCCACGTCAACTGGTTCCGCACCGACGAGGACGGCGAGTTCCTCTGGCCGGGGTACGGCGAGAACCTCCGCGTGCTGGAATGGATCCTCGACCGGTGCCGGGGCGAAGGCGAAGCCGATGCTGACGCCACCCCCATCGGATATGTCCCCACTATCGAAAGCCTCGACCTGACGGGATTGGACCTGCCACCGGAAGTGGTGGAGGAGCTGTTGCGCGTGGACAGCGACGACTGGCTCAAGGAGGCCGATAGCATCGCCGAGTTCTTCAAGAGGTTCGAGGACCGTCTCCCCCACGCCCTCAATGACGAACTCAACTCGCTCCGCCGTCGATTGACAGGACAATAAAACCTTGCGGCGAGACGTGAGCGCACTTTGCGCGCATGTTCTTCCACAAGGTTCCTCTTTGGCCGCGGACCATGAAAAGGCGGCCCGCCTTGGGGTTTGCCGTTTGGGGAATCCGGGCTTGGATGGGGCACTGTCCTTCTCGTTCATCCCTTGTCGCAGTGACTCTGGTTATAGGGTCTGCGAAACGGCCCTGGGAACGCTGGCCGCTGAATGCTATAATTGATCGGCGTTTATTGCCATTGGGAGGTGGAAGTGTGCGCCGATCTGCCCTTCTCATGCTGTTCACCTTGGGCGCAATGTCAGCGGCACCGGCACTGGCGGGCGTGTTCAACCCCGACGTCAACGGCACCGGGCTCACCGTGGCCGAATACATGATTCCCGTACCCGGGGGCGGCCAGCCCGGCGGGCCCGCCTACACCTACCACGCGGGCAAATACGAGATCACCAACCGGCAACTGGTCGATTTCCTCAATGATGCCGAGCTCGACGCCAACAGCGGCTCGCCCACCCGCCGATCGAGCAACATGCACTTCGCTTCGAGCGGCATCGTCTGCATGGACCCCAGCCTGAGCACCCTGGAAAGGCTCACCTGGGTTTGCAGCACCAGCCCCGATTTCGACATCACCTACGACCCGGGTGAACCCGTCGGCAGCCGGTACGGAGTCAAGCCCGGCCTGGACGGACACCCCGCCCGATACCTCTCCTGGATGGGGGCGCTGAAGTTCTGCAACTGGCTGACTGTTGATCAAGGGCTCGGCGAGGAGCACTGCTGCTACAGCGAAGGTCCCGACATCGGCGACTGGCACTCCGTGACGATCAGCACGGAAAACTGGTGGGGCAAGGAGCCGGCCCACAACGACCGGGTGTCCGCCGGCCGGGATCTCAACGACGATGAGCGAGCCGAGCTGGTGCGACGTCATCGGGGATATCGGCTCCCGATGGACGATGCCGGCATGGGGGCCCCCAACAATCGCCCCTACCCCGACGATTTCAACGAGTGGCTCAAAGCCGCGGCTTACGACCCGAACGCGCCCGATACCATCAGGACCAACGCCGGCGGCTGGCAGGCGATGCCTCATCACTGGATGTACGCCTTCGGGCGCGAGACCAACACGCCCGCCGACGCCAACTGGCGACTCAGCGGCGATCCCTACGACGACGGCACGACGCCGGTGGATTACTACGACGGGACCGATCACGGCGGAACGTTCCCCACCAATGACACGAACAACCGCTACGGGTTCTACGGCATGAGTGGCAACGTCTGGGAGTGGGGCAACGATTACGGTGTCTCGCCCGAGAACCGCGCCATCTACGGCGGCTCGTGGGTCAGCACGCCCCAGCGGCAGGCTACCTCCTCATGTTACCTGTACGGCAGAGTGAACCTGCCCGACACGTCGTTCGGGTTCCGCATCCTCTGCGTGGCCGGCCCGGTCGAGGTCAAGCTCACCGCCTCCGATCCGGCCGCCAGCGACGAGTTCGGGCGAACCGTCTGCATCAGTGGGACTTACGCCATCAGCGGTGCCCACTTCGACGACGAGGCGGGAGCCAATTCGGGCTCAGCCTACGTGTCCAAACGCGAGGGGATCAACTGGATCGCCGAAGCCAAGCTCACCGCTTCCGACGGGGCAGCGGGTGACCATTTCGGACATGTGGTCGGTATCAGCGGGGACCTCGCCCTCGTCGGAGCGCCGTACGACGATGACGATGGAGACAAATCCGGCTCGGCCTACGTGTTCAAACGCAATGGAACCGGCTGGACCCAAGACAATAAGCTAACCGCACCCGATGCCGCGGCGGAGGATTACTTCGGGTACTCGGTCGCCATCAGCGGGGACAACGCACTCATAGGGGCGTACGCGGACGACGACGACGGCAGCATGTCAGGATCGGCCTACCTTTTCAAACGCAGCGGAGCCGGTTGGACCCAGGACGCCAAGTTGACCGCATCAGATGCCGCCCCCACCGATTACTTCGGGTACTCGGTCAGCATTGACGGGGATCTCGTGCTGATCGGGGCCTACGGCGACGACGACCACGCGCTCGATTCGGGCTCAGCCTACGTGTTCAGACGCGACGGCGCAAGCTGGATCGAAGAGGCCAAGCTCACCGCACCCGATGCCGCTGCAACCGACGGCTTCGGGCTGGCCGTCTGCATCAGTGGCGACCACGCCGTCGTTGGAGCACCGTGGGACGATGACGCGGGAGGCTTCTCGGGATCGGCCTATGTGTTCAGACGCAACGGCACGAGCTGGATCGCCGAGGCCAAGCTCATCGCCTCCGATGCCGCCGCCGATGACCTGTTCGGGCATTCGGTCTCCATCAGCGGCGATTGCGCCGTCATCGGGGCCTTCGGAGATGACGACGCCGGCGGCAACTCGGGCTCAGCCTATGTGTTCCAGCGCGACGGCACAAACTGGACCGAGAAGGTCAAGATCATCCCCTCCGATGCCGCCGGGGGCGACCAGTTCGGCCAGGCGGTTTCCATCAGCAGCGGCCTGGCCCTGGTCGGGTCACCGTACGACAGTGACGGGGGGCACCACTCCGGCTCGGCCTACGTCTACGAGCTCGATCGGCCCTGCACCCCCGGTGACACGATCACCGTCTGCTGGGACGGCAGCGGAGACCATTCCACCATCCAGGCCGGTATCGACGCTGCGGTTGACCGCGATGAGGTCCTCGTGTGCCCGGGAACGTACACCGGCCCGGACAACCGCGATCTGGACTTCGCCGGCAAGGCCATCACCGTGCGGAGCACCGGCGGGCCGGCCACTACCATCATCGACTGCCAGGGCGCTGGCCGGGGATTCCACTTCCACTCCGGCGAAGGACCGGCGTCGGTGGTCGAGGGCTTTACGATCACCAACGGGTCCGCCGACAACGGCGGCGGGATCTCCTGTGAGGGCAGCAGCCCGACCATCACCGACTGCCACCTGACCGGGAGCACCGCAGACTTCGGCGGCGGGATCTCCTGCGACGGCGCCAGCCCCACCATCATGAATTGCCGCGTCAGCGGTAACTCAGTCGGCGGCGGGGGCGGCGGGATTTCCTGCTGGAACGACAGCAACCCGACCATCACGGACTGCTCCTTCCGCGGGAACGTAGCCGTCAGCGGCGGAGGGGTCCGCTGTTACGAAAGCAGCCCCCTTATCACCAACTGCACGATCAGCGGGAACCGGGGCAACACCGCCGGCGGGATCTACTGCAACCGCAGCACCGCGACCGTCACCAACTGCCGCATAAGCGGGAACTTCGCCCGGGGGGCCGGCGGGATCTACTGCTACCTGCACAGCCCGACCATCACCAACTGCCGCATCACCGGGAACTCCACCGACGGCTCCGGCGGCGGAATTTACTGCAGCACCAACAGCCCGGCGATCACGAACTGCGCGATCACCGGCAACGCCGCCGCCACCACCGGCGGCGGGATACGGTGCTACAACGGCAGTCCGACCTTCACGAACTGCACGACCAGCGGGAACTCAGCCGGCTCCGGCGGCGGGATCCACTGCGAGGACGCCAGCCCGGCGTTCACGAACGGCATCCTGTGGGACAATTCGCCGGATCAGGTCTACGCGGCGTCGGCCTCGCCGGAACTTAGCTACAGTGACGTGCAGGGCGGTTGGCCGGGCGTCGGCAACATCGACGCCGACCCGCTGTTCGCGGACGGATCGACCGGCTCGTGGACCAGTGACGGTGCCTACGACCCCGCCACCTATGAAGTCACCTTCACCGATGACGCAGCGGCGTGGGCCCAGGGCGAACTGGTGGACAAGCGGGTAAACCCCGATACAACCCGGTCGCTCCAGTTCCTGATCGTCGCCAACACCGCAAGCACCATCACGATCCTGGCCGATTCGGAGACGGTTGACGCCGGCGCCTCATGGGTGGCCAGCGGGGCGAGTTATGCGATTCATGACGATCACCTCGGCGGCGCGTCGCCCTGTGTCAACGCGGGGCGTAACTCAATGCTGCCCCAGGACACGTGCGACCTCGATGGTGACGGCGATACGAACGAGCCGACCCCGTTTGACCTCGACGGCAACCCGCGCGTCCGGGGCTGCGTGGCGGACATGGGAGTCTGCGAGTTTCAGACGCCGGCCCCCGCCGATATCCCCGGCGACTTCGACGACGATTGCGACGTGGACGCCGATGACCTCCCGGTATTCGAGGCGTGCGGTTCAGGACCGGCGATTCCTCAGAACGATCTCAATTGCGGGGATGCAAAGCTGGATGAAGACGATGACGTTGATCAATCCGACTTCGGCCTCTTCCAGCGCTGCATCAGTGGGCCGGACGTGCCGGGGGACCCGGACTGTGCGGACTGAGGCGCAAAGTCATTCTCCGGTCGCGAACAACCCGGGATAGGCGGCCCGGGCATTCTCCGTTAGCTTGTTGTGCATGAGCCGGGCCCGACGAAGACGCGCCGCCCCTCCAAAGACAACAACATCAGATTCGAAGGCACCGCCCGCGCCGAACGGCCGCCCGCCGCCCACACCACCTCGCCCGCCCACCGCTCTGTTGGGCGTCTTACTGGTCCTCGTCACCGCTGCCGTTTACCTGACCCATCGACCCGTCCTCACCGCCCGCGCCCTGTCGATGAACGACGGCGACTACGTCACCCAGAACCACCGCGTCCAGAATCCCTCGTGGGCCAATACGGGCCGCTTCCTCAGCGAGGTCACGAATCCCTCAACCGTCCGCGGCTACTATCAACCCCTGGCCATGATCTCCCTGATGCTGGATTCCGCCATGGGCGGTCGGCCCGATTACCTCAGGCCCTACCACCGGACCAGCCTTGCCCTGCACGTCGCCAACACCGCTCTGGTGGTTGTGCTCATGTACCTGCTGTTCGGTGAGCCGTGGGTCGCCGCCCTCATTGGCCTGGTCTTTGGGACCCACCCCATGACCGTGGAGACGATCGCCTGGCTCGGGGAGCGCAAGACCACGCTGGCAACCTTCTTCGGGCTGGGATGCCTGACCCTGTACGTGACCTACGCCCTGGGCCGCCGGACAAGCTGGAAGTTGTATGCCGCCTGCCTGGTGACGTTCATCCTCGCCCTCATGTCCAAGCCCACGGTCACCCCGATGCCGGCCCTGGTGCTGCTGCTCGACTACTGGCCCCTGCGGCGGCTGGATCGACGTGCCATCCTTGAGAAGGTGCCGCTGCTGGCAATCGCCGGCGTGTTCGTCGTCGTCACCGTCATCTCGCAGGGGCACATGCAGCTCACGGACTACCAGGAACTGTCCTTTGCGCAAACCGCCCTGATCGCGTGCCACAACGTCGTCTTCTACCCGCTCAAGATGATTTGGCCAACGCCCCTGTCGTCGGTCTATCCGTTCCCGGAGCCGATTTCCTTGTCACACCCGATGGTGCTGGCCGGCGTCATCGCGATCGGGTTGCTCGTCCCGGCCCTGCTCGTTTCCTTGCGCTGGACGCGGGCCTTGCTGACAGGTTGGCTCTTTTTCTTCGTCGCCCTCTCGCCGACCCTGATGAACGTCGGATATGCGTTTGGGGTCGCGGCCGACAAGTACGCGTATCTGCCTTCGATCGGGCTGCTGCTGATCCTGGCGTGGGGCCTCCACTGGTTCTGGAGTCACCCGTCTCTCAGGCCCTGCCCCCCCGTCCGCGAAACGGCCGCCTTGTTGCTCGTGGTGATCCTGGCCGCGGCGCAGGCCCGGGCGACCCATCGCTATCTGGCCCACTGGCAGGATACCGGCAGCTTCTGCCGGCACATCCTGGCCATCGCTCCGAAGACCTCCTGGGCCCATAACCTGCTCGGCTACGACCTGCTCGAACACGGTCGAATCGAGGAGGCCGTCGAACACTGCCGGGAGGCGATCCGGCTCGACCCCGACTCAGCCAAGGCACACATCAACCTGGGCCTGGCCCTCACCGAAAAGCGCCAGCTCGATGAGGCCGTCACTCATTTCGAAAAAGCGCTGCAGCTCAGGCCCGACTCCACCGAGGCGCACAACAACCTGGGCATCGTCCTGGCCGCCCGGGGCGAGTTTGACAAGGCCGCCGCCCACTTCGAGGCATCGCTGCATTCCATGCCCCACTCCCCCGAAGCGCACTTCAACCTGGGGCTTGCCCTGGCCGCCCGGGGGAAACTCGATAGGGCCATCACGCATTTCAAGGCGTCCCTGCGGCTCAGGCCCGACTCGCCCGAGGTCCACTTCAACCTGGGCTGCGCCCTGGCGGCAAAACGGCAATTCCCCGGGGCCATCCTTCACTTCACCAAGACGCTCGAGCTCAAGCCCGATTCCCCCGAGGCCCATTTCAACCTAGCCCGGGCCCTGGCCGTACAGGACCGGGTCGATGAGGCCATCACTCACCTCGAAAAAACGCTCCAATTCAAGCCGGACTCCGCCGAGGTGCACTGCAAGCTGGGTGACCTGTTGAGGCATCGGGGCCGGGTCGAAGAAGCGTCCCGTGCATACCGCGCCGCACTGGCGATCGATCCGGACCACGCAATGGCCCGCAGTGGCCTGAATGCCGCGTTGGCGAGCCAGCCCGGCGCGACCAGGCCCGAATGACGCAGGTAAAAAAAGGGATATTCTACTTTTTGCGGGGGTGGCGCACGTCGATCGACTTGCAAGCCAGACGGATGGTGAGGCGGGCTGCCGAAACGTACAAGAAAGCAGGATGTCCCCGTATCAACATGCGCCATCTCCCGGACCTGGTCTGTTCTTGCCCGGGCCACAAGGTATCGTGCTTTGCTGTTGGGGGATTTCAAGTCGTTTTCCGAAACCTGCCCTCGCCCTCATTGACCAGCTTCGTGAAACCCTTCTCCTTCAGGTTCTTGTCGCTCAGCATGCTCTTGACCGACTGGCTCGTGGACACCGAGCACAGCGAGATGATCCGCTCGACCGGCTTGCCGCACTGCGGACACACCTCCAGCGGCTCATCGCTCATGCACTGCCGGACTTCAAACCGCTGCCGGCAGTAGTCGCAGGCCTTGCCGGCGTCCTTGGCCCGATATTCGTAAGTCGGCATCGTTTCTTACCTTCATGTTCGCGGTGACGCGGGCCCCGACGGGTTCCGGTGCGCCCACCCGCACATATGATTATACTCCATCAGGCGTCGGCATGGCGATACTGCCGGCGGTGGGCGAGCCAGGTCTTGCCCGGCCGGTGGCTCCGTCGCCTGGAATGATGAGTGATCAGCGATGAAGGACGCTGTCAGCGGTCAACTCGCCGTGTCCATCCGAGGATTCAAGCATCTTTGCCGATCATTTCCATCGCCATCTGCGCGGTTTCCCGGGCGGCGCTGCTCGATCCCAGCGACCGGATGACGGCATCCAGGTCCGCCCTCATAGCGGCCCGGCGGTCCTCGTGGGCGAGCAAGTCGAGGGCTTGGGCGGCGATCGGTTCAGTGGACGTGTAGTACGGCATGAACTCCGGCACGATCCGTCGGCCGGCCAGAATGTTGACCAGTGACAGATGGGGTGTGCGGATCAACCAGCGCCCCACGAGCCGGTAACCCCACTTCGACCCGTTGTACATGACGACCATCGCCGTGCGATGATAGGCCACCTCGAGCGTGGCGGTTCCTGAGGCACAGAGGGCCAGGTCCGCGGCCTCAAGGATCTCGGCGTTCCGACCCACCTCCACTCGATGAGCCAGCGATTGGCTGACCAGCGACGCACGAATGGTGGCGGCGGCGCGCTCATTGGCGGCCGCGAATAGAAACAGTGCGTCGCCGTAGCGATCCGTGATCGCGCGGGCGACCTCCACCTGCCCCGGCAGGACCTCCCGGATCACGTGGTCGCGAGAGCCCGGCAGGCACGCGACGATCGGCCCGCCCGAGTCCTTGAACGCCTGGATTACCTCCAGCGAGCGGGCGGCAGCCTGGAGTCGCTCGATCAGCGGGTGGCCGACAAACCGGGCGTCAACACCCCGCTCCCGGAAGTACGATTCCTCGAACGGCAGGATCACCGCCAGCCGATCCACCCGGCGACGCACCCGTCTGATCCGCCACGGTGCCCACGCCCACAGTTGCGGCGCGATGTAGTACAGGACCGGGCAGTTGGCAGCCCTGGCCTGTTTGGCCAGCGGCAGGTGCAGGGCCGGCGAATCCACGAGGATCGCGAGATCGGCCCGTTCCGCTCTGAGCCGCCGTTTGACCAGTCTGAGAAGCCGGTGCGCCCGGCCCGCCAACCTGATTGCCCCCAGGAGCATGGCGGATCGGCCTGTCAGGTCGTCGATCGGCTGACAGCCCGCCGACTGCATGTCCGGGCCGGCGATGCCGAAAAAGGCCGATCCGGGGCAGATTCTGCGGATTTCCCGGATCAGGCCCGCGGCATGCTGATCGCCGCTCGGCTCAGCCGCCGAGATGAAGATCCGCGGTGAGCCGGGCCCAGACGAAATGCCGTCAGTCATCTGGGAGGCAGATTGGGACACGGCGAGATTCTATAATGGTCTCTCCGTTCCCGGTCAAATAAGTACCCGGTGGTCGTTTCGCCGTTTGGCTGGCCCTCGAGGCTGAATTGCATTATGATCTAGGTCTCCTGTATCGCCCGGGCCGGCGTGCTCTTTGCCGGCGAGCGGGTGAGCCCGTGTAAGTGTGCGCGGGTGTGGGTGTACATGCGCGGGAGGTCCGCGCGCCCGTCGAAGTCCAGCGACGCTTCGTCGGGGGCTTGCCAAGCTCGTCGCTCGTAGAGGTGTCGTTTGCCATCGGATTACGTACGGAAGCTCATTGATGCGGGAATCCATTTCGGCCATCGAACCAGCCGGTGGAATCCCAAGATGGAACCTTACATCTTCGGCAAGAGGAATCTGATCCACATCATCGACATTCGCGAGACCGTCAAAGGACTTATTCTCGCCAAGAAGTTTCTCGGTCGTATCGTTCCCAAGGGGTTGGACGTTCTTTTCGTCGGTACGAAACGACAGGCACGCAGCGCCGTGGCCGGGGTCGCACAACGCACCGGTATGCCCTTTGTCGTGGAACGATGGTTGGGCGGTACCCTGACCAACTTCCGGACGATCCGCTCGCGCCTGGCGAGGCTCGAAGAGCTCGAAGCGATCGAAGCTCAGGGCATGGCCGGTCAGTACTCCAAGAAGATGATCGCAGCCCTGACCCGCGAGCGGCGCAAGATCCAACGGAACCTGGGCGGGATCCGGAACATGAGCAAGTTGCCCGGGGCCGTTGTGCTTGTGGATGTCCGGCGCGAGCACATCGCCGCCTTGGAGGCCCGGAAGCTGCACATTCCCGTCATTGCCCTGATCGATACCGATTCGGATCCCGATTTCGTAGATATTCCCATCCCCGGCAACGACGATGCGATGCGTGCGATCGAGTTGGTCCTCGATGGGCTGGGCGATGCGGTCGATCAGGGCAAGCGGGCCAGGCCGGAGGGCCCAGCACCGTCGGCCGCCGGGCCCCCAATCGGGCGGGGTGCCCGTGGCCCGCGCCGTTCGCCTCGGGTGGCGGCCCCGGCCGCCACGCCGACTGAACTCGCCAGCGAGGAGTCGGCCTCCCCCGCCGCCCAAGCCGACGCTCCCGGGCAGGGCGATTCGTCGCCCGCGGAGAGTCCCCCGGCCGATTCGGCCGTGGCCCCGACCTGATGTCAAGAGCGCTTTTCCCACCATTAGGAGTCAATAGGTCAAATGACTGAAATCACCGCCGCGATGGTCAAGGCACTTCGCCAGCGCACCGGGCTGCCGATGATGGATTGCAAGAAAGCCCTGCAGGAAACCGACGGCGACGCGGACAAGGCGATCGAACTGCTCCGCAAGCGCGGCGCCGCAGCGGCCGAGAAGAAGGCCGGCCGGGCCATGGCCGAAGGACGCATCGGAAGCTGCGTCGATAGGGCAAAGGGCGTCGCCGCCCTGGTTGAGATGCAGTGCGAAACCGCCCCCGTCAGCAACAACCCCGAGTTCAAAGTGCTGGCCGACAACATTGCCCGACACGCTGCCCTCACCGGCGACGCCAATGCCGAGACCATCGGCAACGAGAAGTTCGTCGATGACCAGAGCAAGACCGTTCAGGACCTGGTCCACGACGTGCTCAACCGCATCCGCGAGAACATGAAAATCACCCGCGTCGTGCGGGCCACGGGCCGCGCTGCCACTTACGTGCATCACAACGGCAAGATCGGCGTCATGATTACCGTCGAGGGCGACGCGGATGATACGCTCCTCAACGACATCTGCATGCACATCGCCGCCATGACCCCGCAAGCCCTGACCCGCGAGCAGTTGCCCGCCGACCTCGTGGCCAAGGAGGAGGAGATCGTCAGGGACCAGATCCGGGCCTCCGGCAAGCCCGACAATCTCATCGACAAGATCCTCACCGGCAAGATGAAGCGCTGGTATAGCGAGCACGTCCTCCTCGAGCAGCCCTTCGTCAAGGACGACAAGAAGACCGTGGGCAAGGTCTGCGAAGGGGCCGGGATCAAGCTCACCGGCTTCACGCGACTGCAAGTCGGCGAAGAGTAGCAGGAAAAAGGCGCCGTTCTACGGTTGTCGGCGGCCCACGCGTGACGGTCGAGGACAACAGCGATGCAGGCACTGAACTGATGGTCCCGACGTTTCGCTTGCAGCAGTGCCGTCTGCGGCTCCACAATCCTCTGGCATTTCCCATCAGGGCCCGAAGCACCAGCGACGGAACCCTGCACGACCCGTCCGGACCAGGGCCCGAGAGTACGACGGAGGTTCGCCTTGTCGGATTAGTGTCCGGCAGGTATGTTAGCCGGCCGGGCGGCTGCCTGTAGAGGCGGTTCGTCCCCCCTCCGTGCGGCAACCGACTCAAGCGGAGTGATCCGTCGTGGCGAAGTCCAGGCCGGCGTTTCGACGCGTGGTATTGAAAATCAGTGGCGAGGGATTGGCCGGTCCGGACGGCTTCGGAATCGGGAGCGAGGCTCTCGCCCACGTAGCAGGGGAGATCCAGCAAGTACGCCAGGCCGGGGTCCAGATCGCGGTGGTCGTGGGCGGGGGGAACCTTCTCCGCGGGGACACGTTCGCCCGGCAGTGCGGGATTCCTGCCGGCACCGCCCACTACATGGGGATGCTGGCCACGGTCATGAACGCGCTGGCCCTCCAGGAGACGCTTGAGGTGATGCATGTGCCGGCCCGCGTTCTCTCGGCGATCGAAATCAGCGCCGTTGGTGAGTTCCTCACTCCCCGGCGGTGCAAACGACATCTCGAGGACGGTCGCGTAGCGGTTCTCGCTGCCGGTACCGGCCGGCCTTTCGTCACCACCGACACCGCCGCCGCTCTGGCCGCGGTTGAAATCAATGCCGACGCCTTGTTCAAAGCCACGCAGGTAGACGGCGTCTACAGCGCCGATCCCAGGAAAAACCCCAACGCGGAGTTCTATCCGAAGCTGGGCTATGATCGCGTCATCGACGAGCGTCTGGAGGTGATGGACGTCAGTGCCGTCGATCTCTGCCAGCGCGGCAGCGTTCCGATTGTCGTGTTCAACCTGCATAAGCCGGGCAACATGAAGCGCATCATCGCCGGCGAGGCGGTCGGAACCGTCATTGCGGACTGACATCCAGGCGGTTTGATCATTACCCCGGGTTGAGGATGATAGCTGAATGCAGACCATGATCCGGCGCTTGCTCACGCGGTTCGTCTCTGCACGATATGCACCGACGGGGACCGCGCCTGCGCGCCTGTGCCTGACCGTCGCTCTCGGCATGATATCGCTCGCCCCGCCGATCGCCGCCGGGGCCGATGCCCTGGTCACCATCACCGGCGGGGCGGACGCGAGCGGCCACAATTACACGTGGACGGTGACGAATCATCACACGTCGCCCATCGTCTACCTCGAGTTCCCGCACTTCCGGGCCGACATGTTCCACGTGCCGGCCGGCTGGGCTGCAGAGACCACCAATCTGGTCGGGGGTCGGCGCGAGCCGGACAAGCCCAGCGTCTGCATTGCCAGGGCGGAACCGCCTAACACGGGCCTCTGGCACGGATGCTCGCGGGAGTTCGGCATGCGGGTCGCCCCTGCCGGGGCCCCTCGCGGACCGGGAACGGTCACCGTCCGATTCGCGGACGGGACCGAAAACAAGGTGGCGGGCGTGGAGTTGCCCGAGCCGCCGGCCTCGAGCGGCAAGTACATCCCTCTCATCGGCGCGGGCGTGATCTTCGCCGGGTGGGTGATCGTCCGGACCCTGCGCGGGCGTCAGCCCGCCACCGCCACGCCTGCGTCCCAGGACCACACGTAGATCCCGCCGGGGTCAGTGGGGCTTTTCGATCTTGAACTTCTTTATCCGGTAGCGGAGGTTGTCGCGGGAGATCCCGAGCGCCTTGGCTGCCTGGGTCTGGTTCCAGCCATGATCTCTCAGGGCTTTGGCGATCAGGGCCTTCTCGTAGCCCCACAGACTGGCATCGTTCTTGGCCGGTGGCGGCTCGGCGGCCTCGCCGGTGATTTCCTTAGGCAACTGGTCGGGGTCAATGACTTGGCCGTCGGACAGAAGCACCGCCCGCTCGAGGACGTTCTGCAGTTCACGGATGTTGCCGGGCCAACCGTAGCTGGCCAGCAAAGCCATCGCCTCCTCGGAGATCGTGGGGGCGGTCACACCCAACTGCGTGGCGGATACCCGCACGAAGTGCTCAGCGAGCAACGGGATGTCCTCGGGCCTCTTCTTCAGGGGCGGCATGCTGATGGGAAAGACGTTCAAGCGGTAGTAAAGATCCTGGCGAAACGTACCTTCTTTCAAGGCGTTTTGAAGATTCCGGTTGGTCGCGGTGATGATCCGCACGTCGCAGGCGACCGTCTTGGTGCCCCCGACGCGGACGAAGTTCCGTTCCTGCAAAACGCGGAGCAGCTTGATCTGCGTTGACGGGCTGATGTCGCCGATTTCATCGAGGAAGAGCGTCCCGCCGCCCGCGAGTTCGAACCGGCCGATCTTCCGGGCAACGGCGCCGGTGAAGGCCCCCTTCTCGTGTCCGAACAGCTCACTCTCCAGCAGTGTTTCCGGCAGGGCGGCACAGTTGATGGCGATGAATGGTTTGTCCCGCCGGGGTGAGTTGGCGTGAATGTGACGGCTAAGGAGCTCCTTGCCGGTACCCGTTTCGCCGAGCAGCAGCACGGTCGCGTTGCTGCCCGCCACCCGGGCGCACAAGTCCAGGACCTCGCGCAGGGCGGCGGAATGGCCGATGATCCGGGGGCTTCTCTCAAGAGTTGCCCGCAGGCCTCGATTCTCCTGCTTGAGTCGCTCATGGGCCTGGGCATTGGTGGCCCCGCAAGCGGCGAGGTTCGCGAAGACCTGCAGCAACTCGAGATCGTCGCGGGTGAAGTTCTCCTGCCCGATCTTGTTCAGGACTTCGACCACGCCGACGATCCGGTCCTTCTTGACCAGGGGCGCCGCCACCATTCCCCGGGTGGTGAAGCTGGACTTGTCGTCAATGCCCTTGAAGAAGGATTCTTCCTGGCGGACGTCGGTGACGAGGAGCGGCTTGGCGGTCCGGATGACCTTGCCCGCGATGCCCAGGTCCGAGTCGAACTCCTCTCCGCGGAGGATACCCCCGGATCGCCCGGTGGCCGCCTCGAAGACCAGCTTCCTTCGCTGCGGGTCCAGCAGCAGGACCGAGCTGGCTTCGGCTTTCATGACGGACGCCGCCGTCTGGGCGATGGACTGGAGGGTATCCTGGAGTTCGATCGAGCTGTTGATGGTCGCGGATGCCTCGACCAGCGCCGAGAGGGTCTTGCTCGGTAATCCCTCGTGTTTGATCGGCATAGGCGGCTTCCGGACCGGCGGCGGGGCCGGCGGTGGTGATGCAATTCGAGTTCCGGCCAGGCGTCAGGTTCGGTTATCGGCCCTGTCGGCGTGTCCGCCGATTCCGCCCGGATCGGGAACCAACTATCGGTACAGGCTAAGGTTACGTGCCCACGGATGTCAAGCAGGGTTTGACGGGGGCCCGGCCCGGGCTATGATGAGATCTCAGGGATCTTCTGGGGCGAACCGTGCAGGGCACCGATCGTAAGGATCAATTGGAGTGGTGAACGCGCCAACGGACGAGCAGTTGCTGGCCGAGCATATCCGGGGCCAGACTGACCGCTTCGAACTGCTGGTTCGGCGGCACAGCCCGGAGCTGTTCCGTTTTCTGGTGCGGTTCACGGGGAGCGCGGCCTGGGCAGAGGACATCGTGCAGGAGGCGTTCCTGCAGGTGCATCTGTCGGCGGCGAGCTTCGATCGTTCGCGGCGGTTCAAGCCGTGGTTGTTCACGATCGCGGCCAACAAGGCCCGGGATTTGCTGCGGAGTCGGGGTCGTCGCCCCGAAGTGCCGCTGGATGCTCACGTCAGCTCCGGCGAAGAGGAAGGACAACGGTTTGTCGATTTCATGGCCGACGTGTCCAGTCTTCCGTCGGGCGGGTTGGAGGAGGGCGAGGAGCGGGAGTTCGTCCGGTCCGTCCTGGCTAAGATGCCCGGGCATCTCAAGGAGGTGCTGGTCCTGAGTTACTATCACCGTTTTCCGTACAAGGAGATCGCGGTGATTCTGGGGGTGCCTCTGGGCACGGTCAAGAGTCGGCTCCACGCGGCGGTGGGTTACTTCGGCCAGGCATACCGGGCGGCGGCAAGAGAACGGGTTTGAGGCAGTTGATGGGCGGCCCCGGTCGCCAAACGGTGGCGCCGGCAGGAACCGCCCGGAGAGATGGGAAACAACTGGAACATCATGCGTGACGAAAGCGAATCAATTGAATCGTTGCTCCTAGATCTGCACCTGGGCCGGCTTGATCCAGCCTCGGTTCGGAAGGTGGAGGAGGCAACGGCCCTCTCGCCCGAGTGGGCTTCCCGGCGCCGAGCCCTGGGCGGCGTCCTCGAACTGCTCGACGCGTATGAGACCCCGGAGCCCCCCGACGGCCTGGCGGAATCGGTGATGGCCAGGGTCCGGGAGCAGGCCGGGGTGCTGCCGATCAAGGAGGCGGCCTCCGCGGTGCCGGCGGGCGCCGCCCAGGATCTGTCCGCCAGTCCGGTCCTATCGCTTCGCGAACTGATTGCTATTGCCGCCTGTATCACCTTGTTCGTGGGGGTTTTCGTTCCCGGTTATTTCAAGGCCCAGAACGCTGCCCAGCGGAACCTCTGTCAGAGGCACCTGTCCCAGATCTGGCAGGGAATGGCCGCCTACGCCAAGGAGAACGACGGTTACATGACCTGGGCGGGGTACGTGCCTCACGGCTCCTGGCTCGCCACCCGAACCCCGAACGTCCGACGGTACTCCCCCAGCCGCCCCCTGTTCATGCTCCTGCGTCAGGGGTTCATCCCGGACCACGACCCCCGCGTTTTCATCTGTCCCTCGATGCCGCACAGTCGCCCCATGATTGCCGAGGACTACCGGGAGTTCAACGATTTCGCCGAGCCGGCGAACGTTTCCTACAGCGTCCAACTGATGAACCGGCCCAAGGGCTGGCTGATGGAGAAGACGAACGCCAGGATGGTACTCATCGCTGATCGCAATCCCCTGTTCGACGAGCGGGCCTGCGGCCATCGAATCAGCCCCTACGACGATGGCGGCAACTCTTTCACCCACGGGGACGGCGCCGGCCAGAACGCGGTTTTTGTCGATGGCAGCGGCGGATGGTTCACCGAACCCACCATCGGCGTTGCCAAGGACAACATCTACCGCGTCGGAGAGATGGTACACTACCAGGGCACCGAAGAGCCCGTCTCCGATGAAGACAGCTTCCTGCCTTGAGGGTCAAGTCCACGTTGCAGACAAGAGGCCACCCAGGACCACTCCGGCCCCGGCCGAGCGGCAGCAGCCGATTCTCCGAGCCGGCCGATCAACCGGCGGTCACTCGAAAAGACTCTGCTGGCCCGGCACCTCCGAACGACGCTCATCGATGACGCTCTTGGCCTCGTCGATCAGTTCCCCGAGGTCCGCGAATTGTCGGTATACGCTGGCGAATCGCACGTAAGCGATCTGATCGATCTCGCGAAGCCGCTTGCCGACCTGCGAGCCGATGAACTGGCTGCTGACCTCCCGGTCATGCTTCTTGAAGACCGAATCCTCGACTTCGTCCACCAGCTTGACCAGGACATCCTCCTCGATCGGCCGCTTGTAGCAGGCCCGTTGCACGCCGGCGAGTATCTTGCTGTGATCGTAGGGGACCCGCGCCCCGTCGCGCTTGACGACCATCAGCTTGACGCCCTGCTCGACACGCTCCTTCGTTGTGAAACGTCTGTTGCACGCTTCGCAGACGCGACGCCGCCGGATGACCTCCCCACCCTCACTGAGGCGGGAATCGAGCACCTTGTCCCGGTTGATTTCCTTGCAGTAAGGACATCGCATGGCGAATGTGGAGTATACCGGAAAAACGCCCCCCCAGATATGGTGCATTTGGAAAAAGGTATAATCCGCGGGCGCGGGGCTTGGCAACGAGGTCGATTGCGGCGATAGTGGCTGGATGGCGTCACGACTGGTCGAAAAAACGGTCGGGGGGATCCGGCTCCAGGGGTTCAGCCTGGCCGGTGAAGAGACGGTCATCGTCGTGCCAGAGATGAACGTCGCCTTCGACGTGGGGCGGGCTCCGCGGGAAGTGATAAGCATCGATCACGTCTGCCTGTCGCACGGCCACATGGATCACGCCGCCGGGCTGGCTTACTACTTCTCGCAACGGAATTTCCAGGGGGCTCCGCCCGGGTGCATACTGGCCCACCACGGGCTCGTGCCCGCAATCGAGGATCTGCTCAGAGTCTGGGGCCGGATCGAGGGTCACGTCTCCCCGGCTCGCATCGTCGGCGTTGACGAGGATGAGGACTTCGCCATCCACCGCAGCCTTATCATCCGGCCATTCAGGGTCCGTCACCCCGGCCCGAGCCTGGGGTTCTCGATCATCGAGGTCCGCAAGAAGCTCAAGCCGGAGTACGCCGACCTCTCCGGCCAGCAGATCGTTGCTCTCAAGAAAGAGGGCAAGAGCGTGGAGTACCGCCTGGAACTGCCCAAGGTGGCCTACTGCGGGGATTGCGCCGTGGGCGATTTTCTCGACCACGACCACGTCCGCAATGCCGAGGTGCTGATCATCGAGTGCACGTTCTTCGATGCCGATCACCAGGCCCGGGCTCGCAAAGGTCAGCACATGCACGTCAGCGACCTGCCCGAGGTGTTCGAGCGGGTCAACAGCCCGCACCTGGTCTTGGCCCATTTCACCCGCCGAACCGGCGTCGGCGACGCGAAGCGCGCCATCGCCAGCGTGCTGCCCCGAGCCGACCTGGAACGGGTCACGATCCTGATGGATCTCGCCAGGGACAAACGGGCGATCCGGCATAAGCGTATGACCTGAGTGACGTGCGGCAGGAACGTCGCACCCCGTCAATGAAGACCCCCGACTCCTTCTCTTGTTGCCGGCGGCTTCATCTTCCATCGCTTGAGCAACGTGTTCAGCGCTTCACCGGTCGGAGGCGTAAAGGTCGGGTCTTGGGGATTGGCCGAAGTAAGTGGCGCCGGGTCGCCGAGGCGCCTCTGCCAGTCCCGGAGCTGAGCCATCATCTGCTCGATTCGTCCGGCCTGGCTTTTCTTGTCAGCAAGATCGCGCAGCTCGTGCGGGTCGTTCTGCAAGTCGAAGAGCTGGGTCTTGTTAATGGCTGGATAGCGAATCAACTTCCAGCGGTCATCGCGAATCGCCCGCTGAACGTCGCGGTAAGAAAGGAAAAGCGTATCCCGAACGCCCGTCGTCTTACCGTCTATCACGCCCTTGAGGCTTCTCCCGTCCAAGTTTCCAGGGACGGACGTGCCGGCCATTTCACAGATCGTGGGAAACAGGTCCATCAAATACACGAGCGCGTCAGTGGTGCCTCGGCGAACGCCCGGCCCCGCGATGATAAGCGGGACCTTGGCGCTATGCTCGTAAAGGCTCTGCTTGCCCATCAGGCCGTGGCTCCCGATCGCGAGCCCGTTGTCCGAGGACAAGATGATAATCGTCCTTTCATAGAGCCCGAGCTGTTTAAGCGCCGTCAGCAGGCGGCCCATGTGATGGTCAAGGCCGGTGATAACCGCATAGTATTCGCGGAGGTGACGACGTATCTCGGCGGGGAGTCGGGGCCAGGGAGCGAGCAGCTCGTCGCGAATGACCTGCTCCCCGTTATCGAACGGATGCTGCTCCAGATAGTCCTTCGGCAGTGGAATGCTGCCGGCCTCATAGAGATCGAGGTATTTCTGCGCCGCCACCCGGGGATCGTGCGGATTGGAGAACGCCAGATACATGAAGAAGGGTCTGGTATCGCGTTTCTCTTTCAGGAACTCTATGGCCTGGTCCACGATAACCCGGCCCGGCTCGCCCTCCCGGCGGTCCAGCGCGTCGTTCAAGTACTTGCTGATGTCGAACTTCTTGTGAATGAGCCGGGCGGTATTGCCCTTCTTGCCATGGTGGTATGTGACGTAACCTGCCTCTTTCAATGTCGTGGGCAGATTGGGGGCGTCGGCTGACGCGTACAGCCCCTCCCAGCGGAAATACGACCGGCCGCTCATGAGCATGTTCCGGCTCGGCCGGCACACCGCAGGAGAGTTGCTGCCGAAGCAATAGGCATTGCGAAAGACAAGGCCTTGCCCGGCGAGGGAGTCCATTGCGGGAGTCTTGATCGTTGGGTTGCCCAGCGCTGCGATCGTGTCAGTGCGCTGGTCGTCGGTGAAAAGAAACAGGATGTTGGGACGCCCGGTCTCTGCAGCCGGAGCAGAGCCGCTGCCGAACCAGAGAAGAGCGGTCAACACGGCAAGACTAATGGTCCCCGCGCGAACACGGGGAACGAAAGGGAAGCAGCAAGAGAAGGCGTCGGGAGTCTTCTTCGCGCTGGCCCGCCCGGCCGCACGATGCACAACGTTACAAGCCAACCCGCCCATCGCCCGTCGCAATCGCTGTCGCATATCAGGGACGCTACCGGAAACATCGCACCCGGTCAACAGAGACTCGTGTTGCCCTTTGTCCCTGGGTGCATAACAGTCCCGGCGGGGACCTTCGGGCGGAGAGGGGGGCGGTACCTCGCCTTTCCGAACCCCGACCGTCAGGAAGGGCAATATTCGCGGATGCGCCAGGGCCGCTTCCTTATGGGCGCTCTACGGAGAGGGGTCCGCTTCCTCATGGTCTCCGTGTCCGCTTCCTTACGGGCGCGGTTCGGAAACACCTGGGGGCGGCGCCTTCCAACAAGCCGCCCAAAGTATCATGCCCCTTTTGTCTCCCCTCGTCGCCGGCATACGCCAAATCTGTGGAGTCTCAGTTCGAGCCGGGTTTGGCATCCTTGTCAACGACGATCCAGCGGAAGTCGCGCCCCCAGGTCTCGCTGCAGACCCCCCAGAATATCCCTTTTTTCGCCTTTGCCTCGGTCTGGACGATTACCGGCTGGCGGTGGCGCTTCCAATCCGAGGTCCTGTAACAAATGATGCCCCCGCCGCGGGGACACGCGACGAGCTTCCCGCTCGGAGAGATCTTGGGGCGCTTAATGGCGTCAGGAAGATAGCTCACCTTTTTCGTCGCCAGATCGACCTTCGCCGTGGCCAACGCCCACGAACCGTCGTCTTTCTGTCTGGGAACCGGCTCCAAGATGATGTATGTTTCGTCCGGCGATACAGAGGCGAACTCGCCCAGCCCGATTCGCTCGGTCCTGCCCGTTTGTAGGTCAACACGGTAGGTGGCGGCAGGTGGATAGGGATGGCCAAAACCCCGCCAGGCCCGCAGTTGTCGTCTCGGGTCCTCCGGGGGAAGTCCATCCGAGTAGTACACGAACCGCCCGGACCGACCCCACCCGGGTCCTAAGTTCTTGGTTTCGCCATTCGGCGTTCCTACCGCTTCAGAGGCCTTTAAGACCTCGCGAAGTTCACCATCCACTGTCAGGACGGCCACGCCGTGTTTCTGGATATGGACGTCGTCATGGTAATCCGACAGCGGATGATAGAACGCAACCTTGCTCGAGTCCGGGCTCCAGGAAAACAGACGCGTGAGATACCATTTGCCCGGGATGAGGTGAAGGCGGGTATCGTCGCCAATGGCAAGCGTACCGTCTAGTTCGCTAACGACGATCTTCCTGCCATCCGGCGAAAGGGCGCCGAACCAGGAAGTCGTGACTTCCAACTCCTCAAAGACGCGCGTTGGTGTGCCGGGCGAGGGGAACGCTAACTCGACTCTTCGATCCAAGTACTTGTGGTCCCCTTGCGCCTCGCGGAGCTGGAGATACCTCCCGCGGGCGTCGATCAGAGACATGTGCCCACAGATCACTGGATCGGCTTCTCTCAGCACGACCCTCTTTCCGGTGGCAAAATCGTATCTCCGCAGGACCCACCCAGTGGTTCGGTGGCAGCTTACTTCTACAAGCCACTCCTCCTGAACGGCTGGCTGCGTGGTTTGGGCCAGCGTTGGACAGACCCACGCGACAATCAGCAGCCCAACCGCTACCGCACAAACCCTTCTCATGGGACCTACCTCCGAATAATGTGTTGGCAAAACTACTGAGATAGAACGATCAGGGCGAAGCCGGTTTTCGATACATCTGCAAGGATGTCTTCTCCTCCAGCCACTGATCGAAGTCCTCTGGATCTCCGAATCCGTTCGTCATGTAGTAGAACAGGTAGTAGTCCCGGATCTTCTGATACCGAAAGGCATTGCCGGTGGAATCACCGCCGCATACCCGGGACGCTACTACAGGAGTCGCACCCGGTCAACAGAGACCCGTGTTGCCCGTTGTCGCCGGGTGCATGACGGTCCCGGCGGGGAGCTTTGGGCGGTCAGCGGGGCGGAGACACCTGGGGGACGGCGCTTTACGATGAGCCGCGGGCTCCAGCCGCGCAGCTCTTCCCGTGGGCTCGGAGCTTCACGCCCGTTCGCAAGGCCGCGCAGGCTTCAAGCCGGCGGCCCTGCACGTTGGAATCGGTCAGTTTGAGCAGTTATGATTGTCCGGGCAGGCAAGACCGATCAGCGCGAGCTGTAATACGCCGGTTCTCGGATGTCGGGTTGCCAATACTCGAGGTGTGGACAATGGCGCGGGTGGTGGTTTGTCTTTCCGGTTGCGGCGTTTTCGACGGGTCGGAGATCCACGAATCGGTGTTGACCCTGCTGGCTCTGGGGCAGGCAGGTGCCGAGGTCATCTGCTGCGCGCCGAACGTGGATCAAGCCGACGTGGTCAACCACCTGACCCGGTCTCCGGTGGCCGGCGAGAAGCGCAATGTCCTCGTTGAATCGGCCCGAATTGCGCGGGGTGAGATCAGAGATCTGGCCGCCATCCGGGCCGACGCGATCGACGCCCTCATTTTCCCCGGCGGGTTGGGCGCCGCCCGGAATCTCTCCACCTTCGCCTCTGACGGGGCGAGCTGCAGCGTGCATCCGGAGGTCGAGCGGCTGGTCGGCGAAATGCTCGAGGCGCGAAAGCCGATCGGTGCTATCTGTATCGCACCGGCAATGTTGGCACGAATCGTCGGCGGGCGCGGTCTTCAGGCCACCGTGACAATCGGCACGGACACCGAGACCGCGGCCGCGATCGAGCAAATGGGCATCGGACATGCCGATTGTGCCTGCGAATCGTTCATTACGGACGAGAGGCACCGGCTCGTCACCACACCTGCGTACATGTTGGGCAAGGGGCCGGCTGAGGTGTTTGAAGGCATCCGCGGTCTGGTGGGGGAAGTCCTCCGCCTTGCGGGGAGCTGAGCGCTTGTCCGAGCCCCCCGCTCCCCGGAAAGGCGGACCGGCGGCCTGAACCCCGATTTTGCCCGATTCTGCATAAACTTGGGGCAATAATTCTCCGAAAAACATCTACGGAGTAGCACTCCCTTAGGCTGCCCGGGGGGCAGTTGATGTTCGCGGCCGCTCGTGCCGCCTCCGGTTAAAGACCTTTGGGCCCGGCTCACTTCAACCGCGGCAAAGCGACTTAGACGTCGCTTTCGTTCCAGGAGACACCATCAATGACCAGGTTGACATCTCCCCGTCTGGACCACCTGCGACGAATGACGGATGCTCGCGGGCTGATACACTCCGCGCGAGGGGATTGCCCGGATCGTTTCGCCGGGTATGACACCATCGACAACGCGGACGCCCTGCGGTCGTGTGCCTTGGGCAGCGAAAGCGTGGAGGCGGACGCCTTTCACACGCTCGCGAGGATCTACTACACGTTTCTCTCCCGAGGCCGGTGCGATGACGGGCGGGTTCATCATACCTGCGACGCGAGGGGCAGATGGAAGGACGACGGTGACGACGCACTCCTGCAGTCACGGGTGGCGCGGGCGCTATCGGCGGTGATTGTCTCGGAGTTGCCGATCAAAATGCGGTTGTCGGCTGCCGACTGGTGGAGGGAGCTGATCAAGCAGTCCGGCGAAGCCCGGTCGCCTTGTGCGGCTGCCAACTGGCTGATCGCCCTGGCGCAGTTGCGGGTGGCCGACCCCGGACGCGATCTGGACCGCGGTCAAGCATTGGCGCGATGGCTCGTCGAGGATTGTTTCTATCCGACCCGCTCGAGCGATTGGGAGTGGCTTGAGCGGCGATGGGCCCCCCGAGCGGCATGTATTCCCGCCGGCTTGTGGAGCGCTTATGAAATGCTCGGCGAGCGCCGGTATGCCACGGTCGCCCGGGTCACGACGCAGTTTGTGATCGATAATCTCTTCGAGGATGGTCTGTTCCTCCCGGTGGGCAACCGCGGCGGCTGGTCTGCGTCTGCGAGCAAGGCGATTTTCGATCAACTGCCGGCGGAAACCTGCAGCGTTGTCGAGTTGCTCTGTGCGGCCGAGCGGACAAGCGGGTCCGGGGTGTACGGGCAGTTCGCCGACTTCGCGGCCCGGTGGTTCGAGGGGAACAACGTGAAAGGGGCTGGATTGATCGATCCCGAGAGCGGCGGCTGCCGGGACGCGGTTACCGCTGACGGTATCGACGGGAACCAGGGGGGCGCCGCGACCGTATCCTACCTGTTGACGCACGCGACACTGTCCACCCGAACAGTAATCGTCGAGGAACCGCCGGTCTACGTTGCCTCGGTCGACGGATAGCCGGTCAGGAGAGGACCGAGATTGCCTCTTCGATCACTTCGCTGACCTCTCGGATGTTGAAGGGCTTGGCAATCGTGTTGTTGAAGCCTTGTTGAAGAAGGCTTTGGCGGTCGGCATCGGTGATGGAGGCCCCCATTGCAAGGAGATGCGTGCCTTGAAGCTCGGGCCGGCCGGAGAGGAACCGCGAGAAGGTTCGGCCCTCAGCGCCCGGCAGGTTGATATCGACCAGCACCGCGGCGGGCCGAAACTGCTCCATGAGGGCCCCGGCTTCAAGAACCGACTCCGCGACGCGTACCTCGTAGCTGCTGTTCTCGCTCAGGGCGCGCTGCAGGAGGGTGGTAAGCTCGGGTTCGTTATCAACGATCAACAGGCGGGTCTGGCCGGTATCGAGTCCGTTCAACGGAATGCCGTGGGCCTTCATGAATCGGATGAGCTGAGACAGTGGGATGCGGCGGTCCCTGCTGCCGGGAATCCGGTAGCCCCGGAGCTGCCCGCTGTCAAACCACTTGGAGACGGTGCGCGGCGCGACGTTGCAGATCTTCGCGACTTCTCCGGTGGTGAGGATGTCCTTGGGCTTGCCCATCGGGTCTGTTCCCGCAGTGGTGAAGCCGGCCTCCTGGCACCGCGATGCGCTGTTACCAGACCAACGTGTCGCTAAGGCGGATTGCCGTTGCGGGTGCCACTTCCACCCGAGCTACTTCGGCTGATACAGGCGTCCAGTTTCGCAAAACCGTCAAAAGAGTCTCAAAGCAGCCCATGAACGGTGGGAGAGCCAACCGACGCGGCGGGATCAGCAGATGAAACGGAGAAGGGGATCCGCAGACGCCCGCGTTGAAGGTGGTCCGTTCTGTGATCTGTTGCTCGTATAATGATAGGCCCCAAAGTCCGGAAAGTCGACCGGCGGCCGCCCCGGCGTGACTCGCGGCGAGGCCTGTTACCGCGAGATCAGGGCATTGAGCTGATCACCGGTTGGCATGGAAGGCTGAGCACCCCATCTTGTGCAAGCCAGGGCGCCCGCGCGGTTGGCAAGACGGGTGGCTTCCAATAGCGCCGAGCCGCGGGCACGGGCGACGGCCAGGGCACCGGTGAAGGCGTCTCCGGCCGCCGTCGTATCGACGGTATCCACCATGAACCCGGGTACGGCGAATTCCCCATCCGGCGATGACACGTAAGCACCCCGCTCACCCAGCTTGAGGACCAGCGACTCACAGCCCCAGGCGTGGAGAGCCGCGGCAATAACTTGTGGCTCGCTCGCGGCCGGCAGGTGAGTTAGCCGGGCGGCCTCGCTCTCGTTGGGGGTGACGATATCGGCGTGGAAGAGGTCGTCCGGCACCTCCGAGGCCGGTGCCGGCGCGGTATCGAGGATCGTTTCCACGCCGACCTGCCGGCAGAGCTCGATTGCGTGAACGACCGTCTCGACCGGCAGTTCCAACTGGAGCAGGCATACCCGGGCGGATCGCAGGACGGATTCCGCCGCGTCCACGTCGGCCGGGGTGACCCGGAAGTTCGCCCCGCTGGCCACGGTGATGGCATTCTCGCCGCTGCCGGCGACGACGATCATGGCAATGCCGCTCGCGACGCCCGGTGTCGTGAGGACGTGGGTGCAGTCCACGCCGTCGGCCTTCAAGCCGGCGATGAGCCGCCGGCCCAGGTCGTCGTTGCCCACCCGTCCCACCATGATGGCCCGCGCCCCGAGCCGGGCGACCGCGACCGCCTGGTTCGCCCCCTTGCCGCCGGGTATCTCTGAGAAGTCGCGGCCCAGCACCGTCTCGCCCGGAGCCGGAACGTGAGCAGTGCGCACCACCAGGTCCATATTGATGCTGCCGACAACGGCGATGGGTCCCGGCGCGTCTGTCATGCGATCCAAGCTCCCGAGGCGGTGTCAGCCGGACGGGCAAGCGGCATTTGAACCGGCCACGCTTGACTTGTCCACCGCGGGCGGCTAGGTTGAGCTTTTAGCGTCGGATGCCTTTTAGGCGAAGGGGTTTTCGTCGGCGTGGTATCCCCATCGGTCAAGCATCATTGCGGGCTGTTCGGGGTGTACGGGCACCCGGACGCAGTCCACCTGACGTATCTCGGGCTCTATGCTCAACAGCACCGGGGTCAGGAGTCGGCCGGCATCTGCAGCCGGAACGACGGGCCCATCTGTCGCCGGGCGGGCATGGGCCTGGTGACCGAGGTCTTCAACCGGCGGATCCTGGAGGAGCTGCGCAACCCGATCGCCATTGGCCACGTACGCTATTCAACCACCGGATCCTGCCATGACGTAAACACCCAGCCGCTGGTGGTCAACTACTCGCGGGGCCAGGTGGCCGTCGCCCACAACGGGAACCTGATCAACGCCCGTCTGCTGCGGAACGAGTACGAGGAGCACGGGGCGATTTTCAACACGACCAGCGATACGGAAGTGATCGTCCACCTGCTGGCCAAGCCGGGCCACCTCGATAAGGACAACGACGTCCCCCATGTATTGAGTCATCTGCAGGGTGCGTACGCGCTGCTTCTGCTGTTTGGGGACCGGATGATCGCGGCCCGCGACCCATTCGGCTTGCGACCGCTGGTGCTGGGGCGGGTGGCGGGCGGGGCGATCGTGGTGGCGAGCGAGACCTGCGCGCTGGACATAGTTGATGCCGAGTTCGTGCGAGAGGTCCTGCCCGGCGAAGTCGTCACCATCACCGACGGCGGCCTGCGAAGCCAGTGGATTGTCCCGGAGGGGACTTACCGGCCGGCGTATTGTATTTTCGAGCAGGTTTACTTCGCGAACCCCGCCAGCGACGTTTTCGGCGAGAACGTTCACCGGGTTCGCCGGGCCATGGGCGCCCAGCTCGCCCGCGAGGCGCCGGTGGAGGCGGACGCGGTCATTCCGATTCCGAACTGTGCCCGTTGCGCCGCCCTCGGCTACGCCCAGGTCAGCGGGATCCCCTACGAGCGGGGCTTTACGACCAGTCACTACGTTGGCCGATCCTTCATCATGCCTGAGCAGGGCCAGCGTGACATGGTCGTCAAGATGAAGCTCAGCGTCATCAAGGATAGCGTGAAGGACCGGCGACTGATCGTCGTCGAGGATTCAGTTGTCCGCGGCACGACGACCCGCGGCAAGATCGGCGCCTTGCGCAAGGCGGGGGCCAAGGAGATCCACCTCCGCGTGGCCAGCCCGCCCATTCGCCACCCGTGCTACTTCGGGATCGATTTCCCCACCCCCGAGGAGCTGATCGCCAGCCGGCGCAGCGTCGAGGAGATCCGCAATTACCTGGAGGTGGACTCGCTGCACTACCTGTCGCTGGACGGCATGCTGAGCTGTGTGAAGCATCCGGACCGCCACTACTGCACCGCCTGCTTCTCGGGCAAGTATCCCATGGAGGTGAACCACCCGGTCAGCAAGTTGGGCCTCGAGCGGTACCAGTTGAAGATGTTTGAGTGAGGCCAAGGGGGGAGTCATGAGGATATTGGTTTTGCAGGGCAGCCCTGGACCGGAGGGCAACGCCCAGACGGTGTCGGACGTCATCCTGGCGCCGCCGACGGATCATGTCATAGACGTTCCGCTTGCTCGCGGCTGGTGCGCGGATTCGCGAGTCGGCTCGTCCCCGGGCCGGGCTCCTATCCGGGCGGAGGACCGCCCGTCTCGCTGCTGACGGCTGATAGCCTCTCTAAGTGATCCCCTGCCGGGCCAGCCAGCGTTCGGCGTCGATGGCGGCCTTGCAGCCCATGGCGGCGGCGGTGACCGCCTGGCGGTAGACGTGGTCCACGCAGTCACCGGCGGCAAAGACGCCCTCGACGGTGGTGGTGCAGCGGTAGGGATCTTCGAGCTTGATGTAGCCCTTGTCGTCCAGCGCGAGCTGACCCTCCAGGAACGCGGTCGCGGGCGTGTGGCCGACGGCCAGGAACAGACCGGCCACGGGCAGGTCGCTCTCATCGCCGGTCTTGGTGTCCTTGAGCCGAACGCCGCTGATCTTCTCGTCGCCGAGCACATCGATCACGATCCTGTTCCAGAGAATCTCGATCTTCGGGTTGTCAAGCGCTCGTTTCTGCATGATCCTGCTGGCCCGGAGCTCGTCGCGGCGGTGAATCATATAGACCTTGCGAGCGAACTTTGTGAGGTAGGTGGCTTCCTCCACCGCTGAGTCGCCCCCGCCGACCACCGCCAACTCCCGGTCGCGGAAGATGGGCAGAGCCCCGTCGCAGATCGCGCAGGCGCTGACGCCGCCACCGCTCCGGGCGAGCCGCTGCTCGCTCTCGAGGCCGAGCCAGTTGGCCGTCGCACCGGTAGCGATGATGAGGCTGTGGGTCTCGATCGGCGTGTCGTCCTCGCCCCAGACCTTGAACGGCTGGCCGGACAGGTCAACCTTCCTGCAATCATGGTACTTGTAACAATGCCCGTCTTCGGGATCGGAGACGTCAGGGTTCTGGCCCTCGTCGGTTTGGATTCGCGCGCCGAATCGGACTGCCTGTTGCTCGAACCAGGCCATCATCCTAGGTCCGGCGACGCCCTCAGGGAAGCCGGGATAGTTCTCGACGTCGGCGGTGAGCATCAGTTGCCCACCGGGTAGGATCGTCGCGGGGACCTGCTTGGGCCGCCCGGCGAACACCAGCGGCTGGAGGTTCGCCCGGGCAGCATAGATGGCCGCCGTCCACCCGGCGGGGCCGGAACCGATGATGATGACTTTCTCAGCCACGGTAATCCTCCGTTCCTGGCGACCCTGGTTCTCCTATCGTGGTGTACGGGCGATTGTAGAACCCGCGGCAGTCCCTGTCCACGGAAGCAAGAGCCGGCGGCTCTTTGGAATTACGATTACCCGGGCAATAAAAACCGGTCAGTTTGAAGTCCGCGGCTCGTTGTTGTCGAGAGCGGTGAGTTTGAGTAGAATAGACCCAGGAAACGGGATTTGTATTCGCGAAGATGTGGCGTTCGAGTGAGGTGTTGCGATGACGGCCCCCCGACCCCCTGGTGAAGCGGTTGAGCCGGCCCAGCGGCGCGAGGCCCGGGCGAATCCGGGTATTCCTGCGGGGAAGACCTCTTCCCCGGCAGACCGGCCTGCCGCCGACGGCTCCGCGGCCGCCCCGGACCACGGGCCGGCCGGCGATCACGTTGACTTCCGTATCAACGAGCACAACGCCAAGAACATCGTCGAGCGTCTCCTTCGGGCGATGGCCCAGTCGGAGTCGCCCGGCAACGGGGCCCAAGGACACGCCAAAGCCACCGACCTCCACGTCAACCCCGGGCGCCCGCCCGATTACCGCATCGAGCGCGTGATTCGCAGCGTGGCCAGCGAGACCCTCTCCCAGCAGGACGTGATCCATCTCTCGAACGCCCTGATGACCAAGCAACAGCAAGCGCGCTTCGAGCGAAACCACTGCATCGACCTGTCCTACCACCTGGGCAAGACGCGATTCCGGGTGAACATCGTCGAGTCGTTCATCGGCCGAAGCGTCTCGATCCGCCGGTTTGAGGAAATCAAGGACTTCGGAGAATACCACCTTCCCGAGGACTATCTGGAGATCGCGGAGCACGCACACGGCTTCGTGATCATGTCCGGCGCGACGGGCAGCGGTAAGACGACCTCGATCGCGGCCATGCTCGATCACGTCAACAAGAACTTTCACCGCAAGATCGTCACCATCGAGGACCCGATCGAGTACGTGTACACACCGAAGAAGTCGATCGTGGTGCAGATCGAGATCGGTGAGGACGGCATCCCCAACGAGGACGTCGCGCTGAGGAACCTGGTCCGCATGGACCCCGATGCCGGGCTGGCGGGTGAAATGCGTGACCGGGGCTCGCTCGAAGCGGCGCTCAAGACGGCCCAGGCGGGCCACCTGATCTTCGGCACCCTGCACTGCGAGGGGGTTGGCCAGGGGTTCGACCGGATACTCGCCTACTACGACAAAATCGAGCAACAGAGAATCCTGGGAACCCTCGCCGACAACATGGCTGCCATGATCAACCAACGACTCCTGCCCTGTCTCAAGCCTGATGTCGACGTGGTACCCGCCTACGAAATCTTCATCCCTAATCCACTCACCCGGCGGTACATCCGCGAGACGAGGTACACCGAGGCCATCGCCGAGATGGAAAAGCCAGCCATGAAAGAAATCGGCTGCATAACTTACGTCGATTCGCTACACAAGCTGGTCACCGAGGAATGGGTCGACTATCGCGTCGCCCTCGAGAATGCGGGCGACAGGGCCGAGAAGCTTAAAGCCCGGCTCAAGGGCATCGATATGAAGTAGGGCGCGCCTGCTGCGAACCCGGGGCAATCCAGCTTAGCGAATGAATCGTTGCCACGTTGTTCGACGGGTGGATGCGCTCGATGACCGCGCGGATCCGGCTCGCGGTGACGGAATCAAACTGGATGGTGCAAGAGGGTTCGTCGGGGCTCGTCTCGAAGTGGTCGATGAGCTTGAAGGATTGGGTTGCGGGATTCCACGTTTCAAGCCGGCCCGCGCAGGGCAGGCCGGTACCGATCTCCATTCGGGTCATTGACTCGGGCCTGGGAAGGCGCACCTCGAGCCACTGCGGCATGTCCACGCCGGGCATTGATATCCACATGGTGTTGGGGTCGCCGTCGATGGCGTCCATGCCGTCGGTCCAACTGGTGCTGGCGCGGGTGTAGACGTCTGGTTGGTAAGCCGGTTCATCGGGTACGGTGACCGGGGGCAGATCAGCCACGGCGAGGGGCGGCAGCCGACGGAAGGGACGATCGAACTCGCTGGCCAGTAACCTGCTCTCGCCGGCGGGGATGTCGATGGTCACCGCCCCATGGTGCCATCGGGCGGTGATCGGCGAGCCGTCGAGATAGACGTCGCGTACCTGCTCATCGACCGCCAACGTGACGCGGGCAGGCTTGGCTGCCCAGAAATGGGCCCTGAGCGGCAAACCGAATTCGATTGCCCCATTAACCGGTTCCGTGGCGTGCAGCCGTTCCCGTCCATCGACACTGAGCCGCTTGCCCGCGAGCACGATCGCGTGGGGATGCTTTGTCCGTTGTCTCGGGTCCCATACCGCCGCCAGCCGGGCGTCGGAAACAAGCCGGTCGTCACTTGCCCCGCCGGCCTCGCCGGTGCGAACAGACAATCGTGATGATCCCCTGGTCGCGTCAATTCGCCATTGACCGGGGCCGGTGGGCTCGATCACCGGGGAGATTGGCTTTTGAAGTCGGCCCGTGGGCCACCGGCAGAGGGTCAGGAATGATCGGCCCTCCTCCGGCGCATCCGCATTGAAGCGAACGTACTTTCGTGGCAGCGTTGCGTAGTAGCCGTCCTGCTCGGTCGCGGTGAATGCACCGTCGCTGTGGACGCTGATGAACGTCTCGCCTGGCTTTTCCCCGACGACCAGCTCGCCCGGACTGGTGAGTGTGAACGGATTCTGGGGATGCAGTATCAGGTCGAACTGATGAGGGCCCTTGCCTTCCAGCCGGTCGTGCACGAGTGTCACTCCGTCGGGCAGCATGAGCAGATCACGAGTCCAGGATTCCAGTACCTCGGGGTAGGCGGGCGAGAGCTGTCCTGAAGCGGCCGTCATCCGCGACGTGCCCACTGCCGCGAGCATCGTACCGTTGGCCCGCACCTGCGCTCGATCGTCCACTAATACCAGATTGTGGGCGATCGATTTCGAGCTGTAGTCGCGGTAGATCCGGCTGCCGTAGCTCGTCACGCCGGAGTCGATGATTGTCGGATGGCCGGCCCCGAAGAGGTAAAAGGTTCCTATGTCCAGATGACCGCGGTTCTGGCGAAACTTGATCGCGGCCATCGGAGTCTCGGGTGAGAAGCCGCTCCGCATGATCACCTGCCCGATGCCGTGAAAGACACCCATCGGCACCGCGGTGTCCGGTCCCGAATCGACTACCGCATCGTCAAACCACAACAGCGAACGAGGCGTGATGGCAACGGGAACGGTTCTCCGGTAGAGCCAACTTGCCCGGCGGTCGCCGCGGTTCTTGACGAGGGCGGCGAGCAGGTCGTGATACCAGGAGGTGGCCGCTCCACAGTCGCCGAAGTCCACGATGGCGGATCGCAGCCCGCCATCTATGGGATAAGCCATGATGCTCCACGCCATCGGATCGAGGAGCTTGTCGGGAACGTGCCCGAACAGGCTCTCGCCCGTGGTCTCGTGCAGGGCATCCGCGAAGAAGCAGACGTACCGCATCGCGTAGTTCATGTAGGCGATGCTTTCCTTGTAGCCGCCGTCGATGCCGAAGTTGGGCTCGGAAGGCCCGATGACCGGGATCGGGTCCGGGCGATGGTGAGAGTAGGGGTTGTCCACGAACCAGTCTCCGCCGCGGTCGTTGAGCCACGCCCGGGTGCGATTGCGTACGAGCCGGGACCACCGGGCGGCATCCGGGTGCTCCCCAAGGATCGCCAGCGCGCCGATCCCGGCCGAGCAGGTGCACACCATCACCCAGTTCCCGGTGGGGAGCTGATGGCGCGGGATCTGCGACGAGCCGACCGGATCCGCCCAATCGTGCACGAGCATCCGAATGCCCTTGTCGGCCAGTGCCTGGCGCACGGTTTCGCGCTGCGCATCCGTCAGGTGGTGATAGAGAAGGTCATACCCGATGGCGACCGCCTCGGTCATCATCGCGGTTTCGAGGGCGGAGTTCCACGGCGGGTCGAAGTGCTCCGGCCGATCGAACAGCGGGCCGAGCCAGCGCTGGTAGCTGCATGCGGTCATCAGCATCTGGACGCCCTTTTCCGCGAGCCGGTGATTCCGGGTGACGAAGGCGACGAACGCGACATTCTCCAGGTGCCGGTGGTACCAACCGGCGGCGGTGCTGTAGCTGCCGTGCTGGCCCTTGCCGGCCTTGGCGTAGGCTTCGTCAGGCGGGGCGAGATCGAGGGCACTGAAGGCGGCGTTGACCTGGTACTGCCAGCCGCGGCGAAGATGATCCGATCGGGTGGTGCGGGCCCGAAGCCCGGCGAGGTCTTCGGCCGTCAGCAGCAGGCGCGGATGGGTCGGCTCTGATGGGGAAGCGATCTCGTCGTAGTCTTCATCGGCCACGAAGAAGGTCCGGTAATTCGCCGCGGGCGTCCAGAGTCCCTCGTCGTTCCCGCAAAACGCCCGCCAGTAGTACTGCCCGTCGGCCAGCGGATTGCCGTTGTACGGTGCGAGCACGACCGGCGTGATGATGCCGCCGTTGTCGGCGGTGCGTGTCTGGGTGATCGTGATCGGGTCGGTGAAGTCAGGATCGCGGGACAGTTCGAGGCGGTATCGGGTTGCCTGGAACCGTCCGTTGAGCCGGAATACGGGCCGGCGATCGGTGATCGTCTCGAGATCGGAGGGCCAGATCGGCAGCGGCGGCTTGACCGGCCAATCCTGCCCCTGGGCGACCGGCACGTCCCCCGAGGCCGCCAGCGCGCCCGACGCCGGCACAATGCACGCCCACGTAAACGCCAACGCCGCGCAGTACCCATTTCGAATGCTCATCCAAGACTCCCTCGGTAACCGGTATCCATACCCCGCTTGCCGTGACCGGGGGGATTATATCGCAGGCGCTCGGGCCTCATCCACTTATCGGGCGGTCGAGCGCTTCAAGGTTCGCCCCTGGGACACCGATACGGATGGGGGCCACTGAAGGGGTGGGCCGACGTCGGGGCTCCCTGCTCTGCTCTCTGGCAGAGAGGGGCTGCGGAAGTCAAGAACCGCAGGAAACCCCTCAATCCTCGTTTGATAACGGTGGACTTTGCATAGCTACGCAACTGCAGGCCTGGCACGGAGATGATGATGAGTACCGAATCGGCCGTTCTGGAAGCTCCCGCCGAGTCAGCGCCGCCCGCACCGGCGACAACATTCAAGCCCGGGCCGCCCAAAACTCTGGCCGAGGCCGGCGTTACCGATACGATGGTCGATACTCTGATCTTCAAGTATCTACTCAGCATCGGCTCGGCGCCGGGGGCCAAGATTGCATCGACGCTGGCTCTGCCCCACCCGCTGGTCGTGCCGCGGTTGACCGACCTGAAGAAGCAGCAGCTCCTCGGGTACGTCGGGACCGCCTCGATGGGCGACTTCACTTACACTCTGAGCGAAGCGGGCCGGGACCGTGCTCGCCGATTCATGCAGGAAAGCATGTACTTCGGGGCCGCCCCCGTACCACTGAGCACGTATTGTGAGGCGGTCGAAGCCCAGTCGATCCTCCATGAGCAACCGGTCGAAGCCGATCTCCGTGAGGCTTTCGGCGATCTGCTGATCAACGACAGGATGTTCGCCACGCTCGGCCCGGCTATCAATTCCGGACGCGGAATGTTCCTCTACGGCTTCCCGGGCAACGGGAAAACCAGCATCGCCGAGCGGGTTACGTCGTGCTTCGGCAGCGAGATCTACATCCCGCACGCTATCCATGTAGATGGATTCATCGTAAAGCTGTTTGATGCCGAGATCCATGATCGGATCACCACGCCCCAGACCACCATTCTGAAGACGGATCAGGTCGATGAGCGCTGGGTGAGGATCAAACGTCCGACCGTCGTCGTCGGCGGCGAGCTCACGATGGACCAGTTGGAAATCCGGTACGACCCCATGACGAGGATCAGCGAGGCATCGGCGCAGCTCAAGAGCAACTGCGGGACGCTGGTGATTGACGACTTCGGGCGGCAGCGGATGAACCCGTTCGAGCTGCTTAACCGCTGGATCGTCCCTCTCGAAAAGCGATATGACTTCCTCTCGCTGGCCAACGGGGTCAAGATCCGGGTCCCGTTCGATCAATTGATGATCTTCTCGACCAACCTCGAGCCCAAGGACCTGGTTGACGATGCGTTTCTCCGGAGGATCCCCTACAAGGTCAACGTCGGGGACCCGACCGAGGCCGAGTTCCGCGAGCTCATGAAGATCATGTGCAGGGTCACCGGCTTCGAGCACAACGAGGCACTGATCACCCGCCTGATCGAGGAGCACTACAAGGCGAAGGGCCGGCCCTTCCGCTGCTGCCAGCCGCGCGACTTGCTTTTGCTCGCCAGGAACTCCTGCCAGTATCGCGGCGAGCCGATCGTGCTCACAGAAGAGAACCTGGACTTTGCCTGCAGGGTGTACTTCACGGCGATGGAGGGGCAGTAGGGGAACGACTCGGCGCTGCCTCAACAGAAGGCCGGGAATCATTGTTCTTGCGCTGGCAGGGGAGTCAGACGGGGGGTCGAGCGGGCCCTGGTTCCCGAAAACTGCCGCCTGGCAAGCGGCTGGTCGGCAAACGTCGCAAAACGCCCGGGCTGATCGTCGAGTTCCAAGACTTCATCAAGTGCAACAAGAAACGGTAGCCGTCCGCGATCGTATTGGCTATCCTGATCTTCGGCGTGCTGGTGTTGCCCGGCTGTACGCCAGCCGCCCCGCTCATCCACGCCCTTCTCCAGGCGTGGGACTCCTCCGTTCTGGATGGATGGGGCAAGAGGCCACCGCATGAGATGAGGGCGCAAGACCAAGGCGATATGCATGAGCAAGAGAAAGAAGACGGAAGTTAAAAGGCCGCCCGAGCTGGTTGCTCTCGACGCCCCGGGTATTAACTGGGTGATGCTGATCTACTTCTGTTCGGGGGTGTGCTCCCTGATTGACGAGGTGGTGTGGGCGCGCCTGATGAAGCTGACGCTGGGCAATACGGTGTATGCCTCGAGCATCGTGGTGTCGGTGTTCATGGGGGGCCTGGCGCTGGGGGCGTTAATCATGGGGCGGTACGCAGACCGGCTGAGAAGGCCGCTGCGTTCATATGCCATACTGGAGATGTGCGCGACGATATCAGCATTGTCGTTGCCGTGGGGTCTGCGGTTTGCGGATGGTGCCTACCGGTGGTTTTTCGTGAGATATGGGGCTTCGCCGGCGGGCCTGCTGTCGATGCAGATCATGGTGTCGGCAGGCTTGCTGCTGGTACCGGCGATGGTGATGGGGAGCACCTTGCCACTGTTGGGCCGATACGTCACGACGCTGCAAGATCGCGTGGGTCGGCTGGTGGGCAGATTGTATGCATTGAACATGCTGGGGGCGGCTCTGGGGTGTTTCCTGGCAGGGTTTGTCTTGATCCGGCTGGTGGGCGTGATGGGGAGTCTGTACGTAGCGGCAAGCGTTAATCTGCTGGTTGCGTTCGGGGGCTGGACGCTGTCGCGGATTCATGACGTTGCCCGCGAGCCGGCGCCGGAAACGGCAGCCGCCCAACTGCCCGGCACGGGCATAGAGGAAGCAGAATGGCCGAGGCGTTACGTGCTGATGCTGGCGTTTTTCGTCAGCGGGTTGGTGAGCATAGGGTATGAGCTCATCTGGATGCGCAGTATCGTTTTCAGGCTGGGGTGCTTCACGTATGTGTTCTCGGCCGTGCTGACCCTATATCTGGTGGGGAATGTAATCGGTGCGTGGATCGCCAGCCGCTTGACGCGACGACTGAAACGGCCCGCGGTAGGGTTTGGGGTCAGTCTGACCTGTCTGGGGCTACTTGGCGTCCTGTACTTTCCCTTGTTCAGTGGGTGGCACTTGAAGGCAGCCCCGTATGTTTTTCCCCTTTTTGGTGGATTGCTGGAAGTCTCCGCGTTTCGAGAGGTGGGGGTGCCGCTCGTTCACAGCGCCTTCCTGTTTCTTTTGCCCGCGATCACGATGGGGATCGGTTTCCCATTGGCGTTGCAGGCCTGGAGCAGGTACCGGCACAAAGCGGGGCGGACGACGGGCACGGTCTACGGGGCGAACACGATCGGGGCGGTGCTGGGCGGCGTGGTGACGGGCTTTGTGCTGATCCCTCTGGCGGGAGCACAGGTTTCGATCACGGTTCTCGGGCTGGTAGCGATCTGGCTGGGCGCGATGATGATACAGATGTTTGGGGCGAAGGTGTCGCTTGCGCGCCGAATGGGCTACCTGGCGGTGCCTGTCCTATTGTCAATCGCGGCAGTTGTAATACCTTCGGACGCGATCGGACGCGGGCTCATCCAGGTCAAGAACAGCACGCTCGTAGCGGTAAAAGAGGGCGTCACCACAACGGTTTCGGTCCATGAGGTCATCGGGGCGGACAAGAGGGAGCTGTTTCTGGCCGTGGCGGCCATCCCCATCGCCGGGGATGAACGAAACATCCGCAGTGCACAGAAGACCTTGGGGCATCTGGGCGTATTGCTGAACAAGAACGCGAGGGAGGTATTATCGGTCGGATTCGGCTCCGGGGAGACCACATGGTGCCTGGCCCAGCATGATCTCCAGCGCATCGATTGCGTGGAAATCGCGCCGGAACTGGTGCAGGTCGCCTTGAAGTACTTCAGGCATATCAACCTCGGCGACGAGCTGGACCGGGAAGTCAATATGTTGTACATGGACGCCAAGAACTACCTGCACCTGACCGACAAGCGGTACGACATCATCATAAACGACGCTGACGCTCCCTCCCAGCCGGGCAGCGCTCCGATGTTCGCCCGGGAACATTTCCAGAGCGCACTGGAGCACTTGAACCCGGGGGGATTGTTCATCACCAAGTTACATCTGACGAGCATATCACAGTCCAGCTTCGATAGTATTCTGGGGACGTTTCTGGAAGTGTATCCGCACTTGACGGTCTGGTTTCCCACCACCAGGCCGTACATTTTCTTCTATCTGGTGGGCTCCGGGCAGGAGCAGTTGTTCTCGCCCAGGTACGTCGAGGACGAACTCCAGAAGGAGAACGTGCGCAAGAGTGCGGATTACATGAATCTCGGGGACAATCTGGACTTGTTCAGTTGGTACGTCGGAGACGGAAACGACGTCAGAAGATACCTCGGGGACTTTCACGTCAATAGCGACTACACCCCGTTCGTCGAATTCAACCTGGGCAAACAAGATTTGATGGAGAAGGGGTTCTTCCAGCAATTCGTTGAAACGGTCCGACGCAAATCTCTCGTCGATCATATCGAGTGGAGGGGCTGGTCACAGGATGAACGGGATCAGTGGCTAAAGGACTACGGGTTGATCTACGAGGTCTCGGACTGCATATTGATGGCCCACCACGAAGAAGACCTGGTGTCCCGGCTGCCGAAGATCGCCGGGGGCCTGAGGCTCATGCCGCAGCATGCGGCCCTTCTCGAGCAGGACCAGCGGAGCTTGCATTATGCCAAGAGCGCGCTGGACAAGGGCCTGGCAGACAAGATCCTGGCGGACATGAATACCGTTCTGAAGGAGCAGCCCCAGCTCGGCACGGCATGGCTGATCAAATCATGGGCGCTGCAGCGGAAAAACGAAACGGTCGAAGCACTGAGTGCGGGGCTGGAGGCGGCCCAACATGCTCCACACAGTGCTGCGGCACGGTACTGGGCGGGTGCGCTTCTGTTGAGGCACAACCAGGCAGACAAGGCGGTCGTTCATCTCACCGAAGCGGTGCGGCTCGAGCCGGCCAAGGCGACGTTCCGCCGGGACCTGGGAGTGGCGCTTTGGCGCCAGAACCGATTGGACGAGGCAATCAGCGAGTTCCGCGAAGCGCTGCGGCTCGATCCTGGCCTTGCGAAAGCCCGCGACAGCCTCGCCAGAGCTCTTGCCCAGCAGCGAAAACTGGATGAGGTCAGCGAAGGGTATCGCCAGGCAGAGTCCTTGCTCAAGCAGGGGAAGATCGCCGATGCGGTGCAACTGGCGGAGCAGACCTGCCAGCGAACTGGCTACAAGAACCCCGCCATCCTGGATCTGCTGGCGGCCGCCTACGCGGAAGCGGGGCAATTCGAGCGGGCCGTGGAAACGGCCATCAGGGCTCACCAATTGGCCCTGGCGGCGGGCAAGACCCAACTGGCCCAGGCGATCCACGGCCACCTGACCTTGTACAAGCAGGGTAAGCCCTTGCATTAGCAAGGAGCGGGCAGGTCAAAGTGGAGGCTTGCCGCCGGATCGGTTCAGTAACGGCTCAGCAATACCGGTGAAAGCCCGGGTGGCACTTGAGCTGTTCGAGAGTATGGAACGCGATGCGATCGGTATCCAGTTGTTGCGACAGCCAGCGGCGTACGTTCGGCAATCGAGCCGGGCGACGACGCCGGGGTCCTTTTCCATTGTCGGGTCCGCCCCGCCTCAGTTGTCGGCGGACGCCGGCCGGAGCTGCCGCCGGAGGATATCCAGACCTGCCTGCAGTTGCCGATCGATGATGATCTCAACGGGCCCGCCGGCCGGTGCGGTGCTGGTCGTCACCTGGGTGGTAGTCGGGATGCGCGAGGTGGAATAGACAGACAACTGGGATGCATGCAGTTCGGCCTGCTCCTCCGCGGTCAGCTCGACGGTCTCGTCGGGCGTCACGCCCCGCCCGTGGATGCGTTCGCCGTTCGGCAGGTAGTAGTACCCGGTTGTGAGCTTGACCGCCCCGTGGTTGTTCTCGACCGGGAACACGGCTTGCACGCTCCCCTTGCCGAAAGTCTGTTCACCGACCACCTTCGCGCGACGATGGTCCTGTAGCGAGCCGGCCAGTATCTCCGACGCGCTGGCCGATCCGCGATTGACCAGAATGACCAGAGGAATATCGGGATAGGTGTCGCCGCGGGTCGCATAGTAGAGCTGCTCGGCACTGGTCCGCCCTTCCGTGCTGACGATCTTTCCCTCGGCCAGAAACCCGTTAGCGATGTGGACGACAACATCGAGCAGCCCGCCGGGGTTGTCGCGAACGTCGAGCACCAGCCCGCGAATCCGGTTGCGGGCCAGCAGCTTCCTGAGCACTGCGTCGAGCTGCTCAGCCGTGGTCCGCTCGAAGCTCAGGATGCGTACGTACCCGATCCGCAGGTCGGGATCGATCAGGTAATCCCACTCCCACTGCTGCGAGCGGGCCCACCCCCGAACGGTGGGCACCCTGACCAACTCGCGCTTGATTGTCTTGTCGAAGACCAGACTCGTGGATGGCCGGTAGACGGTAAGCGTCACCGGTGTGCCCGGCTCGCCGGTGATGAGTCCCACCCCCTGCACGAGGGTGAGGTCGGTGGTTCTCTTGCCGTCGATCCGGGTGATCCGATCCTGGGCCCGCAGGCCGGCCCGGAACGCGGGGCTTCCCTCGATCGGGCTGACCACAACCATTTCGCCGCTTTCCAATTCGCCCACCTCGATCCCGATCCCGTAGAACTGGCCCTCCGTCCGCTTGCTGAACTGTTCGTACTCCTGGGCGCTGTAGTATTCGCTGTATGGGTCCAGGCGGTTGAGCATCCCGTCGATGGCACCGCGGAGCAGCACCTGCTCGTCCAGGGGCTCGACGTAATTCCTGAGTATCTGCACTCGAACGTCGAGCAGCGGGCCGAACTGGCTGTACAGCGCGTCGCGCCGGATGATGGCTTCCGGCACCTTCCATAACAGGACGGCGACAATCGCGCCAACCGCGATCCAGACGATGTTTCGTTTGGGCATGGTGCGCGTGGGCTCCAGGGTTGCTTGTCCGGATCGCCAATTGTGCCGGCGTATAAACGTGATGTCAACTGGCATCGAGCTTGAGGGTTCGACTGCGGGTGCGTGACAGTTCCGGCGGCGGGCCGGAGGAAGCCCTGTGCTGCCTCCGCCAAGCCCCGACTCAAAGGGTGCGAAGGTGCGAAGGTGGGAAGGTGCGAAAGTGGAAAAGGCACGTCGCAGCCGGTCTCTTGTCACTTTCTCACATTGGCACTTGTTCGCGGCCCGCGTCAGGCCGTCCGGGAAAGACGAGGCCACGGCTTCCTGGGAGCCCCGCCTATTCTGTCACGGGCTCGTCCGACTGACGGCCACGCAGGCGAAGCGAACCGCTTGCCTCGATTCGACCCGGCGCCTCAAGTTGCGCCCGCCGGATCTGGCTTGCGAGCCGGCCAGGGTGCAATTAACGTGGTGCTAATGACTGACCCTGAGTCCATGAAAGCGCAGGCCCGACACGAGTTCGAGGCCTGGGCCGGCACGTACGACCGGTCCCTGCTCAACCGGTTCATGTTCCAGCCCTCGTACCAGATATTCCTGGAGGAGCTCTATGCCTGGCGGAAGGGCATCGAGAAGCGATTCGACCTGCTGGACATCGGGTGCGGCACGGGCACGTTCGACGCGATGCTGGCCGCCTCACCCCTGAAAGCCCGCGTCGTGGGGCTCGACTACGCCTCAGCCATGTGCAGGGTCGCTTCGCAAAAGGCCCACCATGCCCAGGTCGCCGAGGTCGTCCGGTACGTCGCCGCCGACAGCGAACATCTCCCATTCGCCGACGGCTCGTTCGACGCCGTCACCTGCAGCAACTCGTTCCACCACTACCCGCACCAGCAGAAGGTGGTCCAGGCCATGCGCCGCGTGCTTCGCCCGGGTGGGCGGTTGATGCTGATCGACGGCTTTCGCGACAACGTGATCGGATGGGTCGTGTTCGACGTCATCATCGGTGCGGTCGAAAGGCCGGTCTTCCACCCTCCCTGGTCCACGATCCATCGGTACTTCGAGGACGCCGGCTTCCGCGAGATCCGGCGCCGGAAGTTCAACCTCTGGTTCCCGCTGCTGCTCACCGTCGGCGTCGCGTGACGTTGACGGACGTGGCTCTCACCGTGTGCAGGATGGTGCCGAACGGCGGGTAGCACAGAACGGGCGGACTGCTGTGGCAGGGGAGCAAGCTTACCGAGCGGGTTCGGGCTCAGGCTCGGGTTTCCAGGTTCGCTTGGCGGGCTTGACGATCAGGCCGTTGCGGATCGCTTTGGCACTGACCTGGATGCGAACGGGCTTACCGTCGATGACGGCGCGGACCTTCTGAATGTTGGCCTTGAACTTGCGTTTCGTCTTGCCGGTGACCTTGCGCCCGACACCACCCAGGTACTTGGCCTTGCCGCGTCGGGAGTAGCTTCTGCCGGCCTTGGTTCGCTTACCCGTAAAGAAACATACGCGTGACATCGAGCACCTCGCCACCGTTTCGATCATGCTGAACGAACCCCGTATTCTACCGCGAGAGGCGGCGATTGCAAACGCTGCTCGTGCAGCCGCCCGGTCGGCGGCTCCTTGCCAGGTCGACACCCGCCGAGCACGTACGGGCACAGCGGTGCCGCCCCCGTTCGTAAAGGCTTATATATCAGTAAGTTGCGTTACCCGCCGGCCGCTTCGGCCTCGACGGCAGCTCGCGAATCCGGACGTTGCGGAACCTGACGGTGGTGGAATGGTCCTGCAGACCGATGAATCCCACCGCCCGGCGGGTGGCCAGCGGGCGCCTGTGGCTGTTGATGTCCTTCTCGGCGTCGTCCAGGTCGGCGTCGTAGAGCCGGACGGCGTTGAGCGTGGTGCGGATGTGTTTGCCGTCGAGGAACACCTCGACCGCGTTCCACTGATTGGCGGGGGCCGGCACCCGGACCTCGGGCGCGATCCCGTCGTAGACCGCCCCGGTGTGGTGGGCGGATTTGACGTACCCGCGGTCGGGCGGGTCGTCGAGGAGCTGGATCTCCAGGCCGATCCGACTCACGCGCCCCTCGATCGGCGCCCGCAGGAAGATCCCACTGTTGCCGCGGGGCGGGAGCTGGTATTCGAGCCGGAGCACGAAGTTGTCGTAGGTCCTTAGCGTGCGGAGCCAACTGCTCCGGCGTCCCCGGCATCGAACGACGCCGTCCTCGATGACCCAGCCGGGGTCGTCGGGGTCCTTGGGGCGGACGATCTCCCAGCCCTCGAGCGTGCGGCGGTCAAACATGGGCCTGAAGCCTGCTTCCCGGACGACAACGTCGCGGATTTGAAGGCCGGGCTCGGTGGCCTCGAAGCGGATAAAGCCTCGGTTCTGGTTCGTGATGTCCTGTTTGGCCTCGCTGATGACGCGGCCATCGGGATGCGAGGTTTTGGCTCGGAGTCGGTCCGGCCCAACCATGATCTCGACGGTCAGCCAATCATCAGAGGCCGCACGGGCCCCGGCTGCCTGCGAAGAAGCCGAGCTGACGGCGCCTATCGGCGTCAGGGCCAGGCCGACCCCGCCGGTGGTCATCTTGGAGTGGACGAAGACCCGGTTGCTGCCGCCGCCGGCACTACGATACTTGAATGAAAGGGTAAACCGGTCGGACTCGAACGACGAGCGGATTGATGCGGGGGCCGCCTTGCAGACCATCGCCTCGTCGTGCAAGGCCCACTTGCCGGCGATCGTGATCCATCCGTCCAGGTCCTGGCCTGAGAAGAGGACCATCATGGCTACCGCTGTTGCTTTCGTGGCCAAACCTCCTTCCTGCCGTCCGTCACCCGGGACGGCAAGCGTGAGTACAAGGGAAGGAACAGATGGCTGAACGCGCTCCCCTACGGGTCGCGGCTAAACGCTTTGTCCCAATCTAAACGTTCCGTCCCAATCGCGCTCCCCTGCGGGTCGCGGCTAAATGCTTTGTCCCAATCTAAACGTTCCGTCCCAATCGCGCTCCCCTGCGGGTCGCGGTCAAACGCTTTGTCTCGGTTCTTTCTATCCGCGTTCATCTGTGTTCATCGGCGGTTTCAAATCCTTTCAGCCCAAGCTATGGAGCGCGTTCGATCCGCGCGCCGTCGCAGGTGCAGTCGATGGTGTAGCGCTGGCCGTGATGCGTCAGTGTGAAGCGGAGGCGGCGCCATGCGGCGGGCAGCCGTGGGGTAGCGGTGGGCCGGTCGCCTTCGATGGACAGTCCTGCGAAGCCGAAGACCAGCGACAGCCAGACGCCGCCCGTGTTGGCAGTGTGCAAGCCGTCCGCGGTGGTGCCGACCAGATCGTCGAGATCGAGATAGAGGGCCCGGTGGAGGTAATCGCAGGCCTGCTCGATGCGCCCAAGGCGGGCGGCAGCGAGGGCATGGGCGCTGACGCTTAACGAGGAGTCATGGCTGGTGCGCGGCTCGTAGTAGTCGAAGTTCACCTCTCGCGACCTCTTATCGAAATAGTTTTCCAGCAGGTATTGCAGGATCACGACCTCAGCCTGTTTCAGGACCTGGGCCTCGACAGTGAGTTCGGGGCCGATCACGTCAATGATGGGCACGCGACGCGGCATGCGCAGAATGTCAGGCGAGACGTCGGCCCGGTCGGTGAAGCCGGCTGACTGGTTCACCAGCCCGGTCTTCTCGTCATGGGGCAGGGTGAGGTTCGCGGCCACTTCCCGCCACGTCCCGGGCTCGTCGGGGGTCAGGGCAAGCCTGGCGATGAGGGCCTGGCGTGCGGCTTTCGGGAACGCGGAGTTGTCATACAGGTCGGCGGCAGCGAGCAGGTTCCAGCGGGCAAGGTAGTTCGTGTAGGCGTCGTTATGGACGTGGATGTGGAACTCGTCGGGGCCCATCGTATCGAGGATGTCTGCCCGGCCGGCGTCGTTGCGTGAGACTCGGCTCGCCCAGAAGCGGGCGGTCTCGAAAAAGATCTCGGCCGCATAGTCCCAGAGGAAAGCCTCGTCGCCGGTGGCCTTCAGGTACTGATCGATCGCGTAGGGGACATCGGCGGTGATGTGGTCCTGGAGATCGCCGCACCAGATGCGGATTGGGTTGCCGGTCTGGGGATCGGGCAGCCAGCGGGGACAGGTCTCGTCGCCGGTGTCGGCACTCTCCCACGCATATTGGGCGCCGCGATAGCCGTTGGCTTTCGCTTTTCGTCGGGCGCCTTCGAGCGTCCGGTACCGGTACGTGAGCAACGTGCGGGCCCCTTGGGGATTCGTCAGCGAGAAGAAGGGGAGCATGTAGATCTCGGCGTCCCAGAAGATGTGCCCGAGGTAACGCGTGCCGGTCAGGCCCCGGGGGCCGATGCTGGCGAAATCGCCCGGGCGCGGGCATAACGTCGCGAGTTGGAAGAGGTTGAATCGGATCGCCCGCTGGTCCTCGGCGGGCCCGTCGATCTCGACGTCGATGCGGTTCCACATCTCCTGGCAGGCGGCGACGTGCCGGTCGAGTTGGGCATCGAACCCTTCTCGCCGGGCGGCGGCGGCAACGTGACGCGCCTTTTTGGTGGGCGGTTCGGCGTCCGGTGCGTCGGCCAGGAAAGTCATGTACCGATCGAGCCGGCATGACTGGCCGGGCTCGACGTCGAGGATGAAGGCCCGTCCGGGAATTGATTCTCCAGCGGTTCGCGCCTCGTACGCGCCGGCGACGACGAGCGGCCGACGTGTTTGCCGGGTTCGTGTTGCGAGCCAGCAGGTGCCGTCGGCCCGCGACTGCGACTTCGCGAGTTCGAAATGGGAGCGGGATGACTCGCGACCGCGGCCCGCGGGTACGGGCGGCATGGTGAGGTCGGCTTCCAATTCGAGCTGGCCGGACCAGTCCAGGGGGGCGACCCGGACGCTCAGCACGCTCAGGCTGCAGTCGGCCAGGCTGGCGAAGCGCAGGAAGCTCAGCCGCGTCGTCCGGCCGCGGGGGTCCTGCCAGATCACCTCACGGCGGAGCAACCCGCATTTCATGTCGAGCCAGCGGGTGAACTGCTTGACTTGACCGAGCCGCAGGTCGAAGGCCGATCCGCCCAGTACGATTCGCGTGGTTAGCCAATCGGGCAGCGCGGGTAACTCGGGCAACGCTGCCGGGAGCGTGTCGTACAAACCAGCCATGAACGTCATGGGTCGAGACCGCGTGCCGGGCATCGGCTCCTCGAAACTGCCTCGCATACCGATCAACCCGTTGCTCAAGCTGAAGATCGATTCCCAGAAGGGCAGGCGCAGCCAGTCCATCTCGTTTTGGACGATGGTGAAACGGTCATCTGGTGGGAGTGCTTCTTCCAAGTTCATCGAGGACAGTCCAGTTCCACGCTATGGGGAGCCGCGAGCGTAAGCAAGCGGTCGCGCTTATGACCGCTCCCCGACGGTCGCGGCTCGTTAAGAGGTCAGTACTCGCTGAATACGCACCCTTTCAGAGAAACAGGTGGGGCAATCGGTTTCACATTGAGAAAATCACAATCGTTCTTCGAACAATCGCCGCACGTACCGGAGATTCGCCTGCGTGTCGACAAGGACGTTCTTGGTCGGACTGCTGGTTTCGAGCACGATCCAGCCGGGGTAGTTGATCTGCTTGAGGGTCGCGACGACCGCCGGCCAGTCGATCTTGCCGCTGCCGAGGAGATTGGGACCTTCCTTGAAATGGATCTGGCAGATCCGTTTGGCGCCGATGAGCTTGATCTCCTTGAGCACGTCGTGTTTCTTGTGCGCGGCATTGTAGACATCATAGTAGACCTGCAGGGCGTTGGACTTGACCTGCTCGATGATTTTCAGATGCGCCTCGGCGGTGAGGTAGGTTTCCAGGCCGAGGATCACGCCGGCCTTTTCCGCTCGTGGAGCCAATTCCACCAGGGCTTCGGTGACGCGGCGCATGTCGTCTTTGTTCTCTTCGCGCAGCTCGCCCTTGCCGAAGAACGCGAGCAAGACGGACCGGGCCCCGAGGTTCTTGGCGACCTGGATGGTGTCGGCCACCCACAGGGCGGCTCGGGGCTCGGACATGAGCGGCACCCGGTTGAGCAGGCCCATCGCCACTGAGGGGATAGTCAGCCCGTGCTTGCGGGCCGCGGCAAGGTATTGCTTCTGCACCTCTGGTCGGCGGAGCTTGAGGTTGTCCTCCGCCGAGCCGATGCTGACCTCGACGCCGTCGAGGCCGATCTGCTTGCCGAGCTCGAAGGCGGTAACGTCCCTGCGTCCCATGGACCAGTCGCACATGCCGACTTTCAGGCGGTCCTTGCGGGCGTCGGCGAGTGCGGCGCGGAGTTCCGGGCTGATCGCCAGTCCCGCAGCGGTTGATGCAGCACCGGCCAGCAATTCCCGTCGTGAAGGTTTCGGGGCTAGGTGCGCGCTCCCCTTCGGGTCGCGGCTAAACGTGGCTTGATCCCCCTTCGGGTCGCGGCTAAACGGTTTTGATTCCCGCGCTCCCCTTCGGGTCGCGGCTAAACGTTCTGTCCCGATCGCGCTCCCCTTCGGGTCGCGGCTAAACGTGGCTTGATCCCCCTTCGGGTCGCGGCTAAACATGGCTTGAACTCCTTGTCAAACCGAATCACTCCTCCGGCAGCGGCTTGCCTTTCGTCTCGGGGGCAAACAGCAGCACGAACAAGCCAACGATGTAAATGAAGATCATCACGACCGAAGCATACCGTGCCGACTTCTCGGCGTTGTTGACCGAGGCAGACAGGAAGGACAGCAGGGGAATCATTGCCATCAGTGTCCCGTTGTTGAAGAGCCCGGTCAGCCACCCCTTGACCGACGGGACCAGGGCGGCCAGGAATCGCCCAACGTTGTAACAGAACCCGGTGCCGGTGGCCCGGAGACGGGTCGGGAACAGCTCGGGGAAGTAGATCGCGTATCCACCGAAGGGCCCCAAGGTGACGAAGCCGACAAGCGGTAACAGGTAATAGGCCTCGAGCTCCGTATCCAGGAACAAGAAGGTGTATGACATCGCCGCAAAGGCAATGACAAAGAAGACCGCGAACGCGGCTCTGCGACCCAACTTGAGCGAGATGACCGTATAGGCCACCATGCCGAAGAAAGCCCCCAACTGCTGGAGCATGAAGGTGATCGCGACCACTTTCTCCTTGTACTCAGGCGAGGCGTCCTGCCCGACGACAATCCGCATCAGTTCGGGGGTGAAGAACCCGACCCCCCAAAGACCACCGACGCCCACCACGCCGAGCAGCATGCCGACGATCGCGTTCTTCCGCCAGCGCGGGTGGGCGAACAGGCCGGCATAGGACTCGAGGATCCGGACGCCTCTGTCCTTGGCCTCTTTTGCCCGGGCACGGGCCTGTCGCCACTTCTCGGGCTCCCGCACGCCCAGGAAGACGATGACGGCGACGAGCCCGGGGATAGCCCCGAACGCGAACAGCCACCGCCAGCCCAGCACCGGCATGACAAAGAACGCCAGGCCGGCTCCCGTCATGTTTCCGACGGCCGAGAGCGCCTGAAGCGTACCCAGGGCCGCGGGCCGGGATCGATCCGGCATGGTTTCCGCCACCAACGCCGCACCCGCGGCGAACTCGCCTCCGACCCCAAGGGCGGTGAGGAATCGAAAGATGACGAACTGCATCTGGGTCTGGGCGAGCCCGTTCAAGCCGGTGAAGCAAGCGTAGACCAGAATCGTCAGGGCCATCGTCTTGGCCCGGCCCAGCCGGTCACCGATCCATCCGAAGAACAAGCCTCCAACCGCCCAGCCCATTACGAAGATCATGGTCGCGTGAGCGCCGGCCTCTGACGCGTTTACGTCGGCCTGATTCTTCCCGAGCGACCGGGCCAGTTCGTCGCGGGAGATCTGGCCGGATGGGACCTCTTTCTCGACCCACTCGGTGGAAAGAACCTCGTCTGCGATAAGCTTGTCGAGGCCGGCCTTGTCAAACGACTCTCCGGGGGACTCGGCCAGCTTTTCCTCACCGATCTCAATGTACTTTGGCTGGAGGATCGTGTCGCCGATCAACTGGGCGACCTGTTTGCGAGTCAGGCTTGCCCGCGTTTGACCTGTGCTGTCTCTGAGCCCCTGCTCTTTTTGCTCGGCGGTGAGGAGCCCGGCGGCGACCAGCCCATCCAGGTCCGCGGCGGTATACTCGCGTTTTCCGGCCTGCTCCCCGAGCTCATCCAGCCCCTTGCCGATCGCGTCGTAATCCAGCACCTCCTGCATCGCCGGGCCGCGACCCAGGTTGAAGAACTGCTGGTCCATCGTGTCGAACATCCAGCCCATGGTTGCGACAGCGAGGATCCACCACTGGTATCGCGTCAGGCCGCGGTACCACGGAAGCTGTTTGTCGATGAGTTCGGGTCTGTCGTCGGCCATTCGTCGTGCCCTCTTTCCTGCGGATCATTCTGGGAGTTGTGTCCGACGATACGGTTTCGCCGGCGCAGCGTTGCGGGGATACTAATGGAAAGCAAGTACAGTGTCCACGTTTTGACCGGTTGCGTTGACAAGCGTCCGATCATGCCAGGTCGGGTGATGTTCGGTGGGCCTGGAGCACACAGGTCAGCGGGCCGGGACGCCGAACTCCTCGGCAAGGATGTGTTCGGCCACGGAAGGGACGGCGGCTTGCACGTGGGGAGTCATCTGCGTGGAAAAAGTGAAGGGGTCCGCCACCTCGACCGCGTAGACGCGCAGGTGGCCCGGCATCTTGAGCCCGATCCGGCGGCCGAACTCCAGCCCCTCGAGGAGCCCCAGTTCGTGGGTCATCCCGGTGCGCCGTGAAGGCCTCGATCCATCGAGATCCAGCAGGTAGCAATCTCCAACCCGGCCCCCTTCGGTCTTGATCGCATCGATGATGATGGCCCTGTCGTATCCCGCGAGCAGCTCGACGAGTCCGATCCCGCCCACCGCCGCTTCGCGAACGTCCACGGTCGGATCACCCAGCCGCTGGTGCACGAGTCGGGCGACGGCCGGGCCCACCGCGTCGTCAGTGAGTATTGAATTACCGAGGCCGACGATGACCACTGTTGGCGTTTTCACGAATCGCCCTCCCCGAGATCATCACTGGCGCACGACCCTTAGAAGCTGATGCTGGTGGTCGTAAATTCTGGCCTCCAGGGGCATGTGTCCCGGCAGCGTGTGCGTGGCACAGGCGTGGCACGGATCGTAGGCTCGAAAGGCCATCTCCACGGTATTCAACAGCCCTTCAGAGACCTCACCGCCTTTGATCATACCTTGAGCCGCCTTTTCGACCGACATGGCGATGGGAGCGGCGTTGTGGTTGGTGGCCACGATAAGGTTCACCCTGGTGAGGATCCCGTTGCTGTCCGTCCAGTAATTGTGGATCAGCGTTCCCCGCGGGGCCTCGACGATGCCTACGCCCTCTTCAGGGGTCTCAGTGGGGGCGATGCGGATATCATCGCTGGTGATGTCCGGGTCTTCGAGAAGTTCCTTCATCCGTTCGGCTGCGTAGAGGGCTTCGATGAGTCGGGCCCAGTTGAAGGCGAGGGTTGCATGGGCGGGCTTGCCGCCGAGCGTGCTGTACATTCTTTCGTACGCCTCCTGGGCGAGGGGGGTGGCCATCCCGTCGGCGGCATTAAGCCGGGCCAACGGGGC
>CAZOIA010000002.1:0-71827 GCA_964579675.1 uncultured Planctomycetales bacterium | reverse complement strand
CTCGCCCCCGTCCGGAACAGGCTTGAATCACTCGTGGGAGATTCTATACATCTCCCGTGGCCGCTTCGAACTGCTCGCACAGGGTGCCTTTCGACAGGACCGGATGTTTGGACTCGAAACTGGCTCTCTGGCTCCGGTAGATGATGCCGGTAGGGATCTCATCACCCCACTTCAGAGCCAGCGACAAGGCCTTGTCGCGGTCCCACGGATCGTGCGAGTCTGCCACCGGCCGAACCCGGTCGCGATACCACTTGAAGGTGTTGGTCTTGTTGAACGACACGCATGGCTGCAGGATATCCAGCAGGGTAAAGCCGCCCTGATGACGTAATGCCTCGACCATCATTCCCAACATGTGTTCAGGATTGCCCGAAAACGTCCTTGCGACAAACGAGGCATCCCCGACAATGGCCAGGGCCAACGGATTCATCGGCTGACTGATGACGCCGTGGGTTTGGACCTTGGTGACGAACCCCGGGTCCGAGGTCGGCGAAGCCTGGCCCTTTGTCAGACCGTAGACCTGGTTATTGTGAACGAAAACCTTGACGCCGATGTTTCGGCGGATGGCATGGAGCAGGTGGTTTCCGCCTTCGCCGTACATGTCACCGTCGCCGCTGGTGATGACGACGTTCAGCTTGTGGTTGGCCAATTTGATGCCGGTCGCGACGGGCAGGGCTCTGCCGTGCAGGCCGTTGAACACGTTGGCCCGGGTGTAATGGGGGAGCTTGGCGGCTTGACCGATGCCGGAAACCAGCACGAGGTTCTGCCGGTCGATTTCGGCGGCTTCAATGGCCTGGTCCAGGGTCTTCAGGATCGGGAAGTTGCCACATCCGGGGCACCATGCGGTTTGGGTATCAGTCATGTCGGAATCCTCTCGGCGAGCTCGCCGCCGGTGAAGGGCAGGCCATCGTATCTGAGCAGCGACTCGCACTTCGACAGCACGCCCACCTCGCGCAAGACAGTGGCGAACTGTCCGGTGCTGTTTCCCTCAACGGATATGATCTTTCGCTTTCTCGCCGAGCGGGGCAAGATGGACTTCACCCGGGCCACGTCGATCGGCCAGACCTGGGCAAAGTGCAGCATCGCGACCGAGATGCCCCCGTCCTGCAGGACGTCCACCGCCTCGCGGACCGGCCCGTAGGTTGATCCCCAGGTGATCAGGAGGCGCTCAGCGTCCTTAGGGCCGTAGAACTCGGGCTCGATGAAGTCCGCGATGAGCCCCTTTCCCTTACGGATGCGCTTGTCCTGGAGCCGGACCCGGGCCTCGAGGTCCTCGGTGATGTGACCCGCCTCGGTGTGCTCATCCGAATCACAGACCACGAACGCCGACGAGCCCGGCAGAGCCCTGGGCGAGACGCCGTCGGCCGTCACCGCGTATCGCACGTAGTCTGCGGGCGGGTCTTTCAATAAGCATCGATCGATCGGGGACAGCGTGGCATTCAACGGCGAGATGTTCTTCTGGGTGTCGATCAGGAACTGGTCGGTCATCAGGATGACAGGTATCTGGTGTCTGTGAGCAGTCTGCACCGCATGTCTTGTGAGCTGGTACGCCTGTTCAACCGTCCCCGGCGCAAAGATGGCGCGGGGGAATTCTCCGTGACCGGCGTGGATGGCGAAGGCGAGGTCCTCCTGGGCTGTGCGGGTCGGCAGTCCGGTGGCCGGGCCGGGCCGCTGGGAAAGCAGCACCAGGACCGGCACTTCCACCATCCCCGCCAGCGATAACCCTTCGACCATGAGCGCAAAACCGCCGCCACTGGTGGTTGTCATTGCCGGAACGCCCGCGTAGCTGGCACCGCACACCAGGTTGATCGCGGCAATCTCGTCTTCGGCCTGCTCGACCACAATGCCGTAGCGGTCGGCGACCGATGCCAGATACTGGAATACGGCCGTAGAGGGCGTCATCGGGTAGGAGCAGACCACCTTCACGCCGGCCGTCGCGGCCGCTAGACCGACGGCCTCACTCCCGCTGCAAACGTACTGCGGCGCCTGGTCGCCCTTCGGGGGACTGATCGAATGCGCTTGGGCGGCCATCAATGCCGCCCCCTGTTGGGCGCAGGCGATGTTCTTGTGAACAACCTCGTCGCCCTTCTTCTTGAGCATGACCTCGAGGTACTCGCAAAGCTTCTGGACATCGTAGCCCAGCAGTGCGAAGACTGCCCCGGCCGCCACACTATTGGCCGCCACGGCGGTGCCGGCAACTTCCCCGGCGATCTTGGCGAACTCCAGAGAGATCACCCCGTCCTCAGCCGGCCCGTCGTAAAGAATCAGGCCATGACCTGCGACTTTCGGGCGGAGTACCTCAAGGGCTTCGCGAGTGAAGGCCACCAGCAGGTCAACTGTGCCCTTGCCGGAGAACATCTCCTGATCGCCGAGCCGAATGTCAAACCAGTTCAGCCCGCCACGGATGCGTGACATGTAGCTCTGTCCGCCAAACACGTGAATCCGCATACTGGCCAGAGCGCTGACCAGCAGATTGCCGGTCGTTTGGACACCCTGGCCGGCCTCACCGGCGATTCTGATGTTCACGTCCATCATTGGTCCTTCTCAACCTCGGGAGCGCTGCCACTCTCTCCCCCCATGCTCTTGGTACTTGGCTCGAATGAGGAGCCACCCCGGCGCCAGGGCCTACTCCTCTGGTGAGAACTCGTCCTTGCCCGCGCCGCATTCAGGGCAAACCCAGTCCTCGGGCAGATCCTCGAAGGAGGTGCCGGGCTCGACGCCATTATCGGGGTCGCCTTTCTCGGGATCGTAGACGTAGCCACATACGTCACAAACGTACTTCTTCATCGTGTTCTTCCTTTCCTGGGTCGTCAGTGTCAACTCGCTATCTCGAATGTTCCCCGACGGTCGGGGACCTGTCTTCCCCAGAAGCCCCGTCGGCGCCGCTCCGTATGCGGGCGCCGTCGGGGGAGTATTCGGTCGAAACACCGCCTCGGCTCCGCTCTGTGGGTGGGTGCCGTTGGCAGGCGCTTATCGCTGAACACTTCTGTGTAGTAAGCATAGCCACGTGCGAGAAGCCCTTCGAGATTCACGTATGCTTCTCCAGTTCGATGGCGGCGGGGCGGATCAACGGTAAGTGCCTCACCCGTTCCAGCCCCGCGAATTCCCGTTAGGTCGCCGATCCGTACATCACAGCTTCATGCCAAATGTGACACGAGAATCCTGACGCCAATGAGTGCCAGAACGCAGCCCCCAACCACATCGGCAGCGCGCCCCCAGTCGCGAAGCAGCCGCCTGCCAAAGATGACGCCTGCAGCGCTGAAGGCCGCCGCGACAAGGCCAATGAGAATACATGGTAGCAAAATGGAGACTCGAAGAAACGCCATGCTGAGGCCCACCGCAAATGCGTCAACGCTTGTCGCAATCGAGAGCCCCACCAGAAGCCAACCTCTGGTCGGATCGGACTTCGTTCCCTTTGCTTTCCCCGACCAGGCATCGAACAGCATCTTGCCGCCTATGACGCTGAGCAGCCCGCATGCCAGCCAATGGTCGTAATCGGCAATGTGTGAAGAGACCGTGGAGCCCGCCCACCAGCCGAGAATCGGCATCATGAACTGGAAAAGGCCGAAATGAAAGGCAAGGCGGAACACGTGCCGGGACGTTACGCGACGTATAGACAGCCCGGCCGCAATTGAGACCGCAAACGCGTCCATCGCCAATCCAACCGCAATTCCCAGAAGACTGGGCAAGTCCAAGCCGAGATCTCCCACTCGCTCCCGTAGGGGAGTGCCACCCACAATCTGGAACTGCACACTTATCGAACACGGAGCGTTGCCATTCTAGACCGTTTCGCGACGAGCGCCCATCGCTCTTGCCTTTTCGGCGAGCACTTTCCCTGCCGACCGGCATTCATCCAGTATGTCCCGTGTGGGGCGGTATTGAGACTTGATCGGGTCGTGCAGAATCTCCCACGTCATGGCTTTCAGGCATTCATCCACCGCTTCCGGTCCGCCCTTGCCCCATCCGTAGGAGCCGAACGCGAAACCGGCTTTGCCCGCCGGTCTCAACCCCTTCAGGTACGTCAGCACCGCCCCCGCCATCGGCATCATGCCCTGGTTGAGCGTGGACGAGCCGAAGGCAACAGTGGCCGCGTCGAGAACCTCCGTTGCGATCCGGGTCAGGCTGGAACGCCGGATGTGAATGAGTTCAGCAGCCACGCCGGGCAAGGACGCGCCTTCGTGGATCGCCCGGGCCATCTCGCCGGTACTGTCCCACATGGTATCGTAGACAACCAGCACCTTGGGGCTGGGCCGGCAGACCGCCCAGTCTTCATACGCTTCCAGGATCTTTGCGATATGACTGCGCCAGATCACGCCATGCGCGGGTGCGATCATCTCGATGTCGAGTCCGGCCGCTTGTTCCAACACTGAGGCCACGCGCTTGCCGTAGGGCATGACGATGTTGGCGTAGTAGGTTTTAGCCTCGGCCATCACGGCAGACAGGCACACCTCGTCGTCGAATCGCTGTGAACTGGCGTAGTGCTGGCCGAAGGCGTCCATCGAAAAGAGCAGTTTCTCCTCGGGAACGTAGGTGAACATGGACTCGGGCCAGTGCACCATGGGGGTCTCTATGAACTGGAGCGTCCGCTTGCCGAGCGGGACGGTGTCGCCGGTGGACACTATCCGTACCTTCCAGCTCGACGTGTCGTAGTGTCTGGCAAGCGCCGCATTGCACTTCTCGTCGCATATCAGCGTTGCATTGGGCAGAGCCGCCATAACCTGCGGCAAAGCGCTGGCATGATCGGCCTCGGCATGGTTGCAGACCACGTAGTCCACCTTCGCAGGACGGACCATCCCCGACACTTTCGTGAGGAGGTCGCCCACAAACGGCGCCTTGACCGTGTCGATCAGCGCCGTCTTCTCGTCACGGACGAGATAGGCGTTATAAGTAGCGCCGCGGTCGGTCTCGTAGCTGTGAAAGTCCCGGACCGTCCAATCCACGTACCCGACCCAGTCGATGTTGTCCCGCAATGTCGTGTTCATCATGTTCTATCCGTAACCTGCCTGTTCCTCATTTCCTCGATAAGTCGCTCACGCATCACGCCGTTTCGCCCGCCACCTTAGCCGTGTATCCCAGTCCGGCAACTGCGGCCAGAAGCCGGTCGGGATCGATACCGCCGCCCTTCACGACAGCCCGTCCGCCGCTCAAATCCACCTCTACGGAGTGGACGCCGGCACACTCAGCAAGCGCACGCGAGACGCTCTCGGCGCAGTGGCTGCAGGTCATGCCCGTCACCGCGAGTTCCAGGCGGCGTTCGTCAGCGGCGTTGGCGACTTTGCTCGGCTCCTTTTCCACAGTTTCTTTGCCGGCCCGGTGGCGCGGCGTTGCCCGATAGGAAAACGCCAGTACGACAAGGAGCACGACTGCCGCCGCGTGGTAGAACAGACCGCCCGCTTCAGCAGCGTGAGCATGGCTGTCAAGCTGCGGCAGGGCAGCCGCCACCGCCGGGACCAGCCGGTCCAGCGCCAATCCGCAGGTGATCGCGCTGGCGGCAACGGTGGCAAGATACAGGATCGCCGTCTGCCGTCCCAGCACCTTCCAGACCGTGGTGAACGTGGCGGCATTGGTGGCGGGTCCGGCAATCAGGAATGCCAGGGCCGCCCCGGGCGAGGCGCCTATATGCATGAAGCCGGCCGCGATCGGAACCGATGCGGTCGCACAGACGTAGACCGGCACGCCCGCCGCCATCAACAACAGAATCGACAACACACCCCTACCGACATACGCGTTCAAAAGACCCTGTGGCACGAGTGCCGCCATCGCCCCGGCGATAATGATTCCCACCAGCAGCGCCGGCCCGATGTCCCGCGGCAAGGTCAAAAACCCGTACCGCAGAGCACGAAACAGAACGCCGCCCTCGTGCCTCTCCGCACAGCAGGCTTCGGTGCAGGCGGCAGGGCCAGAGTCCTTCGTACTGCCCGTCCCGCCCGCCTCGCCGAGAACCTGCACCAGCCCGCCGCCGACAAAGCCGGTGAGCAAAGCCGCGATCGGACGGAAGACTGCGAAGACCGGCCCGAGCAGCGCGTACGTGACGGCAATGCTGTCCACACCCGTCTGGGGCGTGGAGAGCAGAAACGCGGTCGTGGCTGCCCGGCTCGCGCCGTGCCGGCGAAGCGAGGCCGACACCGGTATCACCCCGCACGAACACAACGGAAGCGGCACTCCGAACAGTGACGCCTTGAACACAGGACCAAGCCCGCGCCGGCCCAGGTGGCGTTCCACCCACTCGGGCGAAACCCATACCGCAAGCGCCCCGGCCACGAGAAAGCCGAACAGCAGATACGGCGACATCTGGCCAAGAACCTGCCAGCTTGCCGTGATGATCCCTGCAACGATGTCATACGTCTTCATTCGAACTCGATGACCGCTTTGATCTCATCCTGGTTCTTTGCGCCAAAGGCGTCTTGCCAGTTGTCGAGTGTGTAGCGGCTGGTAATGATGCCCCTGACCGTTTCGGGGGACTTCTCCTTGAACGCCTCCAGGTACCGAAGACCCATTTTGAAGTTCTCGCGTGAAGCATTGACCGTGCCGGTGATCGTCTGGTTGAACCGCACCAGGCTCGCCATGAGCGTGTTCCCGTCGAGGCAGATCTCCTGCGGCCCACGCGGCACACCCGTCAGCACGAGAATGCCGTTGCGACTCAGCAGCCCCGGCAGCCGGAACGTCAACTCCGCTATGCCCGCCGCCTCGATAATGAGCAGAAAGCCGCCTTCCTGCTCCGCAAATACCCGGTCCTCGTCCTTGGTGATATCCAGATACCGCGCCCCGAACGACTCGACGAACGCTCGCTGGAAGTCGCCCGGCTTGCGGCGGCCCAGGACGCTGACGTCGTACCCTTCCGTCATCAGCAGCAGTGCCGCAAGCATCCCGATCGGACCATGGCCGGCGACAAGTGCCTTCTCCTGCCTTGCACGGAACGAGCAGGCACCGTCGAAACATACCCGCCCCATGAGCCCAGCCGCCACTTCGTACGCCTTGGCGGACACGCTCATGGGTTCCGCCAGGACGCCGAGATCCTCCAGGTCAGCCGGCACGGGCACGACGTACTGCGGCTGGTCAACGAAGTACTCCGTGAAGAAGCCGTGAACCTTGTGGATGCCGCGCTCGGTGTACTGGCCGGTGTAGCAGTAGTCCACGTGTCCCGTGAGGCAGGCATTGCACTTACCGCAGCCGCGGCGAACCATCACCGTCACCAGGTCACCCGGTTTCAGGTCGGTTTCCGTTCCGGGGCCCAACGCTTCGACCCGGCCCAGGGCCTCATGGCCCAAGACTAGGAAGTCCTCGCCCGGCGGGACGTCGGGGATGCCGCGGCGAATGATCTCCCGGTCGGTGCCGCACAGGCCGCAACTAACGGTCTTGACCAGAACCTCGCCGGTTCTGGGCGCCGGCTTGGCCAGGTCCGTCAACTCGACGGAGGTTGAACCCGCGCGTAACGCTATCGCTTTCATGGCTTCACAGTTCTCGTCGGTACCCATCCGGCATCTTGCTCGGGTTCGCGTTGAATCCGTTTGTTACGCCTGCTCTCTTCCTCGCAACCCCGTAAGCCGCGCCTGTGCCGTCGGGAGGGCTATTCTGAAAGCGTTCGGCCGGTCAGGCGCTCGTATTCCTCGATCGATTCGGTCATGTGGTCTCGTTCGTCGAGACCGATCCGCCTGAACAGATCGGCCATCGTCTTCTGTCGGGGGTAGTGTTCGAAGTACTCGGACTCCACCGGTTCGCCTTCCCATTCCGGATGCTCTTGAACAAGGCGCATGTACTCGTGTTCCGCATGGGATTCGAACCTGGCGTTCATGGCAAACGACCACTCCGGCTTCAAGCGGTAGAGAAGCCGGGTGAGAATGAGATAGCCGAAAGCCAGAAACCGCGCCACAAACGACGACACGAGCCAGCGTTGCCTCATTCCCTTTCGCCGCATGATGTCTTCGATCAGCATCAAGTGCCACTGCTCGTTATCCTGGGAATGCCGCCCAAGCTCAATGTGCCGGAGAGCAGGTTCTGAATCCTCCTTCCTGGCGTACTCCACTTTGGAGTAGTTGCGGGTCAGCCGGTGGTACGAACCGTTCTCCCATGCCCAATAGGGATAGCGAGCCAGGATCTCGATCATCTTGAATTTGGGCAAGGTCCGCTTGGCGCCGTGAATCAAGTCCATCGCGAGATACATGGCTCGCAAGATGACGTTCGCTTTCATCACTGGTGTTTGCAGCGTCTTCTCCTGCTCGGCCTTAAGGTCGAGTTCCTTGCCCATGGTGTGCTCATGCTTGGCCATGGCGAAGGATCTCCTGATCGGTGCGGCACACACCGCAACGGATCGTCTTGTCCAGAACCTCACCCGTCCTCGGGTTCCGCTTGGCCAGGTCCACTCGCTCGACTTCGGCTGGACCCTGACGCAGTGCAATCGCCTCCATGGTTCACCTTTTCTGCCGGAGGCTATTCGATCGCCTTACTGCCAGGCACGTGGCGCCGAAGCCGGGCAGGCGTGGCCGCAAACTCACCCCAGAATCGCGGCCAGGTCCTCTTCCGGCGTGCCGATCGGACTGATGTTGAACTTCTCAACCAGCACCTTCAAGACGTTGGGTGTGACAAACGCCGGGAGTGTCGGTCCCAGTCGGATGTTCCTGATGCCCAGATGCAGCAACGTCAGCAGGATGCAAACGGCCTTCTGCTCGTACCAGGATATGATCAGGGATAGCGGCAGGTCGTTCACGCCACAGTCAAACGCCTTGGCCAGGGCCACGGCGATCTGGATGGCGGAGTAGGCGTCATTGCACTGTCCAACATCCAGCAGGCGGGGGATGCCGTCGATCTCTCCAAAATCGAGCTTGTTGAACCGGTACTTGCCGCAAGCGAGGGTGAGAATCACGCAATCGTCAGGAACCGACTCGGCAAACCGCGTGTAGTAGTTGCGCCCGGGCCTGGCGCCGTCACATCCGCCGATCAGGAAGAAATGTCGAATCTTGCCACTTTTCACCGCCTGGACCACTTCGTCAGCCACCTGCATGACCGCTTCGTGCCCGAACCCGACCAGGATGGTCTTCTCCGGTTGGTCCTGGTCGAATCCCGGCGCGCCCAGGGCCGCCTCGATCACCGGCGAGAAGTCGCGCTGCCGCCCGATGTGTTTCACCCCCGGCCAGGCCACCAGTCCCGAGGTGAAGATGCGATTCTTGTAACTGTCCCGTGGATTCTGAATGCAGTTGGTGGTCATCAGGATCGCACCGGGCAGCGCGTCGAACTCCTTTTGCTGGTCTTGCCAGGCGCCGCCATAGTTGCCCACCAGGTGCCTGTACTTCTTCAGACCGGGATAGCCGTGAGCCGGAAGCATCTCGCCGTGCGTATAAACATTGATGCCTTTTCCTTCCGTCTGCTTGAGCAGTTCTTCGAGGTCCTTGAGATCGTGGCCGGACACGACTATCGCCTTGCCCGCAACAGGCGTGATCCTCACGGGCGTCGGCACGGGATGATCGTAGGCCCCGGTGTTGGCCGCGTCCAGGATCTCCATCGTCCGGAGATTCACCTCGCCCGCCTTGAGACAGAGCCCGAGCAGTGCGTCCACGCCGGGATTGTCCCGGGTGAGGGCATCGAGGGCCTTGTGCAGGAAGGCGTAGATCGCATCGTCCTCATGCCCGAGGATCTGCGCGTGGTCGGCATAGGCGGCCAATCCCTTGAGCCCGTAGGTCAACAGTTCCTGTAGCCCTGTGATGTCGTCCCCCAGGCTCTCCTTACGTTTGGCGATGGAAATCTCCGCCGCCTGCTCGCGAAGCCCGTCCAGATCGCCTGCCGGTCTGAACGTCGCCGGGCCGCCCACCGTTTCGGCCTTGTGCCCTGATTTCCGGCACGCCGTTGCGTACAGGTTTTCGGCCTTCTCGCGCACGTCCACGGCCCGGGCAAGGAGATTTTGGAGACGCTCCGGGTCGAAGTTCACGTTCGTCACGGTGGTAAACAAAGCCTCAACCACGAATACGTCGATGTCCCGGTCGCGCGCACCCAGCTCCCGGGCCCGGTGAGCATACATGGAGATACCCTTGGCCAGATACAGAAGAACGTCTTGCAGATCCGCCGTCGGTGCGTCCTTACCGCACACGCCCTTCGCGGTGCATCCGGCCCCCTTCGCCGTTTGTTCACACTGGTAGCAGAACATCCGGTTCTCCCTTTGCCATCGACGAGCCAATTACCAGTTCTCGGCCAGCAGCTCGAAATGTGCCTGCGGGTGCGTACAGGCCGGACAGGTCTCTGGCGCCTCATCGCCCTCATGCAGGTAGCCGCAGTTCCGACACCGCCAGACCACCTTCTTGCTCTTCTTGAATACCGTGCCGGCTTCTACATTCTCCAGCAGGCCGAGGTATCGCCTTTCATGCTGCTTTTCCGCGACGGCAATGGCCTCGAACACCTTGGCGATCTCGTTGAAGCCTTCATCACGGGCGATCTTGGCGAACCCGGGGTACATGCTTTCCCATTCGTAGTGCTCGCCGCCGGCAGCGGCCTTGAGATTCTCGGCCGTGCTCCCAATCACACCCGCGGGGAAAGCAGCCTGGATCTCGACCTCGCCGCCTTCGAGGAACTTGAACAGCCGCTTGGCGTGCTCCCGCTCTTGATTGGCGGTCTCTTCGAAAATGGCTGAAATCTGAACGAAACCCTCTTTTCTCGCCTGGCTGGCAAAGTACGTGTACCGGTTCCTGGCCTGCGACTCACCGGCAAACCCGGTCAGCAGGTTCTTCTCCGTCTCGCTGCCTTTCAAACGACCCATTCCGGATCTCCTTTTGACTTGCGCTGGCTTCTCTGGCAAACATACCTGAGCTGCTCGCGCGTCATTCACCTTTCCACAACCCATGGATGTTGCAGAACTCGCGGGCGGTGACGTGGGCAGTCTGAAGCGGGAAAACGGCTTCCGGCGCATCGCCCGGTTTGAGAAACTGGCGGTACGCCTTGCCGTCGGCGATGGCCTCGATCCACTCGATGTAATGCTTACTTTCCATCGGGTGGGGGGCGGAACCCACTTTCACCTTGACGCCGCCTTCAACCTTCTCGATGACTGGGACGTGCTTCTCCCGCGCCGCGTCGGTCGTATTCTCGGTCAGTAACATCATCGGCTGACCGCAGCAGACGAGTTCGCCCGCCCCCGCCCGGATCATCTCGACCATGTTCCCACAAATCGGACACTTGTAAACCTGCAATCGTTCGGTCGCCATCTTTTGTTCCTCTACTTTCTTTTGCTTCCTTTCGTTGCTGGATAGCATCACCGCCAACGGTTTTCTCAAGTAAGACCCTTCTCGTTGAAAAAGGGACCAAACCTCTTGTCCGTACCCAGGATGTGTTCCTTCCACCAGTCGCGAAGAAACTGCATGATCTCCATGGACAAGAGCGCTTTACCCTCGTCGAAATCCTGTCTGAGCGTTCTGACTTTGTCGGCAAAGTGATCGTGTTGTCCCTTGTGCTTGTCATATTCGGGATACGCGTATTCGAGCATGTACTTTTCTTCCGTCGAGAAGTGGTACCTCGAGTAGTCGATCAGCTCATCCAGCACGGAGGTCATGGTGTCCAGCTCATTGACTGCGGATGTCAATGTGTTCGAGTCGTTGCCTTGGTTCATGGCCTCATACAACTGGTTAATAAGGTCAATCAACCGCTGGTGTTGGCGGTCGATTTCCGCAACGCGAACGCTGAAACGATGGTCCCATTCGAAGAAAGCCATTTATCCTCCTGCCATTACTTCAGTCCCTCGTCGAAGGCGATGATCTCCGATGGGCACACGAACGTGAAGTCCAAGCGATAGAAGAACAGGATCACATACTTGCCACGGTACGGCGAAAGCTTCAACTCCGCGACACGGTGGTCCGGCATGACCGCCCGGGCCGCGAAATCCGGTGTTTCCCACCGCAACTCCGATCAACTCTTCTTCATATCTTCGATTTCCTCTTGGACCTCTTTCGCGCCTTCGGCATAGAACCGCTCTTCGTCGGGCGCCAGTTCGTTCAAAAGACGCAGGAACTCGCCCGCATGCACGCGTTCTTCGTCCGCTATGTCCTTGAGCACCTCAATGGCCAAGGCGTTGTCGGTGGATTCGGCAAGCTGCATATAAAGCTGAATCGCTTCGTATTCGGCTGCGATCATGAACCGGATCGCGCGTATCAGCTCCTCACTCGTGAGCTTCCGGTCATTCGCGAGACCGGAAAACGAAGAACAGAACTCAGGCATGTCAACTCCTCCTCTCTACACGTCGGTCGGACAATCACACAATTCCTTCGGCCGCCCTGCGGCGACGGCCTACAGACCGCGCAGAAAGGCCACAAGATCCTTTTTTTCCTGGTTGGTCAGGTTCACTCCAGTGACCAGGTTAAAGAACTCTACCGTGTCCTCCAGGGTCAGCAGCCGCCTGTCGTGCAGGTAAGGCGGGGAGTCCTTGATACCGCGAAGCGGGAACGTCTTGATCGGGCCATCGCACGCGGCCATCCGGCCGTTGATCATCTGCGGCCTGAAGAACCGCTCCGTCCGAAGGTTGTGCATCAGGTTATCGGTATAGTACGGGGCGGGGTGGCACTCGGCGCAACGGCTCTTGCCGAAGAAGACCTCTTGCCCACGCAATTCGGACTCGGTGGCCTTGCTCGGGTCGAGCTTCCCGAACACGTCCAGCTTCGGCGCGGGCGGAAAGTCGAACAACTCCTCCATCTCGGCCATGAAATGGACCTGACTGGCTCGCTCGAGAATGTTGAGGCCCTTCTTGGTCCCGATCACCGGGTCGCCGTCGAAATAGGCGGCTCGCTGCTCGAACTCCGTGAAGTCCTCAATGCTCTTTAAGGCTCGCTGCGAGCCGAACAGTCGCTGGATGTTGACCCCGCGCAGAGGAGGCGTGTCCAGACCGTGGCGAAACTCCTGGGGCCGGATGTCGCCAACCAGATGCGTCGTGGCGTTCGTGTGCCCGTTAACGTGGCAATCAAAACAGGTTACGCCCCGACTGGGGCGGGCGGAGCGCCGGTCCTCCGTCTGGTTGAACTGCTGCTGCGGGAATGGCGTCACCAGCAGGCGAAGCCCTTCAATCTGCTTGGGGTTCAGAATGCCGTTGAAAAGCTCATAGTAGTTGTCGATCGTCACGACCTTGCCTTGCGACACATCTCCCAGATCCGGGCGCGTGGTCAGATAAATCGGCGGCGGAAACTCCGGGAGGAAATGTGCGGGTAAGTCGTAGTCGAGGTCGAAACGCGTCAGATCGCGCCCCTCCTGCCGCTTGATTTCGTCGATGTGGTGTTGGGGGAAGACCATGCCTCCCTCCGGGTGGTTCGGGTGCGGCAGCGGAAGGAAACCCTTGGGGAAGAGCCCTTTCTCGCGGATCTCCTCCGGCGCCATTTGCGCAAGTTTCTGCCAGGTCACACCGGGGGGAAGCTTAACCCGCACGCCTTGCTGGATCGCCTTGCCCCGTGACATCGTAATCCCCTCTGCCGGCCGGTCGCTCAGGTCGTACCGCTCGGCCAGCAGATCCATCTGTCGTTTCATCACCTCCGGCTTGGCCGCCTTCATCCGCGCCATCGTCGCCTCGAAGTCCTCCTTGATCACGACCGGGGAGTAGCTGGAGGGCTTCTCCGCCAGCGCCCTGGTGAAGGCAAGCCCGACCGCTGCGATTAAGAGAAACGACAGTGTAACCGCAGCCCACGCGCGACTGGTTTCTGTTCGTCTGCGTGTCATGGTCCCTATCTCCTTCTCTTGGATGGACACATTCTCTTCTTGTGATTCCCGAGTTCCGTCTTTGAGCAATGAGCACCTCCATTTTCTGCCTTACCAAGCGCCGCCAATCCCATGCGCCATCCCGCACTGATGCCGCGAAACTGACCCCGCTTGCCCTCGGCAATGTGAGCGCACATTTCGGTCCTGGATAACCTCATCGTCTCGAAGCTGGGGGCCGTCCTTGCCCACCCGTTCGAGTCCGAAAGCCCGCCTATGCCGACTCAGTAGCCGTCGCTGGGGCGGTTGTTCGCTGGCCCAGCTCCTGATCGATCATGAACAGCACGCCGGCGTTGTCGCCGGCAATCCTCAGCTTGTCTGCAATCTCCTTGGCCGTAGCCTCCTCCTCGACCTGCTCCGTGACGAACCACTGCAGAAAGACGTTGGCCGCATGGTCTTTCTCCTTGATGGCCAGGTCCACGAGGTCATTGATCAGACCAGTGACCTTAGCCTCGTGCCGGCAAGTCTCGTCGAAAGCCGCCAACGGGGAGTCCCATTCCGTCTTCGGCCCCTCTACTTGCGTCAGGAGCACCCTGCCGCCGCGCTCGTTGATAGAATCGTAGAACTTCATCGCGTGCTGCATCTCCTCGCCAGCCTGGATCCGCATCCAGTTCGCCATTCCCTTGAGGTTGATCGACTCGAAGTACGCCGACATTGAGAGGTAGAGGTAAGAGGAGTAAAGCTCCGCGTTGATTTGCCTGTTGAAAGCATCCTGTATCTTCGGCTTCAGCATTTCTCGATCCTTTCCGCAACGGGTTCCATGGACAAATCCGGTTTCTTACAGAGCCGCCTCCACCGCCGCAAGCGCTGCCGCATAGTCAGGCTCGTTCGTAATCTCGGGAACGTACTCGGCGTGCACGATCTTGTCCGCCCGGTCAATGACGAACACCGCGCGGGTCAGCAGACCCAACTCGCGGATGTAGACGCCGTAAGCCTCGCCAAAAGTGCGGTACTTGTAGTCGCTGGCCGTAATGACGTGCTCGATCCCTTCGGCGCCGCAGAAGCGCGCCAAGGCGAAGGGCAGGTCGAGGCTCACACTCAGAATCACCACGTCTTCCGACAGGCTGGCCGCCTCCTGGTTGAACGTGCGTGTCTGGGTGGCGCAGACCGGGGTGTCGATGCTCGGCGCGACGCTCAGCACCCGCACCTTGCCATGGAAAGACTCGCAGTCGATGTCGGCCAGGCTGCTACCCACCAGTTTGAAGTGGGGAGCCTGATCGCCCACCTTGATCTCAGGCCCCACGAGCGTGAGCGGGCTTCCCTTGAATGTCGCGGCGTTCTCGCGCTCTATCATCAGCACCGTCTCCTTTCGTCCCGGCGCGTTTTTCGCATTCGGCACCCGGATTCGCAAGCTCTCAGAAGTGTGGCATGCCGAAGACCCTCCTTGCCAAGGACGTCCTGGCGGCCAACATCGCGAGCCGACCAGCGCCAGCCCGGACAGCCGTCATTATCGGCGCTGGGTACACAGGGGTCAAGCCGACCGGAAGTCCGCAAGTACTTGCCTCACAAGGTGTTATGACAAATGACGACATGCCCATGAGGTTTGCGAGGCCCGTGAGCCTGTATCCACAGTTGGCACGGCATAGTAACGTTGATACGTCGCCCTCCGCATCGGCGGCCCGGGGACTCGCGGGATGTCCGGGAGCTCGCCGCCGGGGGTGGCGAGGCGCCGGGCCACGTATGAGCACAAACGGGAGACGTCATCATGAAACGAACCATTGCTTCGTCGCGTTCCTGGTTTGTCATTCGAGGCGTGGCTGTGGCGGTGGCCATGGTCGCTGGTGTGGTCGTGATGATGATGTGGCTCATGGGAGTGTTCCATCCGAAGGTAGGCACCCCCGCGCCGACTACCACCGCACCCGCCGGCCGCCCGGCGGGCGACCTGCCCCTGGCCGAGGCCCGCACAATCCGCGTACCCGGGACGGAAACCGCGGCCGGAACCATTCGTGCGGTCCACGAGGCGGCGGTCGCGTCCAAACTCCTGGCCAAGGTGGCCGCGGTTCTGATCAAAGCAGGCGATCCGGTCCGCAAGGGTCAGGTCCTCGTTCAACTGGATGATGCGGACGTCAAGGCACGGAAGGAACAGGCCGCCGCCGCCCTTGAGGCCGCCAAGGCTACCCGCGACCAGGCGAAGATTGAGTACGACCGTGTTCAGAAGCTGTTCCAGCAGGATTCCGCCGCCAGGATCGAACTCGATCGCGTCACCACGTCCCTGAAGTCCGCCGAGGCGGAGTGGCAACGTGCCGATCACATGCTCAAGGAGGCCGAAACCATTCTCGCTTACTCCACCATTACTTCCCCGATGGATGGCATCGTGATCGACAAGCAGGTGGAAGTGGGCGACACGGTCAAACCCGCCCAGGTCCTGGTGGCGCTTTACGACCCGACGCGGATGCAACTGATCGCCCGGGTTCGTGAGTCCCTGGCGCATCGGCTGCGGGTCGGCCAGGGAGTTCCGGTTCGCGTGGACGCTCTGGCGATGACCTGCGAAGGGCAGATCAGCGAGATCGTTCCGGAGGCGGAGTCCGCCAGCCGGACCTTCTCGGTTAAGGTGACTGGGCCCTGTCCGCCCGGCGTCTATGGAGGCATGTTCGGGCGACTCATGATCCCGCTGGAGGAGGAAAAAGTCCTGGTGATCCCGCGCTTGGCGGTGCGCCGCGTGGGACAACTTGACATCGTGGAAGTAGCTGATCGTGATGTGTTGCGCCGTCGGGCCGTGCAACTGGGCCGCATCTTCGGAGAGAACGTGGAGGTACTCTCCGGTCTGCGCGAGGGGGAGCGCGTGGCTCTCGCCGCCGGAGTCTGACTTGATAGCGCAGAGAGGATCTGAACATGGCCCCCAGCCCCGGCGATGATTCGGCCCGCATGTCCGCCGGGCAAAGCCCGGAGGGCACGGCACGACCTCACGAGTTCACCAACCGGATCGTCCGGGCGTTTCTGGACTCGCACCTTTCCATCATCCTCATTCTGCTGGCGGCGGTGTCGGGGATCACCTCGCTGCTGGTGACGCCGCGCGAGGAAGACCCGCAGATCGTGGTTCCCCTCGCGGATGTGCACGTCCGTTTCCCGGGACACTCCGCCGGCGAGGTCGAGCAACTTGTCGCGACGCCGCTGGAGAAGCTGCTCTACCAGATCGACGGCGTCGAGTACGTCTACTCGATGTCCCACGAAGGTCTGGCGATCATTACCGCGCGGTTCTACGTCGGTGAAGACCGCGAGCGCAGCCTGGTCAAGCTGTACAAGCGTATCGAAGAGCACGTTGATATCGTCCCGCCGGGCGTGGCCGGCTGGGTGGTCAAACCGGTCGAGATCGACGACGTACCGATCGTCACCCTTACCCTGACCAGTCCGACCTCGGACGAGTACGTGCTTCGCCGGGTGGGTGAGGAGGTGGTTGAACGCCTGGCCGCGGTCCAGAACACGTCGCGGGCCTACGTTGTGGGCGGCCGACCACGAACGGTCTACGTCAGGCCCGATCCCCAGCGGATGCAAGCCCACCGGATCTCTGCGTTGGAGCTGAGGCGCGCGGTTCAAGCGGCCAATGTCACGCGAACGGCGGGGGAGTTCACCCGCGAAGACGTGGGCTTCCGTGTTGAAGCCGGCTTGGCCCTCGCGCGGCCCGATGAGCTTGACAACCTGGTGGTAGGGGTGTTCGGCGATCGTCCCGTGTTCCTGAGGGATGTTGCCCAGGTGGTCGATGGCCCGGCCGAGGCTACGAGTTACGTCCGGCACGGTTGGGGACCGGCTCGGGGTTTCCAAGAGGAACCGCACGTAGTGGGCTCGCTGATCGGGCCACCCGCCGGGGAGGCGGGACAGGGGATTTCGCAGCCCGCCGTCACGATCGCCTTGGCCAAAAAGAAGGGCGCCAACGCCGTCTGGGTGGCCCGGGACATCCTCGCCGCCTGCGAGGAACTCAGGACCCACGTGATCCCCGATGACATCGAAGTGGTCATCACCCGCAACTATGGGCTGACCGCCAACGAGAAAGTCAACGAGCTGATCGAGGCTCTGGCCGTAGCTGTCCTCTTCGTGATCGCGGTGCTGGTGCTCGGATTGGGTTGGCGAGAGGCGGTCATCGTGGCGGTGGCCGTCCCCGTCGTGTTCGGGTTGACGCTGACCGTCAACATGCTGGCCGGTTTCACCATCAACCGGGTTACGCTGTTCGCCCTGATCCTGTCGCTGGGACTGCTGGTGGATGATCCCATCGTGGACGTGGAGAATATCTCTCGCCACTTCGCGCTGCGACGTAAGGCGTCGCGGGCCATCGTGCTCGATGCGGTGGCGGAGATTCGCCCGCCGCTGATTACCGCCACGTTGGCGGTGATCGTGTCGTTTCTGCCTATGTCGTTCATCACCGGCATGATGGGTCCCTACATGCGGCCGATGGCCCTGAACGTGCCCGTGGCGATGGCCGTGTCGATGCTGGTGGCGTTCACGATCACGCCCTGGCTGTCGTATCACGTCCTGAATCGGAGCTACAACAAGGGCCCCAGCGGCACGGCAGGCGGCGATTCTCAGCCGAGGCCCGAGCGCCAGGATGAGAGCGACCTTGACGCGCTCAAGCGTACGTTTCTGTATCGGCTGTTCTATCCGTTGATGGCACCGCTATTGCACCAGCGTTGGGCGGCGTGGGCTTTCCTGCTGGTCATGGGGCTCCTGACCGTTCTGAGCGCAGGGCTGGCCGCCACTCGCCACGTGCCGCTCAAGATGTTGCCGTTCGATAACAAGAACGAGTTGCTCCTCGTGCTCGACTTTGACGAGGGCACCTCGCTGGAACGCTCGGACGCAGCCGCGCGCGAGATGGAGGACTATCTGAGAAACGTACCCGAGGTCGTCGACTTCACCGCGTACGTGGGCCTCGCCTCGCCGATGGATTTCAACGGGATGGTCCGGCACTACTACTTGCGGCGTGGCGGCAACGTCGGCGAGATTCGGGTCAACTTCGTGGGCAAGCACGCTCGAGTGCAGCAGAGTCACACCATCGGGCTGCGTTTGCGCGACGACCTGATGGCGATCGCGGCCCGGGGGCATGCCAATCTCAAGATCGTCGAGACCCCGCCCGGACCACCGGTGATATCGTCACTGGTGGGGGAAGTGTACGGCCGGCCTGACCATGCTTACAAGGACCTGATTGTCGCGGCCCAAGTGCTGCGGGCACGCATGGAGGCCGAGCCCGGCGTCGTCGATGTGGACGATAGCCTCGAAGCCGACACCCGCAAGCTGGTCTTCGTCACAGACAAAGAGAAGGCCGCCCTCAACGGGGTCTCGGTGGCCGACGTTGCCGACACCATCGAGATGGCCCTGGCCGGCAAGTTGCTCGGCACCGTTCGTGTTGCCGGTGAGCGCAACCCGCTCCGGTGCGAGCTGCGGTTGCCGCGCGCCATTCGGTCGAGTCCGGAGGGATTGTCGCAGATTCACGTGAAGGGGCGAACCGGCGGGCTCGTCCCGCTCGCGGAAATCGGTCAGTGGCAAGAAACGCACGTGGACAAGACCATTTACCACAAGAACCTTCAACGGGTGGTCTATGTCTTTGCGGAGACGGCCGGACGGCCACCGGCAGATGCGGTGGTGGACATTCTGGCCGATCAGAAGATGGGGCCTGAGATACCGGCAGCCAGGCAAGTCGGCAGTGGTTGGATCGCCGATGTCGGCCCCCGGCCTGTGAAGGGTCGAACCTTCTTCGCCAACGGCAGCGGGATCGCATGGTTCGTCCCGCCCGGTATCCGCGTGGACCTGGCCGGCGAAGGCGAGTGGAAGATTACCCTCGACGTGTTTCGCGACCTGGGCCTGGCGTTCGGGGCGGCGCTGCTCGGAATCTTCGTTCTGCTCGTGGCCCAGACGGGCTCGTTTGCCCTGCCGGTTGTGGTCATGCTCGCCATCCCGCTCACCATCCTCGGCATCATGCCCGGATTCTGGCTGCTGAACGCCGTCGCCGGCGGACACGTCGGTACCTACTCAGATCCCATCTTCTTCACTGCCACGGGCATGATCGGCATGATCGCCCTGGCGGGAATTGTCACGCGCGATTCGATCATCCTCGTGGATTTCATTCACTTGTCGCTGGCGCGGGGGCGGTCGTTGTTTGACGCGATCATGGAGAGCCGGGTGGTCCGGCTGCGGCCGATCCTCCTGACGACCGGCACCGCGATGCTCGCAGCGGTGCCGATCACTATCGACCCGATCTTCTCCGGCCTGGCCTGGGCCCTGATCTTCGGACTGCTCGCATCAACGGTCTTTACGCTGTTTGTAATCCCCTTGGCCTACTGGCTCCTCTATGCCGGCAGTTCCGGTGGCTCTCCGAAAAAGGACAACCGGCTCGGCGGTGGGTGACCTCATGGTGCCTCCTGAAACCGTGTGGGACGGGCTTCCAGCCCATCAGTTGACCGGCGATGAGTACTGCCTGACAGACGCCCGAGCCGGGTACGCTCGGATGATTCGGGAGAAGGACCTCAACAGCGTATGGAATCGCTACCGGCCGGCCCCGACGCTGCTGTATTATCTTCAGCGCTGTGGCTTGGGGGAAAGGATGTGACGTCGATTCGGATTCGCCTGCTTCGCAGGAGCCGGCGAGCCAAGAGAGAGAATTGAAGAAGGGCAGGTAGACATGAGATCGGTATTGATGATGGCGATCATTTCTGCTTCCGGCGTTGCGCCGACTCCTCGGGAGAACGCCGGCGTGGATCCTCGCAACATCAGGACGGGCTGGACGATCCCGGATGAAGGATACTGCGACCAACCCTACGTCGTGGTCACGCGGGACGGCAACTGGCTGTGTACGATGACCACGGGCAGGGGTCAGGAGGGCCAGGACGGTCAGCATATCGTCGCTGCCATCAGTCAGGACAAGGGAAGGACCTGGTCCGAGCTGATCGACATCGAGCCCGCTGACGGCCCGGTGGCTTCATGGGCGATGCCGCTGGTGACACCGAGTGGCCGGGTTCATGTCTTCTACGATTACAACGGAGACGGGATCGACAGCCTGAATGCGCGGAAAGGTATTCGCGCCGACATGCTGGGATGGTACGTCTATAAGTACTCCGACGACAATGGCCGAACGTGGTCCGACAGGCGCTTTCGGCTGCCCGTGCGCATGACTGAGGTCGATCGGCACAACAACTGGAACGGCCGCGTGCAGATGTTCTGGGGAATCGGCAAGCCGATCGTGGTCGGCGAGAGCGTTTACCTTGGTTTCAGCAAGATCGGCAAGTACCTTGTAAGCCAGACCGAGGGGTGGTTCTTTCGATCGGACGATCTTCTTTCGCAAACAGACCCCGGCGGTATCCAGTGGCAGATGCTGCCCGAGGGTGACGTCGGACTCCGCGCGCCGAAGGGCCCGGTTGCCGAGGAACACAACCTCGTCGCGCTGAGCAACGGCGATCTTTACACCATGTACAGGACCGTTGACGGGCATCCATGCCATGCTTACAGCACCGACGGCGGTCGGACGTGGACGGCGCCGGCGTACGCGACGTACTCGCCCGGAGGAAAACGCATCAAGCACCCGCGCGCGTGCCCGAGAATCTGGAAGACCGCCGCCGGCAAGTACCTTCTCTGGTACCATAATCATGGGGGCAAGGACTTTGAGGACAGGAACCCCGCCTGGATCGCCGGCGGCGTCGAGAAGAACGGTCGCATCCACTGGTCGCAACCGGAGATCCTGTTATACGACCCTGATCCGAAGATCCGCATCAGCTACCCTGATCTGATCGAAGAAGGTGGGCGATACTGGATCACGGAAACGCAGAAGACGGTTGCCAGGGTGCATGAGGTGAACGCCACGCTTCTCGAAGCTCTCTGGAACCAGGGAACGGTCAAGACCGTCTCGAGAGAAGGGCTCAGGTTCTCGCTGGGCTCACGTGAACCTGGCACGAAGACCATTGAGATGCCGCGGTTACCTGATCTGCGCGGTGCCGGCGGCTTCACCATAGGCGTGTGGATCAAGGCAAACGATCTGTCAGCGGGGCAGGTTATCCTCGATTCCCGTGATGAAGCGGGAAAGGGGATCGCGGTCACCACCACCGCAGCGGCTTCGATCCGAATTGAATTGAGCGACGGCAAAACCAGGGCAAGCTGGGATTGCGACGAAGAAACGTTGAAGCCCAAGCGATTTCATCACGTTGTGGTCATTGTCGATGGCGGTCCGAAGATCATTACCTGTGTAGTCGATGGTGTGCTCTGCGACGGGGGTACGTCTCGGCAATACGGGTGGGGGCGATTCAGTGACGCGCTCGGTGACGTCAATGGTTCACGCTCGCTCCGAGTCGCCCCGTTATTCCGGGGTGAACTGAAGAACCTGCGGATCTACAATCGCTGCCTGCACACTTCGGAAGCGGTTGGCAATTACCTGGCTGGAATGGGACCGAAAAGGGCGGCCGGCGTTCGCCTGCCGGCCCGAAACGGGAAATCCTTAGTGGTATCGGGTAACATAGTCTGGGGGCCACAAGCACGGCGACGTGGGGGTGGTTCTCAAAGGTGAGGGAAACAGGGGGGTATGGCGCGCATGTGGCGGGCAACGGTTGCCTCAGTTCAGTTAGCGGTGACGCTGTGGATCATCCTCCCGCCCGGCGTCGGCCAGGCCCAATCACCCGAGTTCCGGGCGATGTGGGTCACGCGCTTTGAGTGGCCAAGCACGAATTCCGCCGTCGCCCAGGCCCGAATCGACGCGATCATGGGGGACCTGGCGGCGAGCAACTTCAACGCCGTCTTCGTTCAGGTTCGAGGCCAGGCCGACACACTCTACCCGTCCCCGTTCGAAGTGTGGTCACCTCTGATCGGCGGCCACGATCCCGGGTGGGATCCATTAGCCTATGCGGTCAACTCGGCCCATGCGAACGGCATCGAGTTCCATGCCTACATCAACACGCACACCTGCTGGCAAGGCACCTCGCTGCCAGCCAATCCCGAGCATCTGTTCTACGAGCATTGCAACGCCGCCGATCCCGACGCGCGCGACTGGTTGATCCACGACAGCGCCGGCGCCCCGGTGCAGTTTCACGAGAACGACTACGTCTGGATCGCCCCCGGCGTCCCGGCCTTTCAGGCTTATCTTCGTCAGCAGATCTGCTACGTGGTGGAGAACTACGACGTGGATGGCGTGCACTTTGATCGTATCCGCACCCCGAACTCCCTTTTCTCGTACGATCCGATCAGCGTGGCCCGGCTCAACAATCCCCAGAGCAACCCGGAGGGTCTGGGTTTTCACGAATGGACGGCTGACCAGATTACGCGCAACGTTCGCGACATCTACGCGGCCGTCATGACCGTCAAGCCGCACGTGAAAGTCAGCGCGGCGGTTTTCCCCAACCCGAGCACCGCGCCGACCTACCAACATCAGGACGCCCGGGCGTGGGCCCAGTCCGGCGGCTTGGACCTGATCGTGCCGATGTGCTACTTCACCGGCGGTGCGGGATCGACCTGGGACACGCGGTTGCAGCAGTGGCTGGCCGGTAGCGGCGGCCGACACGTCGTCATGGGGCACCACGCCTCCGAGGGATTCACTGCGCTGCTGGAGCAAATTGCCCTGACCCGCCTGCGCGGCGGTCACGGTAACACGGTCTTCTCCTGGAGTAAGTTCGATTCAAGCCTGTGGAACCAGTACCGGACCGATGCCTACCCTGCGCCGACGCTTCTCCCGGCGATGTCCTGGAAGAACGATCCAACGACCGGCATCATCTGCGGGTTCGTCACCGATGCCCAGGGCACTGCGGTGATCGACGCGCAGGTCGTTCGCACCGACTCGTCGTACAAGGCATTGTCCACGGGAGACGGCTTCTACTCGTTTCTGCTTGTTCCACCGGGGACCTACACTCTGACTGTGACGCATCCCGATCAACCGTCCGTGAGCGTGCCGGACGTTGTGGTCACTGCGGGCCAGGTGGCGCGCGTCGATATCGGCACGATCCTTGAACCGCGGGTCACGATCACTGCGGATCCGGCTCAAGTCAGTCAAGGGGGCACGGTGCACTTCACGCCGACGGTCGAGTTACCAATCGGTGACAGCGTAATCTCGCATGAATGGGATTTCGGCGATGGCGGATCGTCGCCGGGGCCCGGTGCCCCGAGCGAGGTCGATCACCCGTATTGCGACCTCGGGATCCATCAGGCCCACCTGGAGATCATAACCGTACTGAACGGATCGGTGATGTCCAACCAGGTCGAAATCGAGGTCCGCCCGGTGCCGCCCCCGCCCGCTGACTTCGACCGCGACGGCGACGTGGACCAGGAGGACTTCGGCCACTTTCAGGCCTGCCTGACCGGACCGGCCCTCCCGCAGAATGATCCGGATTGCCAGGACGCCAAACTGGATGGCGACAGTGACGTGGACCAGACCGATTTCAGCATCTTTCGAGGATGCGTCAGTGGTCCTAACCTCTCTGCCGATCCGCACTGCGCCGATTGAATCGCAGCCGAGGTCAAGCAGATGAAGAAGAACATGGGCAACGGCATGAAAAGGAATGATACGCCCCAATCCAGCCCGAAAAACGAAGGCACACGGGCCTATCCCCGCGAGATGTCGGCCGAAGACGTCACCTGTCCGTTCATCGGTTCGGGGCATGACTTCCCGGGACAACACAGCACAGAACGCGAGAGTCGTCCATTCGGCAGCCTTACTCGGACGGTCTCCTAGGCCGGCGCCGCCTTGTCACGCCGGGTCCTCTTCGTCGAGGCGTATCCGGCGAGGATGCCTTCGGCCTCTTGGCGGTAGGCGTCCATGACGTAGGGGATGCCGGTGATCTTGGCGCACTCCTCGGTCAGGCTCATGAGGTCCCGGCGGCGGATGGCGGAGATCCTGAAGTGGCGGGCACCGGCCATCAACTGCTGGAGCCCAACCCGCAGTTTCTCGGCATAGGAGAAGACCCCGATCGCGCCGAGCGGCATCTTCGACGCTTCGTCCTTGCCGACGATGTCGGCGACCTGCTCCCAACAGACGAATATCTCTTCCAGCGTGTCGCCGTACTGGCTGACCGTTTTGGGCAGGCCGCCGTTGTTCATCCACTCGGTGACGTTCTTGCCGACCATGCCGGGGATCATGAGGGCCCGGCCCATGCAGATTGCCTTGCAATATGGAGCACCGAGGGCCAGCGCCTTGAAGAGGTGGCCCTCGTCGCTGAACCCGCCGGCAAAGGCCAGATCGGGCACGCGCTCGCCTTTAGCGGCGAGTTTGTCCGCGAATTCGGCAGCGGCCGAGTGCAGGTAGATGCTGGGCACGCCCCACTCCTGCATCATCCCCCAGGGGCTCATGCCGGTCCCGCCCGGGGCGCCGTCGATGGTCAGCAGGTCGATCCTTGCCGCGCTGCCCCACTTGAGGGCCATCGCCAGCTCACGCAGCCCGTACGCCCCCGTCTTGAGCGTGATCCGCTTGAACCCGAGTGCACGCAACCGCTCGCATTCCTCCATGAAGCCCTCCTCGTCGATGAAACCGAGCCGGCTGTGACGTTCGAACTGCTTGAGCGCGCCGTCCCTGAACGCTGCCTGGGTCACCGGATCCGACGGGTCGGGGGTGACGATGTACCCGCGTTTCTGGAGCTCCACAGCCCGCTCCAGCGAATCGACTTTAATCTCGCCGCCGATGCACTTGGCGCCCTGGCCCCACTTGAGCTCGATCGTGTCCAGGCCGTGCTTGTCGATCACGTACTCAGCAACCCCCAGGCGCGTGTCCTCGACGTTCATCTGGACGAGGATCTCGCCGAACCCGCGGTGGTACCGCCTGTATGTCTCGATCCGGCGGTCCATGTCAGGGGCCGACTTGACCTGGCCGCTGGAGTCCAGCTCCAGCCCCGGGTCGATCCCGCAGACGTTCTCGCCGCAGACCAGCGTGATGCCGCTGATGGCCGCCCCGACCGCGAAATGGTCCCAGTTTTTCCGAGCGACCTCCGTCGAGCCCAGAGCTCCCGTAAACACCGGGGCCAGCATCTTGACCTTCTTGTCCCAGCCGTATTCCGTCTGGACGTCGACATCGGGGAACTTGCAGGTATCGGGGTTCGCCTCGACGCCTTTCGGGAGGCCGTCGCCGCCCAGGGCATAGCCCTGGATGTTGAGGTGCGAGTAATCCACCGGATAGTCCTTGTCCCCGCCGGCGGTCACGTCGCCGAATGGGCCCGGATAGATCAGTTCGCGGCCGCGGAACGTCGCCTGGAATACCTCGCAATTGCCCCTGCAGCCGTCCACGCAGCGCGAGCACAGGCCCGAGCCCGGCACAATGCTGCGAGAGCGGTTGGAGGTCTGATTTGCGTCATTCGAGTTCGGTCGTCGCAGGTTCATAACTTCCTCCCGAAGCGGGCCCTATGTGAATCCCCATGGTTGACTATACCACAGATATGCCATTAGTAAAACCCCAGGTCAGCTATAGACGACATTAGCTCTACTAATGGCACCAGCCTTGTAGCAGCCCGGGGCGTTCGCGCACCAGCGCGGTTGCAGAAACTCTGGTACCCCGGATAAGGTGCCCTTATGAAGCTTGACCGGTTGAGGGCGCGATACGAGGTGTGCGGCACTGGGTTGGCCAGGCAAGACTTCCCATGAGCCGCGCGGACTCTATTGCCGGGGCAACTGGCTCAGGCACCGACGAGGCGTGTCGTCGAAGGTGGGGCGATAGGCTGCTGACGCCCCGGCCCGGTGCCGGTGATTGATTAAGTCTACCGGCATTCTTTGAGGGTGGACATTAGGTTTTCTAATGGTAATATGTAGCTATGAATCTGGACGCGCTGAGGGTTTTCTGTGACGTGGTCCGCTGCCAGAGCTTCTCTCGTGGGGCGGCCCTCAACCAGATCTCCCAGTCGGCGGCCAGTCAGGCAGTCCATCAACTGGAACGTCATCTGGGCGTGCAGCTCATCGACCGGACCAAGCGCCCGTTCATCCTGACGCCGGAAGGGGAAACCTGCTACGAGGGCTTCCGCGAGGTCACAGATTGCTACGATACGGTCGAGGCTCGCGTACGTTCGCTGCGCCAGGAAATCACCGGTCTGGTTCGCGTAGCGGCCATCTACTCGGTGGGGTTGCACGATATGAGCCAGTGCATGCAGGACTTCATGAGCCAGTATCCCAAGGCCAAAGTGCGCCTGGAGTACCTGAGGCCCAACAGGGTATACGGTGCCGTGCTCAATGAAGAGGTTGACCTGGGTATCGTGTCGTATCCGACGGCCTCGCGAGGGCTTACCGTCATCCCCCTCCGGTCGGAAGACATGGTTCTGGTCTGTCATCCGGACCACCATCTGGCCCGCATGTCGAAAGTGAGCGTAGGGCAGTTGCGGGGTGAGAACTTCGTCGGGTTTGAGCGGGACCTGATTATCCGCAAGGAACTCGAGCGCTACCTGCGCGAGAATGAAGTCACGGTCCGGGTGGTGATGGAGTTCGACAACATCGAGACGATCAAGCAGGCGATCGAGGTCGGTGCCGGGGTCAGCATCCTGCCCGGGCCGACCGTCCGAAACGAGGTCCGGAGCGGGACGCTGATAGCGGTCCCGCTGGCCATCCGCAAGCCGACCCGTCCGATCGGCATCATCCACCGGCGACGAAAGATGTTCACGCCCACCGTCGTGAAGTTCATCGGACTGCTGCGAGCGGCCGGGAACGATCGATTGGAGAAGTAGCCTCTGCGTCCGATCCCGGAACTCCGGCGTTGTTACAGGTGCAAACGGAGAGCTCAGGACGAGCGCATTCGGCGTCGGTACTCGCGGGGCGTGAGGCCGGTGTGGGCGTGGAAGACCTGGCTGAACCAGTCAGCATTGGCGTGGCCGCTCTCGTACGCCACCCGCTTGATCTTGGAATCCGTGTCAACAAGAAGCTTCTTGGCTAACTCCATACGTCGCACGGCGACGTAGCGGCTCATGCGGGTACCGACTTGCTGCGAGAAAAGGTGAGCAAGATAGGTCGAGTTCATTTCGAGGACCCGGGCGATGTTCGCGACGGTCATAGTCGGTTCGGCCAGGTGTTGGTTGATATGCTCGATGGCCCTGCGCACCTTCGGGTGGGTCGGGCGGGCGGAAGGCATATCGTCGGATGCAGCCTCGTCGGCGGGGGCAGCCTTGCCTTCGGGTATCATCCTCGCCAGCAGATCACCTTCCCTGGCCACGAAGTTCTCAACCAGCACGTCCAGCAGCTCGACATTTCGCTCAAAGTCCGACTCCCCCATAGTCTCGGGACACACCAGCTTGCAGGCGGCCAGGCAACGGCCCTTGGCGACCACTGGCACGACGGCACACATCTTGTTGCGATCGCACCGGTGCCAGTGAACCTCTGGGCAATGCTCCAGCTCCGCCAGGTGGGTTTGCCAGGGTTCGCGGCAGGTTTCAATGTCCGTGCAATCCGCGCATTGGGGATGGAGCGGCGGCGGACTCTCGTCAGCAGGGTTTCCCGGCCAGTTAACGGGAGCCACGACCACGGCCAGGCCGCTGATTCGCATGAATCGCTCGGCAATCAGATCGGACAGGTCGGCGAAGAAATCCTTCTGCCCCAGTTTCCGGCGCCGGCCGCGAGCCTTGGACGCACTGCTTGGTTTCTTCAGTCTCTTGAAGTCTACGCTGCTGCTCATGTTTGCGTGCTGGTCCTCTTGCATGTGGCCGCCCCGCGACTGCTGCCGCTCGCCCAGATGCCGTTCGGCCCCAAACGGCCGGGGTTCACTGTATCTTACACTACGATCAAGCCTGGGGGCAATGGTGATGACGTCGTATGACCTCCCGTGGAATCCGTGACGTAATCGGTGGGGCTCCCAGCAAGCCTTGGCCTCGTCTCTCCCGGAATGGCCTGACGCGGCCCGCGAGCAAGTGCCAATGTGAGAACGTGACAAGAGACCGGCTGCGACGTGCCTTTTTCACGTTCACGCCTTCGTACTTTCGCACGTTCCCACCTTCGCACCGTTTGGCCCGGGGCTTGGCGGAGGGAGCATAGGGTTTCCTCCGGCCCGCCGTCTGGGCTGTCACGCACCCTCTCCCGCGAGCCGGCGGCTCCTGTCCCGGCAAGGCAGCCCGAAGTATCCTGGAGAGCAACTGCCAGCGGAACTGGGAGCCGCCCGGGTGACGAAATGGCGATTCGTGTCAATCTGCTGATCGGGTGTACGGCAAGCGGTAAGAGCGGTACCAGTCTGGAGTTGGCCCGGCGGCTCGGCGGGGAGATCGTCTCGGTCGACTCGATGAAGATCTACCGCCGAATGGACATCGGCACCGCAAAGCCGTCGTCCGAGGTCCGGGCGGAGATCCCGCACCACCTGATCGACGTGGCGGAGCCGAGCGACTCGTTCAGCCTCGGTCGCTACGTCGAACAGGCGGACCGTGCAATCAACGAGATTGCCGCTGGCGGCAGGCCCGTCCTGGCCGTGGGGGGCACGATGCTGTACGTGCAGAGCCTGGTCGCCGGGGTATTCGAGGGGCCGAGCGCCGATCCCGAGTTCCGGCGAGAGCTGCGCGAGCGGGCCCGGCACGAAGGCACCCGGGCCCTGCACGTCGAGTTGGCCGGGCTCGACCCGCAGGCGGCCGCCCGCATTCACCCGAACGACCTGCGCCGCATCGAGCGGGCATTGGAAGTCTATCATCTGGCCGGGGTGTCGATCAGCGAGCTGCAGGGACAATGGGACCAGCCCAACTCGCGGTACGATTGCCGGCTGGTGGCCCTGCGTCGCTCGAAGGAGGAAACGAGCGGGCGGATCAATGCTCGCGTGAAACGGATGATCGAAGCCGGCCTGGTCGACGAGGTACGCTCGCTGCTGGCGGAGCCGGCCGGCATCGGGCCCCAAGCCGCCCAGGCGGTGGGCTACGCGGAGATCATCGCCCACCTCCGCGGCGAAATGTCGCTCGAAGACGCCATCGAAAGAGTCAAGATCAACTCGCGGCGGCTGGCCAAGCACCAGCGGACCTGGATGCGCCGCATGCCCGGTATCCGCTGGGTGAACGTCACCGAGAGCGACGCCCCTGAACACATCGCCGATCGCGTCGTGGAAAACTGGGAATAGAGCCGCAGCAGCCGGGTGCAGCCAGGCGGATACGAGGGGCTGAAACCGCCCGCGTGTGCCAGAGCCCGGGCCGCAAAGCCGGTCATGGCAAGCCGTGTCTCGAGAAGCACTCTCAAAACCCCGAAGCGGTCCAATGCGGTCAGATCCGCTCAGACGAAGGGCCCATTGTGGTCGATATTCCAGTATCCTAAAGCGCTCGGCCCAACAGGAGGCGGGTGAACATGGAATATGCGGCAATCACGTTCTGGCTGCTGGTGATCGTCTTCACCGCGCTGGGGGTGCATCGATTGTGGGGTTCGCTGGTTCAGCCGAAGGTCGTCAATTCGATCCTGCTGCCCGGGACCCTGGTGGCTCAACTCGGCCATATCCTCGGCCTGCTAATCACTGGTGGCACGGTCGAGAACACCGCCCTGATCAAGGACGACGAGTCCGGTGAGCCGCAGACCGGGAACCCCAAGCCCCGGTTGCCGGTCGTGGGGACCATCATCATCGCGCTGTTGCCGATGGCCGGTTGTGCCGCAGCCATCTACTGGGTCTCGCGGTATCTCGGCTCGGAAATCCTGGCCGGGATGGCAGTGACCTCGGTGGAGCGCTTCTCGCTGCCGACGAGTCTGCCCCTGTTCTTCGCTACGCTTCACACGTCGCTCCAACTGGTCGAGCAACTGGTCAGCGTGATCCGAAGCTGCAATCTGACCGACTGGCGGACGCTGCTGTTCTTGTACCTGGCGATCTGCCTGACGGTGCGGATGGCCCCACTGACCGGAAACGTACGGGGCGCACTGGGGGCCATCTTCATCGCCGGGATCCTGGCGTTCCTGATCGATCGAATCACGAGGTCGGCCGCCGAGCCGCTCACGTCCGTCTGGCCGTTGATCACCTTCTCGGTGGCGGTTCTGCTTCTCCTGCTGATTGTGACTCTCCTGGTCAAGGCGGTCGTTGGCCTGGTCAAGACCTGCTCCGTGCAGGGGTAATGTCGCGGTCGCCTGTCGGTTGCGGCGTTGCGGCCTGGCAGAACGATCACCGGCGGTAGGTGCCGGATTGACCGCCGGTCTTGCGTTCAAGTCGGATGGGGCCGATCTCCATGCCCTTTGTTACCGGTTTGCACATGTCGTAGACCGCCAGAGCGGCGATACTGGCAGCGGTCAACACCTCCATCTCTGCGCCCGTTTTGGCGGTAGCCCGGGTGGTGGCGGTGATCAGGACGGTGTCAGGCGGCTGGGGTTCGAGCTCGATCTCGACGACGTCGATCGGCAGGGGATGGCATAGCGGGATCAGGTCGGGGGTTCGCTTTGCGGCGGCGATGGCGGCGATTCGAGCGACGCCGAAGACGTCGCCCTTGGGGATGCCGCCCGAGAGGATCAGGTCTAGAGTCCTGGTTCCCACGCGGACCCGAGCGCTTGCGACGGCCTCACGCCGGGTGGGACGCTTGGACCCGACGTCTACCATGTGGGCCGATCCCCGGCTGTCGAGATGCGTGAGCCCGTCTTTGTGCGTCTCTGCCATCACGTCCTCCGATCTTTCCGGATATGGCCGGTGCGACATTCAGGGCTCCGGTACCAGCGGCGTTGAGCCTCCGGTCGCAACGGGGAACGCCATGGCCGATGGCTCGCGAGACCCTTGTTCGTCTGGTCGCAACGGGTTACTGCAATTGCCGAAGGAGGGACTCGAACCCTCACTCCCTTGCGGGAACGGGATTTTGAATCCCGCGCGTCTGCCAATTCCGCCACTTCGGCCTCTTATTCGCGAGGGCCTGCGTCAATGCTGCTCGTTCTGTGACCGGCTTGTGGTCCGTATTCTCGTGATCGTATCGATGACGCGGTGTATTCTAGCGGGAGGGGCAGGCGAAACAAGACAGCGTCGCGGGCCTCGTACGCCAACCGCTCCCGGACGATGGCCTGCCCGTTGTTCGCACCGGGGTGATTGAGCAACACGTGCCCCTGGCTGGTTGCCGGCGGCTTCTTCTCGATCAACATCAACTCGCACCAGTTGAGGCAATCGCCGATCTCCGCGTTGGGGCCGAAGTCGGTGATCAGTGTGATGTGGTTCAGGTTGGTTGTGGACACGGCGATGCGCTGGGCGCCGGCACGCGCGGTGAGCCCGTTGAAGCTGACGAGTGTTTTGCCGTCGGACTCGATTCGCGCGTCGCAGATGCCGGCGCTGCCGCGAACCGGATCGATCCCGACCCAGCCGATGAGGTACGCGGCGGGGGTGTTCAAGGTGTAGCTGACGCGGGACCGGGGTCGGGCGGTGATTCCCCCGAGGAACGACCGGTTGCCGATCGCCCGGGGGCGCCGGCTCCTGGCCTCGTCGATCTGCACGGGGACTGTCCCGCCCAGGTAGGGGTGGTGCGGACCTCAGGCGGACCGAGCGCGATCAGTTCGCGGATCGTCCAACCGGCAAAGACGAGTTGCCGCAAATGGGTCACCGGCAGATCGGCCGCGCTGCCGGCGCGGTGGAGTCGTACCTGCCCCTTGGCCGGGCCGGCGGCGAGGTTGTCCACGTACCACCGTTGACCGTCCGCCAGCGAGCAGATGAGTTGGCCGGTGGTGCGCCCGTCCACGAGCGGCGGATCGCCTGCCAGAGTAATGCCGGCGACCCGGGAGATGTCGGTTTCAGTCTCGCCGAACGCCGAGTCAATCGTGACCGCGGTGGGTGTGATGAGCTTGATCGCCCCCGCGATCAGGTCGCCGTTGGTGAGCACCAGGCAGGGGTGGTCACGGCCGCTGTCGGTGGCCGGTCGGCTCGCCCGCCTGCCGGCCAGGTGAATCGTCGCGATCTTCTCGAGGGCCAGCCGCTGGGGACCGAAGTGGCAGGTGTTGAAGCGAATCGTACCGGGCGAATCGGGCTCGACGATCGAGCCTTGCAGGATCTCACCGCAGGTCAGTTGAACGCTCGCACCGGTGCCGGCGGCTTTGGGTTGGCCGGGCTTGGCCTTCGGCACCATACTGGCATCCAGCAGGGCCGGGGAGTCAACAACGATCGACTCTGGCGGCTCACCTTTGCCCGCGGGCACGACGATCAGTTCACCGCTCGGACCGATCGAGAAGTCGGCTGCTGAGATGACCCGCCCCTCCGACAGCACCATAACGGGTGTATCCGTTCGGCCAGGCACGGCGGTCAGCAGCAGCAGGCACAGGCAGGCGGGGTGCATCGTTCATCTCTGGTAGATCGGCAGACACCGATAGGGTATCGCCAGGGCGAGCACCATCATGGAGGTGGCGTACTCTCGCCCGACTCCGGTATTCCAGCAGCCCGCCGATTCTTGCTGACCCAGCATCTGATCCCGCATCGGCGGGAACCATTGCTGCCACCGGCGTTCGTCCTTGGCCTGGTACACTGCCTGGGCGGCGTAATAGGTGCCGTAGTGGTAGTGTTCATTCTGGACGTCCTGACCGATGTTGGCGATCAGGTAATCGAGCCCGCGCCGGACCTCGTCGCAATCGTAATCTCCGCACACCTCCAGCGAGCAGACGCCGGCCCCGGTCCGGGCGTAATTGGGCTGGCCCGATCCGGTCTGATAGAGGAATCCCCCGCCGCGGTCCGCACAGCGTTTGACGTACTTGATGGCCCGCTGGATGGTCTCGGCCGGCACGACCATGCCCGCCCGCTGGGCCCCCCGCAGGGCAAGGATCTGCATGACGGTGACAGAGATGTCCGCATCGCGATTGAAGGGTTGGTAGCGCCAGCCCCCTTCGTCGTTCTGAGCGTTGACGATGACCCGGACCGCTGCCTGGACGGCGGCGGGGATTTCCGGCCGCTCGCTCATGCCGTAGACCTCGCTCAGCAGCAGCGTGGCAGCGGCGTGCTCGTACATCGGCCCGTGCGACGTGCCGTCCTCGTAGTGGATCAGCCCGCTGGGCTGGGCGTTGGCCAGCACCCAGTTCAGTCCCCGATCGAGCACCTCGGCGTATTGGCCCTGTTCGGGGACGTTGCCGGTGGCCAGGAACGCGAGCAAAGCGAGCGAGGTCACGCCCATGTTGGGCCCGTACCTGCTGTCAAACGCCCCGCTGGGCAACTGACTCGTGGCCAGGTACTTCAGCGCGTTTTGAATGGCCTGCTCGGATGCCGGCGTTAACTCGATGAAGGTGTCCCGTTGGGCCTCGGAGCCCGGCGGGCTGGCCGACTGGGCAGCGGCGGGGCGAGTGAGTCCGAGGAACAGCACAGGAGCCAGTGTCGCCAGTGTGATTCGGTGCATCTATGGTTTCTCCGGCGGCCGGGTTGTCGGCGGCGCCACCAGTTCGCGCAGGTTCACCAGCGCTTCATCCAGGTGCAATACGATTCCGGGCATGTGGGTGGCGGAGATCTTGGCGAGCTGGTCGGCGGTGCGTTGGAGTCGCTGGGCCCGCTCGGGCCGGCCGATCCGCGAGATGGCATAATCCTCGGCCACGCGGCCGAGCCGGGCCGCCAGTTGACCGGCGTTCCGGGCCAGGTGGTCCTGGCGCCATTTCTCGGCCTGGGTCCGCTGGCGGGCGGCGGGAGCAGGACGCGCCCCGGGCGGCAAGGCGTCGAGCGAGTTATTGACCCGCACCACCGCGGACGTGCACTCACCCTGGAGCACCTCAAGCTCGGCCAGACCGTGCAGGATCTGCTCCAACTGATCACTGAGCAGGCGGGCCAGTTCCGGCTCGTCCAGGACGTGCAAACGCCGCCAGCGCGACACGGGCCAATCGCTCCGGGCTGCGTGCTCGCCGGCATCCTGCGCCTGGAGCCTGTAGCTGATCGTGTCTCCCGGCTGCAATCCGAGCGGCTCCAGCGACCAGACATACCGGGCCGCGACCACCTTGCCCGGATGCTCGAGCGGGATGGTTACCTGCTGAGCCTCATGCTCTTCCCCGCGCTGGTAGCACAGGGTCAGCCCGGTCACGCCGAAATCGTCGGTGACAAGGGCGGTAATCGGTACCATTGCCTGTGGTGTCACCCGTTTGTCCGCCGTGGGCGTGACCCGCTCGATGCGCGGATAGAGATTGTCGATCATCTCGATGCGGTAGACCACCGGCTCTTCGTTCTGGAATCCCAGTTCGTCGGTCAGGTGTACGCGGTAAGAGCGGCTGGCATCCACGTTGAAACGGGCCTCTGCCTCGTCTTCTCCCATGAGCTCCATCGCGATGGTGGTCTTGTCGTCCCACGAAAGGGCAGCACTCGCAACCGCTTTGTTCGTGGTGACGCGAAGGCGGATCCGGGATCCGAAGACGGCCTGCACGTTCCCATCGGAGAGTCGCTCTGGCGCCATGTGGGTGTATGCGGGATAGGTACATTCCGCTTCGACGCGGATGATCTCCGGCGGCGGGATCATTTCGACGTGCAGTACCTGCGACCGGGCGTCGCCGACTTCCAGTGACACATTCAGGTCATCATTGACCGGGCGGTATCGCACGGTGAACGCGCCATCCTGGCCGATGTTGAACCGGGCCCGATCCGCAGCCCCGGTTCCGCTTTGCACGTGAAGCGTTCCCGTGGCGGGTACGACTCCGCTCACCTTGCCGGCGATTTCGAGCGTCCCGCCGCGGACTACGCGCTCGTCCGCAGCGGTGATATGGAGTCGGGTGCGTTGGGGCCAATCGATCTGGCGCCAGGGCATGAGCACCCGGGCGATGCCGATGGAGGCTCCCTCGCGGTTGAGCCCCGCCACGACCAGCAGCAGCAACACCAGGCCCCAGGCGACCGCCGCTCGCTGAAGCGGGGATCGTCCCGGCAGGACGCGTACGGGGTCGAGGCGGCCGGCGGCCTCCTCGGCGGCCGTCTGCACCTGTCGGTAGAGGCCCACGGAGGTGCCGGACCGCTCGCGGATGGTCGGGGTGGCCAGTTGCACCGCCGTCACCAGCCGCCCGGCCAGCTTCGGATAGCTGTGCTCCAGGAGCAGGGCCGCCTTATCATGCGATAGCCGGTCCCACAGCGGGGCAGCGAACCGGCGAGAGACCCATACCACGCTGGCTACGCACGCCAGCAGGAGCATCGACCGGGTCAGGTGCCCGCCCCGCAGCCAGGCATCCAGCCCGACGACGATTGCCCCGCTCACCGATGCCACCGCCAGCAGGAGACTGACCGCCAGGAACCGGCGCAGCATGAGCCACCGCTTCTGCACCTGCTCGATCCGGGCCTGGCAGCGCCGCGGGTGAGCGATGCTCGATTCGGGTCCGGCGCCGCGTCCTGGTGGCGTTACCTTTTCGTCTGATGCCGCCATTGCCTTCTCGTCAACGCTCCGGCGTCTTCCGTTCATCGTTCATCATTCATCGCTCATCATTCATCATTCATCATTCATCGTTCTCCCCGCCTCACGGCAATTGCCACAATCGCCGAAGGACCCACTCCGCCCCCAGCAGGCACACGAACAGCAGGACCAGCGCCGGCCGATCCCACAAGGGCAGATTGTTCTGCTCCTTGATCGTCCGAGGGGACAGATCGAGCCGATCGAGGAATGCGTCGAACTCACCCGGGCGGCAATGCTGCCCGCCGGTGTTGTCGGCGATCTCCTTCATGAGTGATACGTTGGCAGCCGGGTCGCGCAACTCGAGCTGCGGCGCCTCGACCTCGATGCTGGCCGACGCCTCCAGGGCATGTCCTTCGATCCAGAGCTTGTACAGCCCGGCGGCGGGCAGGGGCAGGCGGGCCTCGTACAAATGCTCCGCCCCGGGCGAAGGCGTTAGCGCGAGGCGGGTCTGCTGGCCGTCCTCACTCTCAGCCACGACCGGCGGCAGCTCGGCCCCGGAGATCTCCTCGATGCGGGCGGTGACCAGGGCCGTTTCCCCTCGGCCGTACAGCGGCCGGTCGGTTCTAAGGGCAACCTGCTGTTGTCCGCTGCTTAAATGCGGCGCCCCGAGGTATTGAATGACCTGACCCCACAGGCGATAGAAGATGCGGTCACCCTGTTTGAGTCGCCACCGCCAGGTCTCGTCGATACCGCAATAGAAGGCCCTGCCCCGGCCGAAGTGTTGCACCGCCAGCAGCGGCAGCGGCTGGGGAGGCGTCGCCTCGGTGGTCTCGGTCGGATGGACCACCAGCACCGAGGCTGCCGGACGTGCCTTGCGCACGGGCGCGAACCAGAAGATGCCCGGAAGCGATCCCCAGCGTTCGATGTTCTCCTCCACCCCCTCGGCGAGTTGGACGGCGGGATGCGATCGCCCGAGCGGCGACAACTGGGGTGCAAACCGGTCCGCGCTGGCGGCGCGTGGTCGCCGGGGGGAGCGCCCGGGCTCGTCGGCCGGCTCGACCGGGAACAGATCCGCCAGCGGCGTGTCCATGTAGGCCCGCGGGTTGAAGCATGGACCGGCCAGCAGCAGCAGACCGGCTCCGTCGTCGCGCACCAACTCGGCGATCCAGTCCATCTGTTCGGCGGTCATACTCGCCGGGTCGATGTCGCCGACAATGATCAGATCGTAAGCGTCGAAGGCCTCTTTGCTTGTCGGCAGGGCGTTGATGAACGGCGGCAGGGGCTTGGCGACCTGCTCGGCCCCTGCCAGCAGGATCTGGAGCTTCAGCCGCCGGTCGCGATTCATCGCGTCGTGAAGGAAGCGGTATTGCCAGCGAGGCCTGTGTTCGAGGTAGAGCACGCGGATTCGCTCACTGGTGACGCGGGCCGCGAAACGCTTGTGGTTGTTCTGCTCGACCGTCTCGCCGGGTTGCGCGGGGCACTCGACGCGGAAGGTCTGTTCGCCGGATTGGGTGGGCGTGAAGGTGACCGGTACGTTGATGTCGGCCCGGCCGCTCGAGAAGGCCGTTTCCACGCGGGCGAGTTCCTCACTCCCTCGTCGGAGGATCACCGGGATGTGCCCCTGTTGATACCCGCGCTGACGGAGGCGAACGATGACCGTGGCCGGATCGCCGGTAAACAGCAATCGGTTGGCCAGTACCTGGCGGATCTCGATGTCCTTTGGCTCCGGGTCGCCGACCGCGACGGTGTGGACGGGCACGCCTGCCTGTCGCCAGCGCGCGCAGGCGGGCAGGGGCGATCCGCCGGTGTTGTTTGCCCCGTCGCTCAGCACAAGGATGCCTGCGGTCGGCTGGCCGCGGAGCCGATCCGCGATCTGTCCTATGCTGGCGGCAAGCGAGGTGTGAAGGCCCGAAGGTCTGAGCCCGGCGAGGAGCGAGTTGACGGCGGTCTCGGCGACCGGGCGTGCGGTGCGATCGAACGTGAAGAATTGAAGGTCGCTCGCCTGGCTCAATCGCGCGAGCCGCGAACCGCCGCCCGCCGACAGCATGGCTCTGACCAGCTCGATGCGGAGCAGCGTGGATTCCGGCGGCGGCGAGTCGTTCGCGGTCGAGCCGGTCGCTGCCGCGAGCGCCCGTCGCTGCTGGTCCGTCGTATACTGATCCGCCAGCGACATGCTTTCGGAGGCGTCAACCGCCACCGCGAGAACCGGTTTGACGTCCCGGCGAAGCCGGACCTGCAGCGACAGCTCGACAAGCGCGGGCAGCAGACAACAGACCGCCGCGATCCGCAGGGTCAGCAACACGCCACGCCGCCGGGGCGACAGCTCAGCCCCGGCCCGGCGGTAGATCCAAAGCACCAGCAGGAGCAATGCTACTGCCGAGGCCGCGGTCGCTGCCGGCCCGAAGATCGGCCGGGCCCGCACCGCCAGCTCGGTCACGTCACCGCCCAGGCGCCGGGGCCAAACCAGCAGATCCGTCAAGGTGCCGGTGATGTTCATGATGACTCTATTGTTCTGCCTCAGTCACGTTCTCGCGCTCCCCTTTGGGTCGCGGCTAAACACCCAACGCGCTCCCCTTTGGGTCGCGGCTAAACGAGCCCCTTTCTCTTTCTCTCTGTTCTCTCTCCGTCTCTCTGTCTTCGGTCTTCTCCATGTCTCCGTGGTGGATCTCATCCGTTCTAAAGTCGCATCGCTCGCTGCAGCAGCGCGTCGGCATCCACCTGTCTTGGCGCAAACAGCCAGACCAGCACGAGTTCGGTCGCCACCAGTGCCATCAGCAGCACGAGCCCGAGGGGCCAGAGTTCCGCCCGGGTCCGTGCGGCGTGCAGGGCGGCCTGCATCGGCTCGTCGGGGCTGATAGCCCGGATCCCCTCGGGGAGGAAATCATCTGCCAGGGCGGTGGCCTGCAGCATGGCGGGATCGGATTCATCCGCCGGTACGGTCACCGCGCGCCGCAGACGGCGGGGAAGGTTGTCGCGGCCGGTGACTCGCAGGGCGTAGATACCGGCCCGATCCGCCGCCGGCAGCACGACCCGCTTCTCGCCGGTGATGGTGTCCTCGGTAATCATCGCCTCCGCCGGTTCGCTCGTACCGTCCGGGTAGACCAGCGTGGGGCTGGCCTCATCGCCCGGCCAGTCGAGCGGCTGGCCGGCTTGGGCGGACCCTGGGTCCGCGCCGTGAAGGAGGTAGAACGCCAGTTGTTGGAAGAACGGGACAAAGGCGGGTGAAAGCGGGAACTCGCCGCCCTTGCGATCCGCGGTGCCGCCGAAGTAAACGACCCGTCCCCGCCCGTAGCGGTTGGCGACCAGGGCTGCTCCGCCGCGGGCAAAGTCGGCCCAGACCTGGGCCGCCGCTCCCTGCACGGCCGCCACCGGCCGGAGTGTCCGCCACCCGGCGGCGGACAGTGCTTCGGTCAGCGTCGGGGCCTCGAAACTCGACAGCGCCGGCACAAGCGGGATCCTTAGCGTCAGTCCGACGGGCTCGGCGTCGGCGGCTAGATCGATCGGCGGAGCGAGTTCGATCGGCAGCGGCCCGCGGCCCCCGTCGGCGAACATAGCGGCCAGGTTCCCGCCGGTCACCTGCTCCCCGGCGATCACCAGCAAGCCCGCGCCCTTGCGAACCGCGCTCTTGATCTGGCCCAGCGCGCTCGTCGGCAACGCGGGCACGTCGGCCAGGATAATCAGCGGGTAATCGGCGATGCGAACCGACTCCAGTCCGCCGCCCGGTATGACCCGGATGTCGAAAGGCGAGACACTCTCCGGATCGTCCGGCAGGAGCGGCCAGATGGCAACCCGCAAGAACCCGGTGGCCGATGCAAACGGGTCCGCGGCCGGCCGGCCATCGACCATGAGCACGCCGATACGCTCCTGAACCTGCACGATGATCGATCGTTCGTTGTCGCGATCGAACAGGTCCCTTTCGCACCGGGCGGTGACGGCATACTCGCGGGCGGAGTTGAAACGATGCTCGAACCCGACGGCGGTTGCGTGTTCGGGCGAGAGCGAGACCCGGCGCCGGGCAACCTTGTCGTCGTCCACGAAAAGCTCTACGAAGGTCTCGACAACGTCCTCATGATTGGACGTAGCCAGTTGAACGTTGACCGACGTGGGCCAGAGCGTCGTTGCCAGGGATGGGATCAGGGCCTGCGGCCCACCGGTAACCGACATGCCGGTAATCGCGACGTTGGCGGGTGGAGTCTGGGGCACGGTGACCAGGAAGACCGTTGCCTTCCGGGCGGCGGAGGCCAGGGTACGTCGGAGCTTTGCCCGGTCGCGCTTCCAGTCGGCGGCCTGGGTGTCGGTCACGACGATGATCTCGCGGTTCGGCGTAGGCAAGTGGGACAGCCATTCCTCCGCCCGCTCAACCGCGTCGGCGATAGCGCCCGTGCCGTCGCGCGGGGTCAGCTTGGCCAGCGTCTGGCGGACGTAGGTGAGATCGCGCGTCGGCAGCCGGATCAGGTCGATCGGCGGATCGCCGGCCAGTACCACCAGCACTTCACTTCCGCCGGACAGCTCGCTCAGGTATTGATCGATCCGCCCCACCGCCCGATCGAACCGGGTCCGGATCCCATCGGAGGCCGCCATACTGGCCGAGTCGTCCAGGACGATCACACTCACCGTCCGCTGCCCGCCCGATCCCAGCCAGGCCCACGCCGCCTCGGCCACCGGCCGAACCACAACCAGCACGATCGCAAGCACGATTGCGGTCCGCACGATCAGCAGCAGGATGGTTTCGAGCAGCAGCTTCCGGCGGTTCTTGCGCAGGGCCTTCAGCAGAAAGGTCATCGCCGCCCAACGCACGACCGGCAACCGCTGCCGGATCAGGATGTGGATGAGGATCGGCACCAGCGCGAGCAGGGCGAGCCACCACAGTTGGCTGTTGATCCCTCTCATCGCCGCCCCTCCCGGACTTTGCCGCGGGCGGTCAGGTAGCGAATGAGCAGGCGATCGACCGGCTCGGCGGTGTTGGCCAGGGCGTAGTCGGCCCGGGCACCCGCACAGGCCGCCTTGGTCTCACGGAGAAAGTCGTGGACGATCTCGAGATAGTCGGCCCGCAGCCTGGTGGGCTCCGCGACCGCGGTGGGCATCGCTTCAAGTCCCTCGAAGCGCTTTCGGCCCGCGAAATCGAGCGCCAGCTCCTGCGGATCCATCACGTGGAGCACGATGATCTCGTGCCGCCGGTGCCGGAGCATCTGGATTGCCCGGACCAGGCTCGATTCCGCCATCGGCTCGTCGGGATCGGCGGTATCGAGCAGGTCGGACACCACGACCACGATCCCCCGGCGGGTGAGCATCTCGGTGAGGATGGGTGCCACCGCGTCCAGCTTCGTGCCCCGCTCGGGCCGGATCGTTTCCAACTGCGAGGCGAGAAGCCCCAGTGAGCCGACGTTCGTCCGGGGGGGCAGGTAGCTGATCAGCGATTCGTCGAACAACGCCAGCGACACCGCGTCCGATTGGCGCAGCACCAGGTACGACAGCGTGGCCGTCAGCAGGCAGGCGTAGTCGAGCTTGCTCGTTTCGCCCGAGCCGTAGCGCATCGACTCGCTGCAATCCACGACGAACGTCACCACGAAGTTCGTCTCTTCCTGGAACTGACGGACGTAGTAGCGCTCGGTTCGGCCATACACTTTCCAGTCGATGTGCCTGACGTCGTCTCCCGGCACGTACGCCCGGTGCTGGGCGAACTCGCTGCTCACGCCGAGGTACGGGCTCCGCTGCAGACCGGCCATCGTCCCCTCGACCAGCTCCCGCGCCCGCATCTCCAGCGAAGCAATGCGGTTCAGCACGTCGAACGCGACGTACTTGCGATCGGTCAGCCGGTCGTCGTCCTGTTTGGCCATTACTTGTTTCGCAACCTGGTCGGCGGACGCGCGCTCCCCTTCGGGTCGCGGCTAAACGGAGCCCTGCGGATCATCGCCCTCTCTCCGTCTCTTGCCTTTCTGACTTCTCACTTCTCACTTCTGACCTCGTCCCTCGCCCACGTGGGCGAGCAGTTGGTCAATGATGTCGTCGGTGGACATCTTCTCCGCCTGGGCGGCGAAGTTCAGGATGATCCGGTGCCGCAGTACCGGATGGGCGACCGCTCGTATGTCCTCCCAGGCCACATGGGACTGACCGCGCAGGATCGCCCGGGCCTTGGCGGTCAGGATCAGGTTCATCGACGCCCGCGGCCCCGCGCCCCAGGTAACCCATTTGGCGATGAACTCGGGCGGGTTGGCCTCGATCGGACGGGTGCAGCGCACGAGTTTCTTCGCGTACTCGATCATCGCATCGGCGGCCGGTACCCGGCGGACGAGGTCCTGGAATGCGGTTATCTGCTCGCGCTCGACGACGGCCTGGACTGTCGAAGGTACTGCCCCGGTCGTGCGGCGAACGATTTCACTCTCCTCTGAGTCACTGGGGTAGTCCACCTTGACCAGGAACATGAATCGGTCGAGTTGGGCCTCCGGGAGCGGATAGGTGCCCTCCTGCTCGATCGGGTTCTGCGTAGCGAGCACGAAGAAAGGCTCGTCGAGCTTGTAATCCTCGCCCCCGACGCTGATCTGTCGTTCCTGCATCGCTTCGAGCAATGCGGACTGCGTCTTGGGGGGCGTACGGTTGATCTCATCGGCGAGGATCACGTTGGCGAAGATCGGCCCGGGCAGGAACTTGAACCGCCGCTGGCCCGTGGTCGGATCGTCCTGGATCACCTCCGTGCCCGTGATGTCGGTCGGCATCAGGTCGGGCGTGAACTGGATCCGCTTGAACGTCAGATTCAGCGTGTCCGCCAGCGTACTGACCAGCAGCGTCTTGGCCAGGCCCGGGACTCCGACCAGCAGGCAGTGCCCGCGGGCGAAGACGGTGATCAGCAGCTCTTCTATCACCTGTCTCTGACCGACGATGATGCGGTCCAGTTGCGAGAGAATCCTCCGGTAGCCGGCGTTCAACTCCTTGGCCAGCTCGACGTCGTCGTTGGTTGCGGCGGGTGACGAACTCACAGAGTGTCCTCCATAATTCAGCCGGTTTCAGTTCTCCCGGCCAGTTTCCTGATCGTAAGCCGGCCATTGTGCGAAACCGACCGGATGTTCCAGTTGCAAGAAGGCGGTGCCCAGTTCCAGTGCCCCTTCGCGGCCGCTGCCGTCGGCATCGTTGATCATCACGTCCCACAACAGCGGACGGTCCGCCCCGCGGGCGGCGGGGAGCAGATCAACCGACACCGCCAGTTCATACGCGGTCTGGTCGGCTGCTTCATCGCGGCGGGCGGCGAAACGGATGCCCGGCACCTGCGTCGAGCCGCTCTGCCAGCGGCGGAGCCACGGGACATCCTTCTCCCACAAGATAGACTTCAGCCACGGGGGCCACACCCCGGTATCGGGCATCACCCGCGTCGGGTTGGATATATCCCCCAGTTCAATACACGGCACATGATCGACGACGGCGGCGGTGATTGCAAGTGCTCGCCCCGACCGCCGGTCGCCGGCCCACCAGATCACGCGAAGGCTGTCCCCACACCACAGTGGGCGTCCGATGGCCGCGTCGTGGGTGCCGTCATGAACCCGGGCGGCCAGGCAGACGAACTCCTCGCCTTGAGCCAGGGCAATGGCGGCCGACAAATCGTCACTGCTCGTCAGTCGTCGCGGCGACGTGGAAGAAAGCAGCACGTGATCTGGCTGCCAATGCCCGGGCCACTGGAGCCTGACCCACGTGGCGTCCTGCCAGTCGGTCAGGTCGGCGTCGATCGTCGGCGTGAACCGGCCCGCGGGTGGCGTATCCAGCAGACCGGTTTCCATGTCGCGGGCGAGTTTCACTGCCGCGATCGCCTCGACGTCGCCTCCTTCCTGCGTGACCCGCTGGCGCCGCTGCGTCGCTTTTCGGGGCTCGCCGAACCGGTACAGGTAACCCAGGTCGAAACCGTAAAGGGACTCGCCCTGGTCCCCGACTTTGTGGAACTGCCGGGCGAGCCCCAGCGTTTTGGCCACCACGTCCCCGTTTGTGCGATCGATGGCGATCACCCTCGCCTGGGGGCTGTCCTCGTCAGGCAAATCCTGGGCCGCCAGTAGGGTGTTGCCCGCCACGACCAGGAGCCTGGTTTGCCACGTGAACGCGCGGGTCTGCCAGACCGGCTCGCCCCTTGCCGTGTCCCACGCGAAGATGCGCGGCCCATGGGCGTAATACTCGATGCCGTCGGCGATACGCCAGAGACCGGCCGGGTGAATAGAAAGAGGTTTGAAGTCACGCAGCGAACGCGCTGCGATGAGACCACCCCGGCCAACCATGCACAACACGTCGCCGCAGCGAACCAACCAGGTTTCCCCCTTCAGCCTATCGACCTTCTTGAGTTCGACTCGACCAGCGGAGAAATCGACCATCGCGATCTGGTACCCGTCGATCAGGGCGATGGGCAGGGCAGCTACCACGTTCTGCCCGTCGGCCCTTGCGCAGCGAACCACACGCAGGTTCTTATCCGTCCTGCGCGGTTTAACGAGCGGGATCCGTCGAATCTCGCTGCCCGTCTTGCGGTCCAGGAGCACGGCGAGCGGCCCGGCACCGTTCTCCAGGAAAACGCCGACTCCCTTGGCGTGCGGGCAGATGCCCCGAATTGTCATTCCCTCAAACGCAGCCGACCAGCCGGATTGCCCGTCCCCGGTGTTGACACCCCGAACGCGATTCCGGTTGAACCAGACCGCCAGGTCGCCGGCTACGATCGCCCCCCCCGTCCCGCGCTCGCCCGCCATCGCCGCATCCCTCAGCTCCCACCTTGGCTTGCCCGTCCTAACGTCCACGCCGATCAAACGACCGTGCGTGTAGTCGAACAGCACGATCTTGTCGTCAAACTGGATCGTCCGCGGCCAGGACGGGCCCGCATACTCCCACAGCAGCGTCGGTGCCGGGTCAACCCGCCGGAGCTGGAACGACTCCCACGTCCGGATGACCATCAGGTCCGGCGCCTGCTCGCTCAAAAAAAAGTCACCCCGGTCCGGCGCCGGCAGTGCCCACCGGGTCAGACCCTGAGGCGGTGACACCTCGACCGTCAACCGGGTCGGCTCCGGCGAGCGCGGCATGGACCAGTTTTTTCCACCGTTGACACGAGCGGCGAGGACGTGAACCGCTACCGGCGAGACCGCGAGGATCCGATCACCGAGATCGAACGGGTTGCCCACCGGTTCCCAGCCTACGGGCGGGCGCTCATCCACGATGCGTCCGTCATCCGGTGAGAGGACGAAGAGCCCTTCCTTCGTCGCGCAGATGATCCCGCGCTTCGACATCGCCGGCGAGCCGATCACCATCGACGCCGGCAACATCGTTTCCCACGCCACACTGGCGTCGGCGAGTTGAACCGCGGCGACCGCCCCCCCTTGCTGGATGTAGGCCCGTGCGTCGTCCGCGCCGATCAGCACCCTGAAGTCGATCGACTCGTATTGCCGGACGAGCCGGCCGCTCTCGGCGTCGAAGAACAGGATGCCGCGAAAGTCCTGCGGTGCGGCCAGTACCAGATTGCCCCGGACGATCACCGGCGCGTTGGGGCGGTTGAAGATGAACCGCCCCGCCCAGCTATCCTTGGAGCTCTCCTTGGCGACGCGCCCGTACTCGTGAATACGCGGGTACGTTTGCAGCCACCGCACGTGCCCGTCGAGCAGGTCGAGGCAAGCCAGAACGCCCGTGCTGGCGACGAAATACACCGCACTGCCCGCAATCGTCGGTGGGGCTGACCCGAGCGGTGCGTCCGTCAGCCCCGCTCCGCGGACGGCAGGGAACATCGTTCCGCTGAACAAGTGCGTCTTCCACAGGAGTTCGCCCGTAACCGCATCCAGCCCCACCAGATGGAACACGGGGATTTCCCGAGGCTCCCAGGTGGCCGCCACCACCGTCCCGCACCCGTACGCGGGATCGGACACGAAACGCATGCCCGCCAGTGCGCTCAAGCCCTCAGTGCTCCATCGAAGCGCGCCATCCGATCGACGGGCGGCGAAGATGGCGCTGCGCGTCGCCTGGGTCGTCCGGTCGGCCCAGTTCAGACGGAAGAAGAGCGTGTCCGCCGAAGTCGCGGTATAGAACCGCTTCGGCGTGTTGCTCAGCCTTACCCTCTTGAGGCTGGGCGGCAGGAGTTCGGCGGTGAACAGCTCGCTCGGCCCGCGGGTCCACAGCAGCTTCTCGGCAACCGGGTCGATCGCGTAGAGCATCTCGGACGTATTGATGAACACCTGGGAACGGTCGCCCGCCAGGACATACGGAACGAAGGCGGCGGTCATCACCGGGTTCTGCCCGTCCCGGTCGGTCTGCCAGCCGGCCTGCCATTTGCGCAGGGCCAACGGCGCCTGCAGAAGCCGCAGACGATCGTGCTTCATCGCCGAGAGTGCCACCGGCGGGACGGTTTCGTCACCGCGGTGCTTGATGTCCTTCTGCCACCGGGCAACGGCATCGGTGATGGTTACCGTCTCGCCAGCGATCGTTACTGTTTCGCCGGCGGGGAGATTTGCCGGCACGGGCTCACCGGCGAGAATGGCGGCCCGGGCCGCCTTGATCAGGGCCTCGCGCCGCTGAGCCGGCTCGGTCGTGGCTGAGGCCGCCGATCGGTAGCATGCCGCCGCCCGGGAGAAACGTTCCTCGGCCAGGAGGGCATCGCCGGCGGCTATCATCAATGCCGGGCGAAACGCCGGCCACGGGTGCGTTCGCGCGAACCGCTCGATCTCCTCGATGCGTCCCCCGTGGATGACCTTCGCCAACGGCCGGGCCAGCGTTTCTTCGTACGCCTTCTTTGACGCCGGCGTCAGCCCGGCCAGCAGTCCGGCGACGACCGTTCGCGGCCCGGTCCCGACGACGCCGTCGGCATCCATGACCGCGTCGGGGAAACGAGTCAGCAGCTCGGCGATGCAGTCGGCCGCCTCATCCCATCGCTTCTCGCCCAGCCGCGAGCGGAGCCGACCGATCAGGGCGGCGGTTCCGAGATTGCGGTTGAAGCTCGCTTCCCCGGGCGAAAACCGCTTGCAGAAACCCAGGGCCACCATGAGGCGCCGCCGCATCTCACCACTCCCCGGTGAGGTTCTTCGTGCCAGGGCGTGGTAGACGGTGCTAGCCCAATCGGTCTCGCCCATTCGGTGGCGGGTCGAAGCCAACTCCATCCACGCCCGCAGGTCGCCCCGGCCGGGCTCGAGCCCCGCGGTGAGCGATTCCAGCAGTGCCACCGCCGACCCCGGCCGGTCCAGTTGCTCCCGGTACAGAAACAGCAATCGCTCCACCGTCGGCCAGTGCCGGGGGTCGTAAGGGACCAGGTGCTTGAGCGCTTCGGCCCGGGCCTGGGCCTCCAGATGAGGTTTGTTCGCCCGCAGGTAGAGATCCCCCAGCTCGATCCACTGCGTCGCGCGTTCCTCCTCGGTGGCCAGCAGCGAGATGGCTTTCTTGCGGGACTCGGCGGCCTGGTCGATTTGGCCCGCCCGTTCCTGCCGGTGCGAGGCCGCCAACAGATCGGCAAGCTTGTCCGTTTCCTGCCCACCGGCATCGGGTGCGGCAACCAAGGCCATAGCCATCAGCCCCAGGGCCGGTCCCCACGGGACTCGCCAGCCTAATGACCGTGCGCGATTACGCACCCACGACGAGCCGCGGACTTCAGCCCGCGCGGCCCTTCGCTTACAGAAGCGGTGCCTGATTGCAAGCGGCTCTGCGCCTGCGCAGGTGGCGCTTGATCGCGCACGGTCGTTCAGATTCACCGGGAACCTCCCGCCCGTCGTTGTTCACTTTGCTTGCTGGACAACCACGTCATCGAACAGCATCGCGTTGCCGGCTGCTTCGTTGTCCTGGCGAAGTTCGAGGTAAACAGTGAGGAAGCGGCCCTCCGCGGTGAGGGCCGTCTGGCCCTCGAATGCCAGCTTCTCGTACTGCTCCTGCGGCGAGACCGGCTCGGTCCACTGCACGCTGCCGTCGGCCGGATGCGTGCCCCCCTTGATATCGACCCCGAGCCGAACCTGCCCGGGGTGGGCCTCCAATGCCGGCGTCATCCCGTATACGCTCACGTCGTATCGCTTGCCGGGCAGAACCGGCACCCGCTGATACAGCCAGCCCCGATGCTTGCCCCACAGCGTGAACTTGCCGGCCGCATACGTCCCGGTCCGGGCACGGATGAGCTTGATGTGAGTACCGGTCTTGATCGTCCCGTCGATGTCGTCCTGAAGGTTGGGCTCGCTGCCCCGGTACGTCCACCCCACCGGCGTGCCGATCTCTCGCGCATCCAGCTCGAAACCGGCGTTCAGTACCAGATTCGCATCCGGGTCGGTCGGATCAACGCCCGCAAAGAACTCGACCACCCGCCCGGTCCCTGACGACGTGGGATACTTCGTTCTCAGCGAGCGATGGATCACCTTGAGCGAAGCACCGCGAGATGCGTTCCTGGCACATTCCACGAGCCGCTCGAACATCTGCCGGCACACAACGTCATCAATTGTCGCATAGGGTCCGGCCAGATAGAGATCCAGGAACCGTGATATCCGCTCGGCGGCGCGGTCCCAGTCCCGGCTCGCGGCCGCCCGCTCGGCAAGCAGGGCATAGGCGTTGAGCGACCAACCGCTGGCGGGGTACTTGGCCAGTAATCGTTCCAGGGTTGTCTCAGCGTCGGCCGGCCGGCCCTTGGCCGCCTGGATGGCGGCGATTGTATACATTGCGCGGGCTGCGTTCCGGGCGTCCGCCGGCTTGTCCACGTACGGGGTCAGTACCTCCACCGCCTGATCGTATTGGCCGGATTCATAAAGCTGTATCCCCCTTCGAAACTCCGCCTCCGCGTCCGCTCCGGGGCTCGCCGGTACCGCCGAGAGGAGTGTGACCGCCATTACATATGCTCGTACGCTCATCGGCGCTCGTGCCTCAAGAGTGACCCCGTTTTCCCCCGCGGCGCATGGCCATCCGACGCGATTTGGTGTACAAGAAGCGATGATAGACGTCAAGTGCCGGCCGTTCATCTTACCCGCTAACAAGGACAGGTCGCATGAAAGCTTATCTGTGGCTGAATACTGGGCTGCTGTGCGTTGCTGTGAGTTCCTTCCCGGCGATCGCGGCAGAGGGTTACTCCCCTGATCAGGCTGATGCGGCCGTCGAGAGCACATCCGGTCGCGGCACCCGCCCCAACGTGCTGCTCATCACCGCCGACGACATGAACTACGACTCGCTCGGCGTCACCGGCTGCCAGACGCCGGGGATCACGCCGAACCTTGATAAGCTCGCATCCGAGGGCATTCGTTTCGTTCACGCCCACGTCACCATCGCCGTCTGCCAGCCCTGCCGTTCGGTGCTCATGACCGGCAGATATCCCCACCGCAACGGGGCCCGGGGGTTCCAGCCGATCAATCCCGACGTTCCCACGTTACAGGAATCCCTGAAGGCGGTGGGCTACATGAACGGCATCCTCGGCAAGACGCGCCACCTGGAGCCGGAAAGCAAGTTCTGCTGGGACATGGTCGTCCGGGGCGATCAGCTCGGCTCCGGCCGGGCCCCCGCCCTGTACTATCAGCACGCCAGGGCCTTCTTCCAGAAGGCGAAGGACGCTCGTCAACCGTTCTTTCTGATGGCCAACTCCCACGATCCCCATCGCCCCTTTGCCGGCAGTCGGCAGGAGAGGAACCAGGCAGCCAGGCAGAAGAAACGCGCTCTTGCAGCCTTTCCCAAGGCCAGCCGGTATTACAAGCCCGACCAGGTCCAGGTGCCGGGGTTCCTGCCCGACCTGCCCGACGTGCGCAAGGAGGTGGCTGAATATTACACCTCCGTGCATCGTTGCGACGAGACGGTGGGCGAGATTCTGCGGGCCCTTGCCGAAACCGGCCTTAAGGACAACACCATCGTCATGTTCCTGAGCGATCACGGGATGGCCTTCCCCTTCGCCAAGACCAACTGCTATCTGACCAGCACCCGGACGCCCTGGATCGTCCGCTGGCCCGGCAAGGTGAAAACGGGCACTGTCGATGCCGAGCACTTCATCTCGGGCATAGACTTCATGCCCACCGTCCTGGAGGTGGTCGGCTTGTCCCCGGTCCCGGGGATGGATGGACGATCGTTTCTCCCGGTGCTCACCGGTGGGCGCCAGGAGGGCCGCGACAAGGTCTTCACCGTCTTTCACCGAACCGCAGGTAAGCGCGATTACCCGATGCGCTGCATTCAGAACAGGCGTTTCGGCTACATCTTCAACTCCTGGTCCGACGGCAAGACGGTCTTTAAGAACGAATCGCAAAGCGGCCTGACGATGAAGGCGATGCAAGCCGCCGCCGAGAGGGACGAGCACATCGCCGACCGCGTCAAGCTGTTCCTGTACCGGGTGCCCGAGGAGTTCTATGACTTCCAGAAGGACCCGTGTGCCTTGCACAACCTCATCGACGATCCCCGTTGCCGGGACGAGATCGACAAGCTCAGGCTGGAGATGCGCGAATTGATGGAATCGACCGGCGATCCGCTGCTCGATGCGCTCAAGGAGCAACACGAGCCGGACGGTGAAACTCAGTGATGAAGCCGCTACGCACTCACTCCATCGCCGCTTCGTACATGGCAACGATGTTCTCGGGTGGGACTTCGGAGAGGATGTTGTGAACCTGGTTGAAGACGAACCCGCCGCCCGGCGCGAACGTGTCGATGTTGCGGCGGACGTGATCCCTCACCTCCTGCGGGGTGGCCCGCGGCAGGACGTGCTGAGTATCACAGCCGCCGCCCCAGAACGTGATGTCACTGCCGAACTCACGCTTGAGCCCGGCCGGTGTCATGTTCTTCGCTGAGATCTGTACCGGGTTGACCACCTCGATCCCGACTTCGATCAGGTCGCCGAGCAGGGCGTAGATCGACCCGCAGGAATGCAGGAACACCGTGAGATCCGGCTTGAGCTTCTTCACGTGGTCCACGATGACCTTGTACCGCGGCTTGAAGAGCGTGCGGAATACCCGCGGCGAGAAGAAGGGCCCGCTCTCCATGCCCAGGTCGTCGCCGAGCTGGATCAGATCCACGTTGTCGCCGAGCACGGGCAGCAAACGGTCCAGACCGGCCAGGTGGATTTCAACTAGCTTGTCCAGCAGCGCTTCGGCCCGGGCGGGCTCGGCGGCCAGATCCATCAGGTAGTTGTCCATTCGCCTCAGGTACGACGCCCACTCGAAGAGATTGGCGCCAAAGGCGATCATGATCGCCCGGTCGCTCGTCTCGCGAAGGTGCCTGACGTGAGCGGCGATCCGCTGAAGGTTCGCATCTGAGAGGCCGCCCTCGTAGATGGGTTCGGCCAGCGCTGCCCAAGAAACCCGGCCCAACTGCTCCGCCGTGCGGTCGAGCATGTCGGCCCAATCGTCTCGATCCAGCGGATAACACGCCTGGTTGAAGTAGGTGGCTCCTTCGACCATCCGGGCCACCAGCTCGCCATCGGTACTGAAGGCGAGCCAGTCGCCACCGTCCGGGCGGAAATCCATGTAACCTGGTATCTCACAGGCCGACCCGTCCGGAAGCGCCCAGTCCTTCCAGTTGTCTGGCGAGAAGTCCCGCCCCGCGTTAATCGCGTCGATACGGAAACGGTCCAGGTAGAAGTCCTCGGGCTCAGCCAACTGCTGAATGACGTCGAAGACGCGGGTCTGCCCGGTCCGGACACCCAGGTGGGCTTTGAGCCGGTTGTATGCAATGGCCTGGATACCGGTGGACCGCATGGCCCCGCAGTCGATGGGAACCCGATCGGGCTCTTCGTGCCGGATGGCGGCCAGAACACGCTCGCGCGGCGTCATGATGAAAGCTCCTGTGGTTGCCATATACTATATCCTTTCCGGAGATACCCAGAAAGCAGGGTGGAGCGGTCCCCCCCAAGCTGGCCCCGGCGGAAGGTGAGGTATGGCTATTCCATGGCAATGTTGATCTTCAACGGCGAGCGTATCGAGGTCCAGGTCGGTGAGACGATTCTTGACGCGGCCCGGCGATCCGCACGGGGCGCCCGGGACATCGCCAGCTCGTGCCCGGGCATCGGCAAGTGCAAGGAGTGCGCCGTTCAGATCAAGAGCGGCAGTGACGCCCTCACGCCGTGGTCCGAGGCGGAAGCGTTCCTCAGGCAGCAAAGCGACCGCGAGGAGCAGACGTTCCGGCTCGCCTGCCAGGCCAGGATCGCCCGCAGCGACGCCGTCGTCGAGGTTGAGACGTTCAAACAGAAGCTCGAGATCGCGGCGACCGGTCGGCCGGCGCTCGATGCGTTCGAGCCCTGGATTCAACGCCGCGGGGGCAGCGTCTACTGCGACGGGGAGAAGCTGGCCGAGGCGACCGGGGGGATTCATGGCGTGGCGGTCGATGTCGGCACCACGACGGTTGTCATGCACCTGGTCGATCTGGAATCGGGTGACACGCTTGAGGTCCGTGCATTCGAGAACCCGCAGAAGTACGGCGGGAGCGACGTGATGCATCGCATCTCGTACGACAGGGATAACCCCGGGCAACTGCACCACACGATCATTACGCACCTGAATCACCTGTTGCGTGATCTACCCATCGACCCGGCGACGGTGTTCGCGGTCACGGTTGCCGGCAACCCGACGATGCGCGACCTGCTGTTCGGGCTGAACGTGCAGCCGATTGGGCAGAACCCGTTCATGTCCCAGACTCAGGCGGAGGTTCTCGCCGGCCGGCGGGAGAGCACCGCGATCTGGGCCGATGGAGACCAACTGGGTTTGAACGTGCATCCGCGGGCGCGGGTATACGGCCTGCCGCTGATCTCGAATCACGTGGGAGCCGACATCGCCGCGGTGCTGGCCACGATTCCGATCGAGGAGCCCACCGATCCGTTTATGGTGATCGACATCGGCACGAACACCGAGGTTGTGGTCGGCGGCCGCGATCGGCTCATCGCGGCTTCGTGTGCAGCGGGCCCGGCGTTTGAGGGAGGCAGGGTCAGTTGCGGGCTGCCGGCCTGCGAAGGGGCGATTACCGCAATGCGGCGGTGTGGCGATCGCTGGGAGGTCTCGTCGATCGGGTCGGGCCCCGTTCGAGGGATTTGCGGGTCGGGCCTGGTGGACATCCTGGCCGAGCTTCGCGCGGCGGGCGAAATGGACGGAATGGGCCGGTTCCACGACGGGGCCGACCGGGTGGCCGTCTCGGATGACCCGCCGTTGTTCTTCACCCGCGGCGACGCCAGCGAATTGGCGCTGACCAAAGCCGCGATCGGCCTGGGACAGGCCGTCCTGCTTCGGCGGTTCGGCATTGGCCCGTCGCGGATCGGAACTTATTACCTCGCCGGGGCATTCGCCAATAGAATCGACGCCCGCAAGGCCCGACAGATCGGCTTGTTCGTGCCGGTGCCTGAGGAACGCGTCGTTCGGATCGGCAACGCCAGCATCGAGGGGGCCAAGGCGGCCCTGCTGAGCCGGGCTTGCCGCGATCGGATTGAATCCCTCGTGCGCCGAATCGAGCACGTCGAACTTGCAAAGGAGCCGGACTTCTTCCACCTGTTCGCGACAATGACGGAGCTTCAGCCGATTGCAGTTGAGAATTGAGGGTTCAGAGTTGAGAACTGACGATCGAGAGTTGAGCCCCGCCGCGCCGGGCGGGTACTGATAACGCACGTTTAGCCGCGACCCGAAGGGGAGCGCGTTGGGTGTTTAGCCGCGACCCGAAGGGCAATGCATCGACGTTTAGCCGCGACCCGAAGGGCAATGCATCGACGTTTAGCCGCGACCCGAAGGGGAGCGCGTAAGATCATTGATTCCCGGCTGCACTCGTCGTTTGACGACCGAGGTCCACCGTGCCCCGTCGCAATGTCGTACTGGTCAACTCGAACGAAATGAAACCGCCGGTCGCGCCGCTGGCGCTGGACTACATCGGCGGGCGAGTGGCAGCGGCGGGCATCGAGGTTACCCTCGTGGATCTGTCCTTCGTCGATGATCCAGCCCGGGAAATCGCGCACACCCTTGCCGATGCGGATCCCATCGCAATCGGCGTGAGTTTCCGAAATACCGATGACTGCTACTTATCGAGCGGGGCGTGGTTCGTGCCGCGGTTGGGCGAGATCATCGAGTTGATACGTTCGGCAACGCCGGTGCCGATCGTCCTCGGCGGGTGCGGATTCAGCATCTTTCCCGTGCGGATACTCGAGACCTGCGGGGTGGACCTGGCCGTTGTTGGCGACGGCGAGGATGCCTTCCTGAAACTGGTGCAATGCCTGACAGATGGCAAGGACTACCGTAGCGTTGCGGGCCTGGCCTATCGCGACGACCACGGTGAAATCATGCTCAACCCGCCCCGCTACAACGGGTCGTTAGATATTCCCATCGGGCGCCAGCTCATCGACAACGCCCGCTACCTCCGCGAGGGCGCGATGGGCAGCATCGAGACCAAGCGTGGCTGCCCGGAGAAGTGCATCTACTGTGCCGATCCGCTGGCCAAGGGACGCATCATCCGCTGCCGGCCCGCCGGGCAGGTCGCCGACGAGATCGAGTCGCTGCTCGGCCAGGGTGTGGACATCCTGCATCTGTGCGATGGGGAGTTCAATATCCCATCTCAACACGCGATGGCGGTGTGCGAGGAGATGATCGCCCGCAAGCTGGGCGACCGCGTCCGCTGGTACTGCTACGCGAGCGTGGAGCCGTTCTCGGCCGAGCTGGCCACGGAGATGCGCCGGGCCGGCTGCGTCGGGATCAACTTTGGCGCGGACAGCGGCTGCAACCGGATGCTTGCCGCCCTGGGACGCACCTACGACCGCGAGGATATCCAACGGACGGTCCGGTATTGCCGAGGGGCCGGCATCAGCGTCATGCTCGATCTGCTCATCGGCGGCCCCGGCGAGGATGCGACTTCGGTGGCTGAAACGATCGACTTCGTCAAGGCCGCCGACCCCGATCGGGCGGGGGCGGCCACCGGGGTGAGGATCTATCCGGGCACCCGGCTTGCGGAGATCGTCAGCCGGCAAGGGCCTCTGCCCGACAACCCCAACCTCCAAGGACACGTCATTGACAACGCCGGTTTCTTCCGGCCCGTGTTCTACGTCGAGCGTCAGCTCGGCGACGACCCGGGTGCCCTCGTGTGTGATCTGATTGGCGGCGACGGGCGGTTCTTTCCCCCACCCCGCGCCAAGGACGCCACCAACTACAACTACAACGACAACCTGGTCATTCAGGAGGCCATCGCGGCCGGACACCGCGGCGCCTTCTGGGACATCCTCCGCCGCCTTGCGAGCGAGAAGCCGAAACCACTGTTCTGATTGAGCTGCCCCGGCCGATCCGTAGAATAGCCGCCCTGGTTGGATGTGGAGATCCCTGATTGCGTTGGGTGGGTGGGACAATCAGTTTGTGGCTTGCCGCAGCGGTGGCGGGTGACTCGGGGGCGGTCGCGGGCCCGGGGACCCAGCCGGCATCGCGTGGTACGTCCCCGCCGGCCAGCGCGCCGGCAGCAATGCTCGACAAGCCTGTGGTCACAAAGATCGGGCTGGCGATCGCCGGTCGCGGCGAGCCGGCGTATTACTGGCTGCGTCGGCCGGCGGGGCACGGTCCCGGCCAGTGCTGCCCACTTCTGATCGCGCTGCACGGCACGGACGACACCGCCCGGCAGATGGTAGATTTCTGGGCCGACCGCCACGCGCGGGTGCCGACTCTCATCGCTGCCCCCCAGGGCATCGCTCCCGGATGGCGAAGCGACGATATCCCAACCATACGCGCCATGCTGGCCCACCTGCGGGCTCATGTGCCTTTCGATGAGAGCCGGGTGTTGCTGGCGGGCTTCTCCGCGGGGGGGGCGATGAGCTTTCACTTGCTCTATAAGGAGAAGGTACCGGTGACGGCGGTAGCGGCACTGGCGAATTACGTCCCGCCTCTTATCACCGATGACGAGATCGGGGACCGGCGACGTGTGCCGGTCTTCTATGCCGTGGGCATGGCCGACGTCAACCATGATCGGATGCGCTATGGTATTCAGCGGCTGCGGGAAGCCGGCGGGAACGTGAATCTCTATCGCCCGCGGATAGGGCACGTGCTGGATGCGGGGGTCGGGCAGGCCGCCCTCGATTGGTTCTTCGATCAATGTGCACGCCGGTTGGATGCGGTCATCAGCAAGGCGAGCCCCCAGGGCAACGTTGCCGAAGCGGCGGCCGGGCTCGAGCGAATCATCGCCCTGGCGCAATGGCATGAGCCAGCGCACGTTCAGGCGGCTCGGGATGCGCTGGGGCGCGTTGAAGCGCCGGGCAGGCGGGAACTCGAGGCGGCCCGGAAGCTGATCGCCGGCGGCAGGGGAGCCGATGCGGCCGAGATGCTGCGGAAGATCGAAGTCAACTACGGCACCAGCCGGCTCGGGCGCCAGGCCCGGGACGCGAGAGTTCAGGTCGAATCCGACCCCGAAGTCCGCCAGCAGTTGGCCCGGCGTGCCGCCCGGCGCCGGGCAGACGAGGCGCTGGCCATGTACGCCGGCGCTCAACGTCTGGTCGCCGAGGGCAAGCTGCGTGAGGCCGCCGGTCGTTGCCGCCGCATCATCGAATTCTACGGCGATACCCCCAGTGCCGAACGGGCCCGCTACCTGCTGAACCTTCTGGAGAAAAGGATCTCCCCTTGAGCGATACGCCCTTGACCATCGAAACGTTTGTCGAGAGGACGTTTGGCGAGAATGCGTTCGTCCTATCTACGGAGGATGACGCCAGAGGCCGCGTAGGCTGGATCATCGATCCGAGCTTCCCGCCTCAGGTCGATCGCCTCTTGGCCTACGTCGCGGACAACGCCATCCGGATCGAGAAGATCGTGCTGACGCATGGCCACGCCGACCACATTGCCGGCCTCGACATCGTTCACGATGCCCACCCCGATGCACAGGTGGCCATGGCCCGAGCCGAGCAACCGATGCTAGGCGACGCGAACCGTAATCTGTCCGGGCCGTTTGGAGTGGGTTTCACCGTCCGCGCCCGCGCGGATATCGATCTTGAACCGGGGATGCAATTGTGGTTGGGTCCGCTGAGCTGGCGGGTGCTGGATACGATGGGGCATTCACCCGGGGGTGTCTCACTGCATTGCCCGGAGGCGGGGGTTGTCTTCACGGGCGATGCGTTGTTCGCTGGCAGTATTGGGAGGACCGATTTCCCGGGTTCTGACGGCCCTTTGTTGGTCGCTAACATCCGCGGGAACCTTCTCACGCTCGCGGACGAGACGGTCGTGTACGGCGGGCACGGCCCCATAACGACGATCGGGAATGAACGCAAGTCCAACCCGTTTCTTTCCGAATGATGGGATAAGGCGTTTGAGCGTGGCGAAACGTTCCGCGTCAGCACTTTCTTTCGGTTGGCTATGGCGGGCATGGACGGCCACGAGTTCACTTCAAGACGCGGTGGAATGAGCCACGCAACATGCCTATAATTGAGTGACGGCATCATCAGATGATTGCTGCCGCGAGTGAGCAGCAGCAACCGGCCTCATAAGACTTATCCGATCTTGATCCAGTAGTGGGTGCCGCACTCGAGGACGGCGTTCAAGCGTCGTTTCGGCCACTCGCGCGCGGCGGATCTGGGAGGCCGGGAAGGGGGTAAGAGGCGGCCGGAGCCTGACGATGTCAGGGAAGGCAACCATCAAGACGCGGTGTCCCGTGTGCAACGCCAAGTACCGGGTGTCCGCCCGCAGCATCGGGCACCGAGCGCGTTGTGTGAAGTGTAACACCACCTTTCGGGTCGCTGAGGTCGAGAAGAACCGCCCGCCGACCGAAGTCGAGAAGAACCGCCCGCCAACCGAAGAGGACATTCTGAAATGGCTGAATGAGGGGGTGGACGAGGACCACCTGGCAAACAGGCCTCGCGTGGTCAGTGGGGGTAGCTCCAGGGTCGAGCCCCCATCAGAGCAAGACCTGGCTGATGAGGAGGTGAGGACCACCCCGATCCGGGCGGTAGCGAGCCAGGCGTCCACGTCACCCGATAGGCCAGCCGGCCGCGAATCCGCGCCGCCGGACACGACGCTACGCTTCCGGAAGACGGGTTGACTCCCAACCGTGGCCCGCCGTTGTTTCCCGTCGATACCTGTGCCCTTAGAATCCTCGTGTCCGATCAACCCGAGACCTGATCGCGAGGGACGACGATGGTTGTCCACCCACTCATCTTTGAGCCCATCTACAAGCCCAAGCTCTGGGGCGGCCGGCGGATCTTCACGCATTTCGCCCGCCCGCCCGTTGCTGCGGAGACGATTGGGGAATCGTGGGAACTGGCCGACCTCGAGGAGGACGCTTCGCGGGTGGCGGTTGGGCCGGCCCGGGGCAGGACGCTCACCGAACTGGTTCAGCAGTGGGGCCCGGCCCTGATTGGCGGGGTCGGGCTCTTTGAAGGCCGGTTTCCGCTGTTGATCAAGTTCCTCGACGCCCGCGAGTCGCTCAGCGTCCAGGTCCATCCGACCGAGAGGGTTGCCCGCAGGCTCGGCGGGAGCGTCCGCGTCAAGCACGAAGCGTGGTATATCCTTGCCACCGAGCCCGGGGGCGTCATCTACCACGGGCTCGAGGCGGGCGTGGACGCGGCGATGTTCCGGGAGGCGATGCTGACCGGCCGGGTCGATGGTGTGCTGCGCAAGGTGCCGGTCAAGCCAGGCGACTGCTATTACCTGCCCAGCGGCACGTGTCATGCGCTTGGGGCCGGCGTCATGGTGGCCGAGGTCCAGACCCCCTCCGACGTCACTTATCGCACGTACGATTGGGGACGCATCGAGCCGACTACCGGTGAGCCGCGGCAACTCCACCTCGGTCAGGCCATCGAGTGCATCGACTTCGAGGTGCCCTCGCCGCCCCCGATGCAGGAGCGGTCCCAGGTCGCCGGCGCCTCGACAAGGGCGGCCTGCCGGCTGGTGAGTTGCCCTTCGTTCATCATTGATCAAGTCCGCGCGGCCGAGGGGACGCAGCCACTGATCCCCTGCGGCAGCCCGGTGGTGTGGATCGTGCTTGAAGGCCGGGGCCTGATCGATTGGAACCAGGGAGTCGGGCCGGTCGAATTCAGCCGGGGCAATGTCGTGCTGCTGCCAGCTGCCTTGTCGGATGCCCGGGTGAAGATCACCGGGCCCACGCAGTGGCTCGAAGTCACCGTGCCCGCCCCCTAGTGATTCGTCATGGTTGAATTGGCGGGTTTGGCCCAGGGCGGAACGTCTGTCTCAGGAGGAGCACCGGCCTCACAGAGGCCGGCTCGGATGGGCCGGCGCCGCCAGCCGTCGGCTATCGGACCATCCCGTCGCAGGCACCGGCTCCCGCACGCCGAAGAAGCGAAACCCAAGGTCCGTTAACTCAAGTCGTCGCAAGCGGCTTCCGACGATTCTGCCAAAGGTTGGGGGTGCCTTGCGGACTGCGCCAGCCCGCGATTGCGCAAGCGGCGAGCGGTCGCGGCTGGCGTTGCCTTTTTCCGGCATCCGGGAGTTCAGCGATGAAGCGGGTACTGGTGACCGGAAGCAGTGGGCTCGTCGGCAGCGAAGCGGTGCTCTATTTCGACGACCTCGGTTGGAGCGTGGTCGGCGTGGACAACAACATGCGGCGGGACTTCTTCGGCCCGGCCGGGGATACGTCGTGGAACCTGGGCTGGCTCAAGGCCAATACGCGGAACTTCCACCCCGAGAACGTTGATATCCGAGCCCGCCGGGCGATCGGGCTCCTGCTCTCCCGCGAACGATTCGACCTGATAGTCCATTGTGCCGCCCAACCATCGCACGATCTCGCCCGGCAGCGTCCATACGACGATTTCGACGTCAACGCGGTCGGCACCCTGAACCTGCTGGAAGCCGCACGCCGCTCATGCCCGGAAGCGCCGTTCATCACGCTCAGCACCAACAAGGTCTACGGCGACGCCCCCAACGAACTCCCGCTAGTCGAACGCGACACGCGGTACGATTACGCCCGCCCGGGTGACCGCGACGGGATCGACGAATCGTGTCGCATCGACCAGTCTCTGCACAGCATCTTCGGGGCGAGCAAGGTGGCGGCCGACGTCATGACGCAGGAGTACGGCCGGTACTACGGGATGCCGACCTGTGTCTTCAGGGGTGGATGTCTGACCGGCTCTCGCCATTCGGGCGTGCCGCTGCACGGGTTCCTGAACTACCTGGCCCGGGTGGCCGTCAGCGGCGAGCGGTACACGATCATCGGCTACAAGGGCAAACAGGTCCGGGACCAGTTGCACGCATACGACGTGGTTCGGGCCGCTCACGCGTTCGCCCGATCGCCGCGCCCGGGCGAGGTGTACAACCTCGGCGGCGGGCGCGACAACAGCGCTTCGGTTCTCGAATGCATCAGCCGCCTGGAGGAAATGACCGGCCGAAGGATCGCCACCGACTATCAGCCCGTCAATCGCACGGGCGACCACATTTGCTACATCACGAACCTGGCGAAGATCCGCTCGCATTATCCGGATTGGAACGTCTCGCGGACGCTCGATGGCATCCTCGAGGAGATGCTGCGTTCGGAGTGGGCACAGCGGGGAGACCATTTGCATGAGTCTGCTTTCTACCGCAACCGCTCAGCCGCCACGGCCGCCGGCGCCCGGTCCGTATGAACGATTCATCCAGGACAGCCGCCAGGCCGTCCGTGAGTTCTACGATGGGCTCGGTGACCGCCAGCTCGACTGGAACCGGCGGTTCCGGTACTTCCGGCACTACCTGAGACGGTTCGTGCGTCATTTCGTGCCCCCGGGTGCTCGGGTGCTCGATATCGGTTGCGGGACCGGCGATCTGCTCGAAGCTCTGGAGCCTCGCCACGGGGTGGGCGTTGACTGCAGCCCGGCGATGGTCGAGCTGGCCCGGCGGCGGCATCCGGATCTGGACTTCGCCGTCGGATTCGCCGAATTCCTCGACCAGGCCGACATCCCCGAGGGGCCCTACGACTACATCACGCTGGTCAACGTGATCGGCGAGATGTCCGACATCGCAACGGCCCTGCGCCGGATCCACCGCTGCTGCGCGGCCCACACCCGCGTCATCATCGTCCAGTACAACTACCTGTGGGAGCCGATCTGCCGCCTGGCGGCCAGGCTCGGGCTCAGGCTGGACAATCCGTCCCCCAACTGGCTGGCCGCGCGAGACCTGGCCGGCCTGCTGCACCTGTGCAGCTACGAGATGATCCGCAAGGGCCACACCATGCCCCTGCCGATCCGGGTCCCCGGCCTCAACTGGCTGTTCAACTCGGTGCTTGGCAGGTTCTACGGATTCCGCAAGCTCGGGTTCCTCTCGTACCTGGTGGCCCGCCCGCTGGTGCCCGTCGAATCGCCGCATAGTCACTCGTGCTCGGTGGTTGTCCCGTGCAAGAACGAGCATGACAACATTGGCGGCCTGGTCGATCGCATCCCCGAGATGGGGACGGGCACCGAGATCATCCTTGTCGATGACCGGAGCACGGATGACACGGCCACCCGCGTGGAGGAGGCCATCCGACGCCGTCCGGATCGCAACATCCGCCTGGTCAAGGGCCCCGGACAGGGTAAGGGCGCCGCTTGCCGGGCCGGCTTTGCCGCCGCCACCGGTGACGTCTTCATGATCCTCGACGCCGACATGACCGTGATGCCCGAGGAACTGCCGGCGTTCTTCGACGCCATCAGCACCGCAAAGGGCGAGTTCATCAACGGCTCACGCATGGTCTATCCGCAGCAGGACCAGGCGATGCGTCCGCTGAACATCCTCGGGAACAAGGTATTTGCCGGCCTGTTCAGCCTGCTGCTGGAGCAGCGGGTCCGCGACACGCTCTGCGGCACCAAGGTCATCTGGCGGCGCGACTATCCCAAGATCCTGGCTGCCCGCGAGTACCTCGGCAGTTGCGACGCCTGGGGCGACTACGACTGGATCTTCGGGGCGGCCAAGAACAATCTGAAGATCGTCGAGATGCCCGTGCATTACCGCGAGCGGGTCGCCGGAACGACCAAGATGACCCACCGGTTCCGCAATGCCTGGGTCATGCTGAAGATGTGCGGGGTCGCGCTGCGGAAGTTGCGCTGGATCTGAAAGCCTGGGTTGCGACGATGGCATCGAGTTGTTCAGCACGGATCTGCGAGCCGGCTGAATCCGTTCTTCCGGATGCAGCGGCGGAAGAGTCCTCGGTCATGCCGGACTGTCTCGCTGCCTCTCCCGCGCTCGAAGAGCACGTCCTGGCCAGTCGGCGTCACGCCGTAGCGATTGCCGCGACGCACCGCGCCATCTGGCGGGCCAAGCTGATCCTGCGCCGAATCTATCACGACTGGTTTACGCGGATCAGAACGGTGTTGGCCGACGTGGACGCACCGATGATCGAACTTGGCAGCGGTCCGGGGGAAGCGAAGACCTTCTTCCCGAACCTGCTGGCCAGCGATGTCGCATCCCTCCCCTGGCTCGACTTTGCTGCCGACGCCTGCACGTTGCCGCTGGCTGACGGGTCGGTCGGCAACGTCATCATGGTGGACGTTCTGCATCATCTGGCCTATCCGCGTCGGTTCCTCTCGGAGGCGGCCCGGGTGCTGACCCCGGGCGGGAGGCTGGTGATGCTCGACGTGTTTGTCAGCCCGCTGAGCTGGCCCGTGCTGAGATTCCTTCATCCCGAGCGGACCACGCTTTCCATTCGTCCCCTGGACGTCCGCGCGGATCAGCATGTGCTCGATCCGGGCAACCCCTGGGACGGCGACCAGGGAATCGCCCGGGCCATCTTCTGGGAACAAGAGCCGCAGTTCCGCAAGCTCTTTCCGCAATTATCCATTGCCTATCGCAAGTGCTTCAGTGCGCTCCTGTGGCCCATGAGTGGAGGGTTCGGGCAGAAGAATCGTGTGCCGGCTTTCGCGACCGGGTTGCTGTGGAGAATCGACCGAGCCCTCAATCGATGGGGCCGCTACGCCGGCTACCGTTGCCTGGTCGCGGTGGAGCGGCTATCCGCCCAGGACGAGAGCGCTTCCCGGGAAGGTGTTGATTGAGCACCGACGCCCCACCCGCCGCATCATTGCCCGTCTCGCTGTCGTGTACCCTGCGGTGGGACCTGGCCGCCATTACTCTGGTGGTGGCGCTGCAACTGGTCTACTTCACCGGTGTGGTGTCCTCCGACGACGTCGGCTATCTCAATATCGTCTGGCTCACGCAGGAGGGCCGACTGCCGGACAACCTTCCCACCAACCAGTTCTTCGCCCGGTTCACGTTCTGGAAGACGATTCACCTGGCGGTCGCGATCCTGCCCGAGAAGCCGTGGGCGATGGTACTGCCTTCGATGGCGGCCTCGCTGGGTGTCCTGCTGATCCTCCGGGCGTTTGCGCGCCGGCACCTCGATCCCCGGATGTCGCTGGTGGCGATGCTGGCGTTTGGGTTGGTCCCGATCAACGTGGTCCTCGCCTCCACCGCGATGCCGGAAATGGTGGCGACTGCCCTGGGGTGGTCTGGTGTCTACCTGGCAGCGGCCGCTCTGCTGGAACGTCGAACGCCGCGTGCCGCCTGGCGATGCCTGGCCGGCGGGCTGCTCATTGCCGCCGGTTACAACGCCAAGGAAACCGTTGCCCTGTTTGTCCCGGGCCTGATCCTGTTCGTGCTGCTGTCCGCCGCACGTTACGGGTGGGCGTGGAGACGAGCGGGCTTCCTGGCCCTCGGGGCAGGACTGTGGCTCGGCTTTGAAGCAGTGCTCTGGTGGCAGTGGACTTCAGATCCCTGGTTCCACCTGCACGTCGTGTCTCGGTCCCAGCAGCATTACCTCGGCTCACCCGTCGAGCAGCCACTCACCACCCTGCTGCTCGAGTGGACCGATTATCTGCGTTGGCTGGTGGACCCACGGTCGCTTCTGGCACCGATGGGAATGGTGCTGCTGGCGGGCGTGGTCTACGGTCTGGTGAAACGAAACGCCCTCTCCAGTCTGTTGCTTTGTGTTGTGGTGCCGCCGCTGGTCTATCTCAGCGTCGGGTCCACCGACCTGAGCAGCTACCGCCCGGTGATCCACCAGCCTCGTTACGTCGTCCCGCTCCTGCCCGGGATGGCCCTGCTGACCGCCCTTTTGATCGGGCGGATCTGGCGGGCCGGCCCCTGGCCGCGACGCGCGGTGACATTCGCAGGGATACTCGCTATTGCCCTGTCCCTGGTCGGGCCGAATCAACTGGCCGGGCGCTGGTACAACGCCAGGACCTTTGCCGCCGGCCATCGATTGATCGCTGATAACCTGCACACTCTTGGCCGAAACGCCCGCCTCGTTGCCGCCGGCATTGCCTTCAACCGCTTCCACGGATTGCCGCACTGGATGGACTGCCCGCAGGTCGAGATGATCTGGCCCCACGGCCCGACCAGTGATGACGAGTGGATCGACCGGTACCCAGGCGCGTACGTCATCGCCACCAGGTCCGACCGCCTCGGGCCCTCGCGGCAGAAGCACGATCATCTGACCCTTCGGGGGCGCCCGATGGCGTGTCTCACCGAGTTCGAGCGGGTGGCCCGGCAGGAGCCGCCGCGGGACCGGCTCGGCACGCTGTGGGCCCGGCTCCTCGGGCGGGCGGTCCTGACCGACCCTCAGCACGCGGTCGAACTGTGGCGGGTCCCGACCCGGGCGGAATGGCAGGTCTCACATCCTACCCGGCAGGACATCGTCCTCACGCCGGCCAGCCCCCACCGCGGCCCATCCTGACCAGACTTGCTCGCCCCGCGTCGTGCCATTCTGACAGCCGGGCGGCTCCAACGTCCGATTATGGCAGCCTGACCGGTGCCGCCGTCCCGGGCGAGTCTGACCGGATCAGACGGTAAACTGCTGCCTTAGATGCAGTTACGGAGCTTGCCACACGACCCGTGCCTGTCCGGGGAGCGCCTGGCATCCACTTTGCTATCTCGACGGGGGATGGCGTGGTGGGCCGTTCGCGCGCCAGGGCGGGCGGCTAGGCGCAAGTGTGCAGTGTACGGAAGTAAGTAATGAAACGAGGCTCTGGGCTCAACTGTTGAAAGGAGCTGCTGATGGCCAAGCTGAAGATCCGTCCGTTGGGTGAGAAGGTACTGGTCAAGCGGGTTGAGGCGGAGGAGAAAACCGCCGGCGGGATTGTCCTGCCCGACTCGGCCAAGGAGAAGCCCAAACGGGGAATCGTCCGCGCGGTGGGTGATGGGAAGCTCCTCGACTCCGGGGAGCGCAGCGAGATGCAGGTCAAAAAGGGCAACGAGGTGCTCTTCAGCAGCTACGCCGGCACCGAGATCAAGGTCGACGGCGAGGAGATGCTGATCATCGACGAGAGCGAGATCCTTGCCGTTATTGAATAATCTGAGGTTGTCGGAGGGGCGTCTTGGGGCGGATTCGACCGCGATTGATCGGGACAACTCATTGCCACTGTAGGGAGCGAAATACTCATGGCAGCGAAGAAGATAGTGTTTGAGATGGAAGCCCGCGAGGCGGTTCGCCGGGGCGTCAAGCAGTTGGCCCACGCGGTCAAGGTGACCCTGGGGCCCTGTGGCCGCAACGTGGTGCTGGAGAAGTCGTTCGGCTCGCCCACGGTGACCAAGGACGGCGTCACGGTCGCCAAGGAGATCGAGCTGGAAGACCCCAACGAGAACATGGGCGCCCAGATGGTCAAGGAGGTCGCCAGCAGGACCTCGACCGTCGCCGGTGACGGGACTACCACCGCCACCATCTATGCCGAGGCCATTTACGACGAGGGGCTTAAGAACGTCGCCGCCGGCGCCGACGCGATGCAGCTCAAGCGGGGCATCGAAGCGGCGGTCGATACGGTCGTCGAGGAGCTGGGCAAGCTCAGCACAGGAGTCAAGGGCAAGGAGCAGATTGCGCAGGTGGGCACCTGCGCAGCCAACCAGAGTTCCGAGATTGGGGACATCATCGCAAAAGCGATGGATAAGGTCGGCAAGGACGGTGTCATCACGGTCGAGGAGGGCAAGGGCCTTGAGACGACTGACGAGCTCGTCGAGGGCATGCAGTTCGACAAGGGATACCTCTCGCCCCACTTCGTCAACCACTTCGAGGCGATGGAAGCCGTCCTCGAAAAACCCTACGTCCTGATCCACGAGAAAAAGATCTCCGCCATCCAGGACCTGATCCCGCTGCTGGAGAAGGTGGCCAAGGCAGGCCGGCCCCTGTTGATCATCGCCGAGGACATCGAAGGCGAGGCCCTGGCCACGCTGGTGGTCAACAAGCTTCGCGGCACCCTGCAGTGCGCTGCGGTGAAGGCCCCCGGGTTCGGCGACCGCCGCAAGGCCATGCTCGAGGACATCGCGATCCTCACCGGCGGGCGGGCGATCTTCGAGGATCTTGGCATCAAGCTCGAATCGATCGAGCTCAAGGACCTGGGCCAGGCCAAGAAGATCACCATCGACAAGGACAACACGACGATCATCGAAGGTGCCGGCTCCACCGGCGCGATCAAGGGCCGAATCCAGCAGCTCAAGAACGAGATCGACACCACGACCAGCGACTACGATCGCGAGAAGCTCGAGGAACGGCTCGCCAAGCTCGCCGGCGGCGTGGCCCAGATCAACGTCGGGGCCGCCACCGAGGTCGAGATGAAGGAGAAGAAAGCCCTCGTGGAGGACGCCATGCATGCGTGCCGGGCCGCGGTCGAAGAGGGTATCCTCCCCGGCGGCGGGGTCGCTCCCCTCCGGGTGCTCGGCGCCCTCGACAAGCTGGCCAAGAAGCTCAAGGGAGACCAGCGGACCGGGGTGGACATTGTCCGCCGGGCCCTGAGCTCTCCGATCAAGCAGATTGCCGAGAACGGCGGACTCGACGGCTCGATCGTCTGTCAGAAGGTCTCCGAGAGCGAGGACCCCAACTTCGGCTACAACGCGCTGGCCGGCAAGTACGGCGACATGATCGACATGGGCGTGCTCGTGCCCACCAAGGTCGAGCGGGTCGCCCTTCAGAACGCCGCCTCCATTGCCGCACTGCTCCTGACCACCGACGCGGTGGTCAGCGAAATAAAGGAAGAAAAGAAGGGCGGCCCGCCCGGCGGGCCCGGCGGCGGAATGCCCCCGTACTGATCGCTGGCCGAACCTTGTAATCCCGCGAGCCGGTTCAACTCCGAGCCGGCTCGTTTCATTGGTGTACCGAGCACGTTCGATCGCTCGAACGTGCAAGTCGTCTGTCCACCCTGAAGTCCTCTGCCCCAAGGACAGTCTGGACGACTGACCGCAGCCCACGCCACGCAGGTCACTCGCGAGCGACCAGGTCGAACCGCCCCAGCGGCAACTGCCTGTTGGCCGTGTTGAACGCCTTTACCCGCGTCCCCGGCGGAACGTGAAAGAGGAAAGCGCAGGAGTACTCGCCCCTGAGATCGCGGTTCTTGATCCGGCTGAAATCCGGTATCCGGGCCATGTCCCGCTCGATATCGTCCAGATAAATGAGCTCGAACGTCGGCCGACCGTTCACCTTGGCCATGGCATACGTGCCGACCGGCATGTACTTGTGACCCCGGTCGTCGATGAGGAAGATGTTCTTGATCTTCTCCTTCATGCGCCCGAAGATGGTGCCGAGCCAACTCTGCGGATCGAGCTTGTCAACACTGAGTTGCAGCAGGCGCATGTTGTCCGGCACATCGAAGCTCTCGATGGGACGGTCGGTGCCGGGTATCGGCTGCCAATCCTCATCGAGCGTCGCGACGATGTTCCTTCCACCTCGCAGCTTGCCCCCGGATAGCTGGAAATTGGTGCCGGGGCTGTACCGGGTCAGCTTGAAGGGCAGCTTGTCAGAGAAGACCGGATCCCGGTTGCCGATGGCGTAGACGTGGACGTGGCCCCCGGGCTGGTCGTCGCGGTCGGGGCGCCCCTCGCCGCCCGGGTGGGGCGTGGTCCGATCTTCGGGTTCGGCCCCGCCGGTCAGCGGCGGCGGCGGGGCTTGGGTCAGGTCGCGGGACTCGCGAACCTCGTCCCGAGCGTTCTGCTTATACTCGATCCGCAGCGGCTGGAACTTCGGCTCGTCCGGCACCTCGAAGAGAAGATCAAGCTTCATACCGGTGCCCTCTCGTTTGTATTGAACGTCCTCGGCCACGCCCAGATCAACCAGCAGATGGTGGAAATGCTGATCGTTAATGCCGGCCAGTGAGTATGTCTCTACGGGACCGCCCTCGCCCGCTCGTCCGAAAAGCCGAACCTGCTCGGTGGTGAAATGGAGGTTTTGCGAATCCTCGGCTCTGCTCTTGTCCTCGTTGACGGTGACGCGGACCACGATTCGCCTCCAGCCCGAGGCAAGCTCCCGCTCGGACGACACGAGCCGAACCATCTCCTTGCCGTCTTTCCTGACCCGTTCACGAGCATACAGGTGCTCGTCCTTGGTGAGGTACCAGTAGCCCTCGACGTGAAGGGAATCTTTGCCCACGGTAGCTAGCGATTCGCGGAACCCACCGTTCCGCATGTCCTGGAGGTGGTCGAGGAAGTCGGGATTGAATTCCTTGAAACGATGCCGGCCGCTCAGGCTGTTGTCGGACAGATGGGAGATCAGGGTGACGGTGAAGCCGTCCGGGTGGAGCCAGAGGTTGTTCCGGGCCACCTTGGCGCTTTTCCACCAGTCGGTGTTCGTCCGTGAATTGCCGTCCGGGTTCTCAAGAATCTCGATCGGGCTTCCCGCTCTGGCCCCCTCGATTCGTACGTAGTAGCTCGATAGCTCGCCGCGTTTCTTCCGCGCAAACTCCTCGAGCTCGTCGGCCATCAGCGCCAGGGGCACCGAACGGGTCCCTTCGCTCCGGTCGATATCGTTCCTGGAGCTACTGGGGTCGAAAGTGCCGATTTCAGCGCTCGTTCCCTTGAACCGAATGAAATCGCTCTTGAACTTGATCAGGCCCCGGGCGTCATCCGCCTCGCCCAGCTTCTTGATGATCTCGTCTATCGATCCTTTGGAGACGACCATGGGTCTGCCGGATTCGGCATCAAGTACGTCCCCGTGTCGATTGAATCCCAGTATGGCTGGGCCGAACGGCAGCATCTGGAATCCGATGGCGAGCATCCCGATGATGATCATGGCGGTCACGAAGCCGAAAACACCGCCCCCGGCCCGATCCACGTAGAGGGAGAACTGCATGTTGCCCTGGATGAGCTGATCGGACACCATGCGCAGGACCAGGAGCGTAATGACGAAAATGGCGAGCAGGGCAATTGCCCGCCCGTGATCCGGCTGGTAGGAAATCAGCAGGGCGAAGTAGAGATCCTCGTAGAGCCCGAAGGCCAGCGCCGCCGACAGGATCGTCAGGATGCAGGTGATCAAGGAGCTGAACAGCCCCTGCAGCCCCTGGTAAAAGGCAGCGGCCAGGATAAGCACGGTGGCGAACAGTGAGAACCACATCTGGACCTAACCACCTTTCTTGGCGGCAGCGCCGGGATTCACCTCTTCCTCCCGAAGGACCCGCAGCATTTCGTTCATGCTGGTAATGCCTGCGATCACTTTTTGCAGGCTGATCTCCTGCAGGTAGCGCATGCCGTTCTTGCGGGCCGTGGCCCGGATCGCGCTGATGGGCTGGCCGTTGCGGATCAGCTCGCGGATGTCGTCGTCGATCTCGAGCAGCTCGAACACGCCGGTCCGCCCGAAGTAACCGCTGCCCTGACAGTTGGTGCAGACGCCCCTGGGATTGCCCTTTTCGTCGACCCACTCCTCGGGTCGGGGCGGCCGGTAGAAATGCTCGATCTTGTCCAAGGGCAGGTTGGCCTTCTTCAGTAGTTGCTGGTCGGGTCTGTACGCCTGGCGGCAAGCGATGCAGAGCTTGCGCATCAACCGCTGGGAGGTGATCGCGGCGAGGGCTCCGGCCACCGCGTCCATGTCGCCGGCCAGGCTGACCAGCTTCTTGAGGGCGTCGAAGCTGTCCCTCGCCTGGATGCCCATGTATATCTTCTTGCCGTCGCAGGCGGCCTTGGCGGCCAGGTGGGCGGTTTCCCGGTCGGGGCAGTCACTGATCATGACGACGTCCGGTTCCCGGCGGATAACCGTCTGAAGCTGGCGGGCGTAGCTGGCCTCGTGCTTGGTGGAGTCGTAAATGTGCTGGGTGATGTTTTCGAGATCCATCAGTGGTTCCCGCTCCAGGGCAACCACGTTCTGCATGAAAGCGTCGTGGCTTCGCACGGTGGCATAGAGGGTGGTAGTTAGCCCACTGGCTCGGGGCCCACAGATGATGACCAGGCCCGAAGGCGCCTTGAGGATCTCCTCGAAGCTCGCCTGTTGCTTCTCGTTCATGCCCAGATCGCCGGTGCGGAGCCGGTTCTCCTCTCCGACGATCCGCATGGAGAGTCTCTCATGTTGCGTTGTGCCGCTCGTGCGGACCTCGATCTCAGTGGGTGTCGCGTCGGTGCCGGTGATAACCGCGGTGATCGCCCCCTGCTGTGGCCGGCGTCGTTCCTCGATCTCCAGACCGCCGATGGTTTTGATGAAGGTGACCGCCTGTCCGGCCGCCTCCCTGGTGAGCAGGTCGTTGCGTGGGGTGACGGCCCCGTCGATCCGGTAGGCGAGCCGGGCCCCGTTGCCGGACACCAGCAGCTCCACTTCCGTAGCACGGCGCCAGAGGGCGTCGAACAGGATGTTCTGAGCCGCCTCGTACATGTCGGTCTGGGTCAGGTCCTCGGGCACGGGCACCTTTGCCCCGTCGTGGGCATTCAGGCGAACCCGCTCCACGGCGGCTAGCCTCACCTCTTTTTTCTTGCCGAGGTTGGACACCCACGACTTGATGTGTCGGGGTGTGAAGACCCGGGCGGTGGCATCGACGTGGCCGTTGCGCAGGATAACGTACATGCTGCATGTGCCGAAGGTGATCAGGAACCACAGGCTGAAACCCGCCGCGAACAAGCCCGCGCTCTCCCAGGGCAGCAGCAACCAGACGGCCAGCCCCACGACCCCGCCGCCGATCGTGATCCCGTTCCAGAGTTCCCGGTTCATCGCGCGAACTCGCCGGGTGTCTTCGTCCACCCATTGGCCGAAGGCCAACCAGGGGAACTGGGCGATCAGGATGAGCACGATGCGCAGGTAACTCGTGTATCCGCCCCAGGGGTCGTCGGCAAGCGCAGCGAGGGGATCGGCGGCCCAGGCGGCGGCAGTGCGTGCGAGGCACGTCCCCCCCACAACAACGGTGACGTGTCTGAGGTCGGGTTTCACTGCACGCATGGAAGCTCCGCATCGATGATGACATCTGCCGCCGCAGCCGGCCACCGGCCCCCGGCGCGCCCGCAGGAATGAATAATAACCCCTGCCGAGGCACGTTTGTAGGCCCGTTCTTCAGGCACTCGTTCCCGCTCAGAGCCGAACGGGAATGCCCCGATCGGCCATGAACTGTTTCGTCTCCCGGATCGAGTAGGTCCCAAAGTGGAAGATGCTCGCCGCCAGGGCGGCGTCCGCCTTGCCAATGGTCACTGCCTCGGCCAGATGCTCCGGGCGGCCGGCCCCGCCGGAAGCCACCAGCGGGATTGTCACCGCCTCCGATACCGCGCGGGTGATCTCCAGGTCATAGCCGTCCTGTGTCCCGTCGGTGTCCATGCAGGTCAGAACGATCTCGCCCGCGCCCAACTGCTCGACTTGCCGGGCCCAGGGGACCGCTTCCAGACCCGTCGGGATCCGCCCGCCATGGATGTGGACGTCCCAGATTTCCCGGCCGTCCTTTTGCACCCGCTTGGGGTCGATGTTGACCACGATGCATTGCTTGCCGAAGCGCTCGGCCGCCTGCCTCACGAAGTCCGGGTCCTTGGCTGCCGCCGAGTTGATCGAGACCTTATCCGCCCCGGCGTTCAGCAGCTTGCGGATGTCCTCCAGCGTGCGGATACCCCCGCCCACCGTCAGCGGCATGAACACCTGCTCCGCCGTCCGGGACACGATGTCCAGGATGATGTCCCGCTTCTCGTGGCTGGCGGTGATGTCGAGATACACGAGCTCGTCGGCCCCCTCCTCCTCATACCGGCGGGCGACCTCGACCGGGTCCCCGGCGTCGCGGAGGTTGACGAAGTTCACTCCCTTGACAACCCGGCCTGCCTGAACGTCAAGGCAAGGGATAATCCGCTTGGCTAGCATCGGTTACATTTCCACGGGACGGTCCCGGGCGAGTCAGTAGCAGCATCGGGGCGGGCGCAGACAAGACACGTGACCTTGCCCATGCCTGTCAATCACTGATTCTACACCATCGCTGCGGGCCGGTTCAAGTAGCAGGACGTATGGGCCCCCGGCCGCTGGTGCATGACACTTTGGGCGGCTTGTTGGAAGGCGCCGCCCCCAGGTGTTTCCGA
>CAZOIA010000001.1:81868-90230 GCA_964579675.1 uncultured Planctomycetales bacterium | reverse complement strand
CCGTTTTGAAATGGTCCCGACGGACGGGCGAAACAAGGCGCTGTGATGCCCTGGTCGATCTTCGAGTTCTACGGGATTCTGCCGGCGTTCCTTCTGGTGCTGTTCCGCATCGGCGGGCTGGTCTTGGCCGTGCCTTTCTTCAGCAGCGCCGCCGTGCCGGCGCGGGTGAGGGTGATGCTGACGGTGGCGGTGACGCTTACGGTGTTCCCCATGGTGGTGCCGCACCTCTCGGTGCCGGTGACGCTGGCGTCGGCGATCTTCGGGCTGTTTGGGGAGTTGGCGATCGGCGTGTTCATCGGACTGGGCGTGACGCTGGTTTTCCTGGGTGTGCAGTTGGCCGCCCAGGCGATCGGCCAGCAGTCGGGGATGAGACTGGGTAGCGTGTTCAACCCGATGCTCGAGTCGTCCTCGGTGCTGGTGTCGCAGTTGTACTTCCTGGTGGCGCTGGCGGCCTTCTTCGCCGTGGGGGGTGACCATGCGGTCATCCGGGCCCTGCTCGACAGCTTCGCGACGATACCGCCTCTGGGATTCAAGGTGACGCCGGGCCTGGTCTCGCTGCTGGTCGAAATCATGGGCCTGTCGTTCACGATTGCACTTCGGGTCGGCGGGCCGACGATCCTGGCGTTGCTGCTCGCATTCCTGACGCTGGGATTCATTTCGCGGACCGTCCCCCAGCTCAACATCCTGACGGTGGGGTTCCCGATGAAGCTGGCGGTGGCACTGGTGGTAATGGCCCTGACGATCATGTCGCTGGAACCGGTGCTCATGGACGGATTGACGCTCTGTATGGACGGGATTCGCGCCGGGTTGAGATTGGCCCCGATAAGCTAGCGGGAGGGCGGGCCTTCGGGCCCGCAACCGGATGCCGGACACCGCGCAAGACAAGACCGAACCCCCAACGGCACGCCGTCGGGAAGAGGCCAGGCAGCAGGGCCAGGTCGGCAAGAGCTCCGATCTGTCGGCTGCCGTCGTGCTGCTCGGGGCCCTGATGCTGCTGCACTGGACGGGGCGGGGCATGCTGGCCCGGCTGCTCGAGATGACGCGGTTCTGTCTGGGCGGAACCGGGACGGCATTGGGTGACGCGGGCCTGATGCTGCCGACGCTGACGAGTGCCATGCAGGCCCTGGCGGCCATAGTCCTGCCGGTGATGCTGCTGGTGCTCGTGCTGGCCCTGGTCACCTCCTTCGCTCAGGTCGGGTTTCTGTTCACCCTCAAGCCGATCACGCCGTCATTGAACAAGCTGAACCCGATCGGCGGCCTGAAACGCATGTTCGGCGGCCGGGCGTTTGTCATGTTGCTGATGGGGTTGGCCAAGATGTCGCTGCTGGTCCTGGTAGCGTACTGGACGATGAAGAGCCGACTGCACGTGCTTGCCCATGCTTCCGGCCTGCCTCATCTGTCGATGGTGGGGGTGGCAGCGGAACTCTTCTACACGCTGGGGCTTCGCCTGGCGATCGTCCTGCTGCTGCTGGCGATCATCGACCTGATCTACCAGCGCTACAAGGTGGAGAAGGAACTGAAGATGACGAAGGAGGAGGTCAAGGACGAGCTGAAGCGCATGGAGGGGGACCCCAAGATCCGGCAGCGCCGGCGTCAGGTTCAGATGCAGTTGGCCCTTCAGCGGATTCAGGCGGCGGTTCCTAAGTCGGACGTGGTGATCACCAACCCGACGGAGTACGCGGTGGCGATTCAATACGAGGCAGAAGCGATGCGGGCCCCGAAGGTGACGGCCAAGGGGGCTGATTGGCTCGCCCGGCGGATTCGCGACTTGGCGATCCAACACGGCGTGCCCATCGTCGAGCGCAAGCCGCTGGCCCGGGCACTGTACAAGACCGTCGAGGTCGGGCAGGAGATACCGGTGCAGTTCTACAAGGCGGTCGCGGAGATCCTGGCCTACGTCTATGAGCTGGCGGGCAAAGGCCGTCGGCGCCGGACCCCGGCCGGTATGGCGATGAAATGAGAAGTGAGAAGTCGGGAGTCACAAGCTACGTTTAGCCGCGACCCGAAGGGGAGCGCGTCAACAAAGGACGTTTAGCCGCGACCCGAAGGGGAGCGCGTCCCGGGCGAGCCAGCCCGTCCCCGGGCCGGTGTTCACGAACGGGCGAGGGGCAAGGAGAGCAGGCAGGTGCGAAGGTGAGAATGTGAGAACGTGAGAATGTGAGAACGTGAGAATGGCCCTGGTCTGCCCGGGCATGGGATGGCGTGAATGGCCCGTATAGCTGCTTTGGAATCTCGACCGCTGCGGTGGCTGGAGAAGAACCGCGGCATCTTGTTGCCGCTGGGCGCGACGGCGCTGATCTTCGTGTTGCTGGTTCCGCTGCCCACCGCGCTGCTGGATGTCCTGCTGGCCGCCAACATCACGCTGGCGGCGGTGATCCTGCTGACCATCATGTACCTCCAGCATCCGCTGGAGTTCTCATCGTTTCCGTCGCTGCTGTTGGCGACGACGCTGGTCCGGCTGACGTTGAACACGGCCACCACCCGGCTCATTCTGACCAACGCTCAGGATGGTACCGGCGCGGCGGGACACGTCATCGAGGTGTTCGGGAACTTCGTGACCGCCGGTTCACTGGCGGTGGGGATCATCATCTTCGTCATTCTGACGGTGATCCAGTTTGCCGTTATCACCAAAGGCGCGACGCGTATTGCAGAAGTGGCGGCCCGGTTCACATTGGACGGGATGCCGGGCAAGCAGATGTCGATCGACGCGGACCTGAACGCGGGCCTGATCGACGAGGCGGAGGCCCGCCGCCGGCGGGAGGAGATCACCGCCGAAGCCGACTTCTACGGGGCCATGGATGGTGCTTCCAAATTCGTCCGCGGCGATGCCATCGCCGGCCTGATTATCACCATCGTCAACATACTGGGCGGGATCTACGTGGGCATGGTCGAGCACGACATGCGGATCATGGAATGCCTGCGGGTCTTCACGCAGTTGACGATCGGGGACGGCTTGGTGGCGGCCATACCGGCGTTCATCGTATCGGTGGGGGCGGGCATGCTCATCACCCGCAGCAACGCCCGGAGCAACATGGGAGAGGAGATCCTTTCGCAGCTCACGTCGCGGCCGATCGCGCTGGTACTGGCGGCGGTGTTCCTGGGCTTTCTCTCGTTGACGCCCTTGCCGAAGCTGCCGCTGGGGTTTCTGGCGGTGGGGTGTGGGGGCCTGGCGTTTGCACTCACGAACACGCGAGCGGCGGCCGCGACGACGGCGGCGGCCAAGGCCAAGGCGGAGGCAAAGAAACCGGACAGGGTCGAGTCGCTGTTGGCAGTGGATCCGATGGAACTGGAGGTGGGGCTGGGCTTGATCCGGCTGGTGGACCGCAAGCAGGGGGGCGACCTGCTGGAGAGGATCACGAACATCCGGCGCCAGATCGCCACGGAGCTGGGGATCGTCGTGCCCCCGATTCGCGTTCGCGACCATCTCAGGCTGGAGCCGAGCCAGTACACGATCAAGCTCAGAGGCGTCGAAGTGGCCCGGGGAGAGGTGATGCCGGGATACTTGCTGGCGATCGACAACGGCACCGTCACTTCGCCGATCGTCGGCGTCGAAACGACGGAGCCGGCGTTCGGGCTGCCCGCGTTGTGGGTCACCGAGCAGCAGCGGGCCGAGGCCGAGCAAAGGAACTACACCGTCGTCCCGTGTTCGAGCGTGCTGGCAACCCATCTGACGGAGGTGATCAAGCGGCACGCGGACGAGCTGCTGACCCGCCAGCAGACCCATCAGTTGCTGGACGCACTCAAGGAGAAGTCGCCCAAGGCGGTGGAAGATGTCGTCCCGGACGTGATCAAGGTCGGCGAGCTGCAGCGGGTATTGCAGAACCTGCTGCGGGAGCGGGTCCCCGTCCGTGACCTCGAGACGATCCTGGAAACGATGGGCGACTGGGCTCCGCGTACGAAGGACACGGATGTTTTGACCGAGTACGCGCGGAACGCGCTGGCGCGAACGATCTGCCAGACCTACAAGGACAAGAACAATGTTGTCCGCGTGGCGACGCTCGATCCCAAGATCGAGGACCTGATCAACGCGCACCTGGAGCGGAATGATCGCGGGACGTTTCTGACTCTCCCGCCTGAGACTCAGGGCCGGTTAGTGTCGGCGGTTCGGCAACGGATTGAACAGTCGATGGGAAGGGCGGGGGGGCAGGCGGTGGCGGTGCTCTGTTCGCCGCAGATCCGCACGTGGGTTCGGCGGTTGATCGAGCCGGCGCTGCCGCACGTGCCGGTGTTGGGCCTGAACGAGATCGTCCGAGGGATTGAGGTTCAGTCCTTGGGATTGGTGGTGCTCACGGATGAAGATGCAGACGTTTCAGGGTAACTCGATGGCGGAGGCCCTCGAGCGGGTGAAGAAGGCACTGGGCCCGGATGCGGTGATCCTGCACACCCGCACGGTCGCCAAGGGCGGGGTGCTGGGAGTCGGGGCGCGCAGGCAGGTGGAAATCACGGCGAGCCGGGATTCGAGGCTCTTGCCCGCGGTGGAGCGCCGTGCTATTATCGGCCGTGGCTCAGGGCGTCCCGGAGGCGAGAGGAGCGCTCGGGGCGACATTGGACGTCGCCCGGTTCGCAGACCGCAAGCGGAAGGAGCCGCTATGGGTCGTCCGGCTGATACCACTGCCGATCCCGCCTCTCGCAAGGATCTTGCCGCTTTCACTTCGACGTTGCGGGGGGAGATGGACCAGCTTCGGGGGATGGTCCGCGAGCTACTGGCCCGGCCGGGGGCGGAGGGATTGCCCTCGCCGCTGCCAGACTTGCCCGAAGAGCTCCGTGAACACTACTGCCGTCTGATCCAGAACGATGTGGCGGAGGAGATCGCGCGGGAGCTGGTTGCCGAGGCTCACGATCGCCTGGGCGACTGGCGGACGAAGGCCGGCGTCCCGGCCCCTGGCAGTGATCAACAGCCGCCTCCACCGGAAGTCGTTCACGCACTCCTCGTCGAGATGATCGAGCGGATGCTGCCCCCGGCTGAGCCGGTTCAATTAAACGAAGACGGCGGGCCCAAGTGCGTCGCCTTCGTGGGCCCGACCGGGGTGGGGAAGACGACGACCATTGCCAAGCTGGCGGCCCATTTCAAGCTGCGGGAGGGTAAACGTATCGGGCTGATCACCATTGACACGTACCGGATCGCGGCGGTCGAACAACTGAAGGTCTACGCCGACATCCTGAACGTGCCCCTGGTGGTAGTGCTGACGCCCGACGAGATGGCGGGTGCGCTGGGGTCGATGGCGGATCGCGATCTGGTGTTGATCGACACGTCGGGCCGGAGCCAGAGAGATGGGCCTCGCCTGGAGGAATTGAAGGTGTTTCTCGATGCCGCCCGGGGTGCGGGAACGGATAGCCGCGGCGGAGGCGTGGAGGCGGAGTCCGCGGCTTCGCGCCCGAAAGGGCGAGCCCCGAGAAACGTCGCCCGCGGTCCGGACGGCCGGTTCCGATCGAAGAATGCCACCAGGGGTGTGCGCAGGGTGTTGCTGGAGGTCCAACTCGTTCTTTCGTGCACCTCGCATCCCGCCCAACTGGTGGAGGCGGCGGAGCGGTTCGGAGCGCTCGGCGTGAACCGGGTGGTGTTCACCAAGCTGGACGAGGCGGTGGGGTTGGGCGTGATCCTGAATGTGATTCGGCGTTTGAACCTGCAGTTATCCTATCTTACGACCGGCCAGGATGTGCCGGACGACATCGAAGTGGGCTACCGCCGGCGGATTGCCGAGCTGGTGCTTGGCCGAGACGAGGGCAAGAGTTCCCTCTCGGGCAGGACGGATCGGGCTGCGCCGACGGTGGATCAGGTCGCATAGGGCTTCAACGGTCGGGGAGCGATCGGGAGGCCGGGACATGATCGGCGGCGACAGTGAACCAAGGCGCATCGACCAGGCTTATCGTCTTCGACAACTGGTATCGCAGGGCGGCCCGGGCCCAGGGCGCGTTGCCCGCAGCCCGACCCACGTCATCGCGGTGGTCAGCGGGAAAGGCGGGGTGGGAAAGACCCTGATCGCCGCCAACCTCTCGATCGCACTGGCGGCACGGGGTCATCATGTGATCCTGTTCGACATGGACATGGGTCTGGCGAACGCGGACATCGTGCTGGGAGTCGAGGCGGTCTGCACCTGGCGGGACGTTCTGAGCGGGCGGCGAGGCATGGATGAAGTCATCGTCCAGGGGCCGGGCCAGGTTGCACTGGTGCCGGGTGCATCCGGGGTGGCGCGGATGGCGAATCTGTCCGAATTCGAGCGGTACCAGTTGACCGCGGCGATGCAGCACGTGGAGGACCGTTACGACGTGGTGGTGCTGGATTGCGGGGCGGGGATCTCTCAGAACGTGACTGGATTCGCCGCGGGGGCGGACACGACGCTAGTGGTGGCGACGCCCGAGCCGACGGCGGTCACGGACGCGTACGCGATGATCAAGGCCTTTGCCCAGGACCAGGGCTACTCGGGCCGATCGGGGGGGTCGATCGGGGTAATTGTCAATCTGGCGGACAGCCGGCGTGAGGGGCAAGACACGTTCGAGCGGCTGGCGGAGGTAGCGGCGCGGTTCCTGCACCTGCCGGTGACGGACTGCGGGTACGTTCTCCGCGACGACCATGTGCCGGCCGCGATCCGGCAGCGGTGCCCGGTGATCCTGCGTTATCCGCGGTGTTCAGCCAGCACGTGCGTGATGGCTTCGGCGGGTCGCCTGTCGCGGGAGATGGGCCAGCCCCAGGCCGATCGGAACTTGTTTTATCGGGTGATGAACATGTTTCTATAGCAGGTTCCGATAGCTGGTATTCGCGCGGGTCCGGGCGCTGGGGTTTCAGCTAAACCCGCCGCCGGGCTTTGCCGTTACTTGCTGGGAGACCTCTGCACAAGGACGTCGCGAGATGGTGAGGTTGTGCGGGGCCACGTTGGGGTTCTTGGCATTCGGGGTAACCATTCTTCTCGGGTTGGGAGTGGGCAATCCAGCGGACGTCACATTGCTCCGAGCTCTGTGGGCAATGCTGATCTTCTGCGTGATCGGACTCTGCGTGGGGTGGGTGGCGTATCGGGTGCTCGATGAGCATTCGCTCCGCAGACATGCTGAGATGTTCGTTGACGAGGAGGGGGAAGAGCGGGCGCCCGGTGCCGAGAGTTCCGACACCGAATAGCAGGGGGTGGCCCCATCCATGTCGGGGGACCAGGAGGGCGAGCCGACATCCGGTAAGTTGATGCCAGGCAGTGACGCGCGAGCGAGCGGGAGGTCGTGGATGGTTGAGGTAGAGCCGGATGTTCAGGGGTTGTGGGTCGAGTTCAAGCGGACGGGGCACCGGCGGCTGCGTAACCAGTTGATGGAGCGTTACCTGCCGCTGGTCAAGTACACCGCCGACCGCATTTCCGCCAAGTTGCCGAACGAAGTGGACGTCGATGATCTGGTGTCGGCCGGGGTTTTCGGTCTGGTGGATGCGATCGAGGCGTTTGATCTCGAGCGCGGGGTCAAGTTCGAGACCTACTGTTCCCCGCGTATCCGGGGTGCGATCCTGGACGAGTTGCGGACGATGGATTGGGTTCCCCGGTTGGTGCGGAGCCGGGCCCACAGGCTGGAAAGCGCCACCAAGGTGCTTCGGGCCGAGCTCGGCCGACTGCCATCGGACGATGAGGTCGCTCACAGACTCTCGGTCAGCCGGTCTGAGCTGGACAAGCTGATGAGAGACGCCACGACGGTGTCGCTGATTTCGCTGTCGCGGAAACATGCGGACAACAACTCCAGCCGTGAGCTCCAGGAGATCGACGTGCTTGAGGATCGCAACAGCCGCGATCCCATCCACGAATTGCAGAAGCGGGATCTTCACGATCTGGTGATGAGGTGGTTGACGCGAGTGGAGAAGCTGATCCTGGTCCTCTACTACTACGAGCAGATGACGATGAAGGAGATTGGCGCCACGCTCGACCTGTCAGAGAGCCGGGTCAGCCAGATGCATTCCAGCATCCTGAACCGGCTGCGCCACCAACTCAACCGGCGGGGCGAACGGCAGTACGGGTGCTAGAAACTTACGGCGAGACATGGGCGCCCTTTGCGAGCATGTTCTTCCACAAGGCTCCTCTTTGGTTGTGGACCATGAAAAGGCGGTCCGCCTTGGGCGTTTTGGGGTGAAAGGCATCGCGCGCGGTCAAGTGCGCAGCCGGTTCCATCCGATATAGGAGTCATGTCGGCGGTGCCCGCAGAGTAGCAGGCCGGCCGGACGGAGCGCCAATGCCATGTCCTCCGTACCTCCCAACCTGGTGGGGCCGATCCTGCAGAGCAATCTTGCCCAGCGCCAGGTCTCCGGCGTTCGGGAGAACGAAGAGGCCCAGAAAACCAACGCCAACCGGAAGCAGACGGCCGCCATCGACGAGACGGATACCACCGTCGGGACCGAGGA
>CAZOIA010000001.1:37387-81858 GCA_964579675.1 uncultured Planctomycetales bacterium | reverse complement strand
CACCGATGCCGGGGGCAGCGGCGGCGAGGGGCGGGTCTTCTCTAACCCGGAGGAGGCTGAGGGACACCAGCCCGAGACCTCTGAATCGGATTCCCCCCTGGACGACGAAGGCCAGCACATCGACCTGCAGGCCTGACCCCTGGGCCATCCGCAGTCGGCGTGGGAGACTGGGCAAAAAACGCGACGGGTTCGATAAACCGGACCATGGTGGTCTGTTGCACTGGCGTAGTCGTCCTGCTCAACACACGGCTCAACAAACGAACCTGGCTCGTTCTCTCCTCTCGTAGGTTTCTTCAATGGCCCAAGGCTCAGCTTTTGCTGATGTGGTCGGGGTGCTGGGTGAGGTGGTCGGCAATGTTGTCGGCGTATCGCTGCATGACGTCGTTGAGGGCGGCTGGTTCGTCGACCTGGGTGTCGGGATCGATCAGCGGCCCCTTCACGACGAGGTGGAAGTAGAAGTTCTTTCGTGATATGACGAAGCCCTGGAGGATTGGGGCCCCGCACCGCAGGGCGATCTGCATCGTGCCGGTCAGGAACTCCCGGCGCTGGCTGAACATCGTCACGGTTGCGGTCCGCAGGTGGGCGCCGCGGTGCCGGCCCACGTCCAGCGCACTGCCGAGAACGAAGCCGTCCTCGAAGCAGCGATAGACGTCGCGCGGAAAACTGTCGGCGTATAACATGCGGATGGCACGGAACTCGGGGAAGGTTTCCTCGTATTTCTGCTGAACGTAGCGCCGGGCGGCGCCCTCATTGCGGTCGCGTACGCCCGCCACGCGATAGCCCATAAGTGCCATCAACAGCACACTGACGTGGTGGGACCCGACGTGGCTCATGCAGATATAGGCGCCTTTATTGCGCTTGAGAACCTCGTCCAGGATGTCCTTACCGTGAAACCGGACCCGGCGGAGGATCTTCTCCCGCGGCAGCTTGTCAAAAACGAGGTAGAACAGCTTGTCACAGCGGGTGCGGGTGAAGTGCCGCAGGCATGCCCGACGGATCGAAGCGCTGTTGGTGGTCTTGATGGACTGGCCGAAGACCCGCTGGAAATGCATGCGGAACCGGCGGCGGCGCTTATAGTTGATCAGCCACTCGCACGTGCCGAAGAACTGCCCGAACAGGTACAGCCCCTTGAGCGAGAAGCACCGGGCCCAGGCCCAGAGAAAGCCCCGTACGACCACGAACTTGGCGCGGGTCCAGGCGTTCAGATCGCGGCCCCGATCCAGGTCCGATCGTCCTGCCAGCGGCGTATCAGCGATAACGTTCTCAGCGGCCATGCGGGTTCGCAAGTAGTATAGGTGGTACGAGGGCGAAGCTGCAAGCGGCCGGTGGTGGGATACGGTGCGGGATTCCGGGCACGGTCAAGGAGCGGTCCCCGCGGATCGATGCCCGGGCGTGCCGCCGTGCGACGGGAGTGGCCTGGCTTTATGCACACCGGCCGTGAGCTTACAGTGTGGGGATGGGATGAAGCGGGCTGGGTGCCTTCCCGGGGTATCCGGCGAGCCCCGGGACATCGGCCGCTCATCAATTCGCGTGCGGCGGGGGACTTGTTTCGTCGGATGCTCCAAACGCTCGGGGTGCATTGTGGCACTGTACGACCAGCATGTACACACGCGCTATTCGTGGGATTCGGAGGCCGACCCGGCGGCCAACCTCCGGCAGGCGATCGGGGTGGGTCTGGCCGGACTGACCTTCACCGACCACTTTGACAGCCATCCAAGCGAATGGCCCCAGTGCCGGTACGATTACGAGAGAATCGCCGCCGCCGTCGTGCACCTCCGGGAGCGGTTCGGCGGCCCGGTCTTCATCGGGCACGGGATCGAGATCTGCTATCAGCCCGATCGGATGGACATGATCCTCGACTATCTCCGGCCCCGACGGTTCGACGTGGTGTTGCTGAGCGTGCACTGGTTCGGCGGCCGGGCCCTGCACGTTCGACAGCATTGGGAGGGTTTGGATGCCGCGTCCGGGACCCGGGCGTACCTCGAGGCAGTCCTGGAGGCGGCGCAGTTCGTGCGGGAGTTGAACAACCGGGGCCGCCGGCCTTTCGACGTTCTCGGGCACCTCGATTTGGTCAAGCGGTATACGCAGCGGTACTTCGAGACGTTCGACCTCCGCCCACACGGGGAGCTGGTGGAGGAGATCCTTCGGACGTGCATCGAGGGGGAACTGGTGCCGGAGGTGAACCTGAGCACGTTGCGGCAATCACTGCCGGAGCCGTCGCCGGGCGATTGGGTCGTGCGTCGATACGCTGAACTCGGCGGCGAGGCGATGAGCCTGGGCAGCGACGCACATCGGCCTGAGGACGTCGGCGCGGGTTTACACGAGTGGGGCGAGGTGCTCAAACGCCAGGGCATCCGGAACCTGGCGGTGTTCAAAGACCGGCAGCGATGTGATGAGCCGATTTGACGGGGCGGGTTTCACCTCGGACGTGTGGAGAGGGATGAGTTGAGAATTGAGAGTTGAGAATTGAGAGTTGAGAGTTGGGAACAAAGAATTGAGAACTGACGAATGGAGCAGACTGTTTCCTTGTTTCGTGCTTTGGTGATGAATCGGTAGTGATGCGACGATCTCGCTTCTCGCCGTTCTGGGAGATTGGGATGGGACGGAATCGTGCTCGCGTAACCGGGCCGCTGCGGCATCGCGGCGGATGGATGTTTGGGCTGTTGGTCCTGGTGCTTCCAGGGTGGGCGGGCGGTCTGGAACCGATCGCCCCTCCGGCGGCGGATCTCCGGCTCGGTCATCCAGCCCCGGTTGTGGAGCCGGTTGACCAGACCTATCTGATGCGGTTTGTTCGCAAGGTGCTCGTGCAGCGTGTCCGCGATGGACAGCGGTATGAGAACGTCTACACGCCGCGGGCGTTGGCTGAGCTGAGCTGCCGGGTGTCGGTCACCTTGCGGCGTGTGGGTAAGCTGGTCGGCACGGCGGATTCGGATGCCCTGCCGGTAGTCAGCGCGTGCCGGGAAGCGGCCGAAGCCGCCCTGGCCGATGCCGGGCGGGACAAGCCGCTCAGTGAAGATGATCTCGCCCGCCTGACCATCGAGGTCGAGCTTATCGGTCCGCGCGAGCAGGTCGGCCGCGGCAACGAGTCGCCGGGGCAACTGGGGCTGAGCTTCGAGCCGGCGATCCACGGCATCGCCGTTCGATCTGACGGCAAAGAGGTCCTCGTCCGGCCGTCGCAAGTGATCTCGAAGGAAGCCCTCTGCGAGCGCGACGGTCTGGTGGACCACCGATGTAACCGTTACGAAATCGCGATCGACGGCCTCCAAGGGGAACTGGGGCTGAAGCGCGATCCGCCGGACCGCGAACCGGAGAAGGTTGTCTTTCTGCGTTTTCGGTCCACGCACCTTTATGAGCCTCACCCCGGTTCGGAGCCCGTCCGCCTGATTGCAGGTATGCGGGCAATTCGGCCCGAGGAGGTGACCCGACGAGAATTAAGCAGCGCGGCGGACGACCTGGCCCGGTACATCCGTTATCGCCAGATTTCGGACGGGTTCTTCTCCTACGAATTCCTTCCCGGCCGGGGTATGTACTGGCCGACTGGTCAGAACTGGGTGCGGCAGGCGGCAACGACGTGGGCGCTGGCGGTGCACGCGCGGCAGCGCAAGGACCGGGCATCCAATGAGGCACTGGAACGGGCAATCGCGGCGTTCGGCAAGATGGTCGCCCCGCTTGAGAATCGCCGCGACGCCGCCTACATTGCGACGCCGGACGGAAAACACCCGCTGGGAGTAACCGCCCTGGTCTGTCTGGCCCTGACCGAGGCGCCGGATCGAGATCGGCACGCGGATCTGCGGGCGTCGCTGCTGAACGCCCTGGCGGCGATGCAGCGAGGGAACGGGAGCTTCAGGACGCGTTTCCCGCCGTCCACGTCAAAGTCGAGCCAGGACTACTATCCCGGCGAGGCGCTGCTGGCGATCGCCAGGCACTATGTCCAGACCCGCGACGCGAAATGGCGAGAAGTCTGTGACCAGGCCCTTCCGTTCTACCAGAGCTACTTCCGGGAGAACCGGCCGCCGATGTTCGTTCCCTGGCAGGTGCAGGCGTGGGGGCAACTGGCCCGGACCACCTTACTGCAGAGGTACGCCGATTTCGTCTATGAGATGAGCGACTTCCTGGCCGCGACACAGATCGAGTCGAAGGATCCGACGCTGCGGATCTATGAGGGCGGGTTCGACGTGCACGGCACGGGCCGGGCGGGCATCTCGACCGCGGTGTACGTGGAGGGCTACGTCGAGGCGGTCCGCACCGCCGAGGCGATGGGTGACGCCGAGCGTGCCGACCGCTATCGGGAGATCATCCGCAAGGCGTGCCGGTTCGTGCTGCAGTTGCGATTCGGCGAGGAGGAGTGCTATTACGTTCACTCCCCTGGCGAGGTTATTGGCGCCGTCCGCAACACACCCATCAACCCGACATTGCGTATCGATCATTGCCAGCACGCCCTGGGCGCCTTGCTCGGGGCGGCGGGACTGCTCCCGGCGGCGACGCAGCCGCACCCGTGATTCGGGTTGAGAACTTGGCGGATGATCCCGGCTTGTCAGCACTTTCGGTGTTGGCCGGGCCTGGTGCGGGTAAACGCCGCGCGTGGCTTGCCGCGGCCGGGAGGGGCGGGGTCATTCCTGGCAGGTTTGAGCGGCTCGACCACTGGCACTACAATGCTCCCAGTGGCTGAGAATGGATCAAAGAGATCAACGAGCAGAGGCGAAGTGCAATGGTACCTCGGTTTGAGTTCGGATTCATCGGAGCGGGGAACATGGCGGAGGGGATCGTGGCGGCAGCGCTGCGAGAGAAGCTCTATCGGCCGGACGAGATCATCGTCTCGGATCCGGTTGCTGAGCGCCGGCAGCTCTTCTCGGAGACGTTCGGCGTGGAGGTGACCGAGGACAATCGGCAACTGGTGGCGGACTCGGCCCGGGTCGTGCTGGCGGTCAAGCCGCAGAACTTCGATGAGGTGGCGTCGGGTCCGGCCGGCAGTGCCGCGGATGACCAGTTGTGGGTCAGCATCATGGCTGGCGTCAGCACGCAGCGAATTGAAGCGGCTTTCCCGAAGACAGAAGCCCGCGTGGTTCGGGTGATGCCCAATCTGCCCATCAAGGTCGGGACGGGGATGGCGGGGATCTGCGCCGGTAAGCATGCCCGGGATGAGGACGTGACCGACGTGCGGGACCTGTTCGACGCGGGCGGCGCCACCGTGGTTGTGGAGGACGAATCGCTGATGGATGTGGTGACGGCGGTGTCGGGGTCAGGTCCGGCGTACTTCTACTATTTCGTCGAGGCCATGGTCGCCGGCGGCGTGGCGTGCGGGCTGAGCGAGGAGGATGCCCTCAAGCTGGCCGAGCAGACCTGCCTCGGCGCCGCCCGGATGATGCTGGAGGCGAACGAGCGGCCGGCTGAGCTGCGTCGCAAAGTCACCAGCAAGGGCGGCACGACGCAGGCGGCGCTGGAACATATGAACGGTGCCGGCGTCGGCGACGCGATCCGCGATGCGGTCAAGGCGGCGTTCGAGCGTGGCCGGGAACTGGGATCCTAGATGGAGCGAGGGATGCGACGTGCCTGGTTGGTGCCAGCGATCTGGGCGATCGGATTGTCCGGTTGCGGCCGCGGGTCGGGTGACGAGGCGGGCCTGCTCAAGATAGCAGTCATCCCCAAGGGCACGACGCACGAGTTCTGGAAGGCGATCCACGCTGGGGCGGTCAAGGCTGAACGCGAACTCGCGGGGGTGCAGGTCATCTGGAAGGGGCCGACCAAGGAAGACGACCGCGAGCAGCAGATCAACGTGGTCGAGAACTTCATCAACGCCGGCGTGCCCGGGATTGCCCTGGCACCTTTGGACGACGAGGCCCTGGTCCGCCCGGTCCGCGAGGCGGGGCACGCGGGGATCAGGGTGGTAATCATGGACTCCGGGCTGAACGCGGAGGTGGGCACGGACTACGCCAGTTTCGTGGCGACGGACAACTACGTCGGCGGGCAGAAGGGGGGCCGCCGACTGGGGAGGCTGCTCGAGGGCAGGGGTAAGGTGCTGATGATGCGGTACCAGGTGGGGTCCGCGAGCACCGAGAAGCGCGAGCAGGGCTTCCTCGACGTGATGGGGGCGGAGTTCCCCGACATCGAGATCGTCTCGTCGGACCAGTACGGCGGGGCCACCACCGAGACCTCGTACGCCAAGGCCGAGAATCTACTCAACGTGTTCCCCGAACTCGACGGCATTTTCACACCCAACGAGTCCACGACGTTCGGTATGCTGCGGGCGTTGCAGGGGTCGGGCCGGGCCGGCAAGGTGAAGTTCGTGGGCTTTGACAGTTCCGACAAGCTGATCCGGGCCATGGCTGCCGGTGAGATCCACGGACTGGTGCTGCAGGACCCGCTGAACATGGGCTACACGGCGGTCAAGACGCTGGTCAATTGTCTTCGGGGCGAGAAGGTCAGCGCCCGGATCAACACTGGCAGCGAGGTGGCCACACCGGAAAACATGAGCAAGCCCCGAATCAAGAAGCTGCTCTCACCGCCCATAGACAAGTACCTCAAATGATGTCACCCACTGTGACGGCAGAAGGAGCGGTCGGCTGGCACCTGAATAGCAGTGGGCAATCATGCGGCGCCTCGGTGAGCGAAAGGCCGCGCGGGCTGAAGCCCGCGGCTCTTTGTTGTTGCATGATCGCGTACGGCCATTCAGTGCTGCCGGTGTTGTTTGCGATCGGCTTGGCCGGGTGCGGGGGGGAATACCCCGCGGACAGCAAGGGTTTACCCCGGTCCGCGCCGGCGAGCCCAGTGCAGGGCGGCATGCTCAAGATCGCGGTCGTTCCCAAGGCCACGAACCACGAGTTCTGGAAGGCCATCCACGCCGGGGTGAACAAGGCCCGGGACGAGCTGGAGGGCGTTCAGGTCATCTGGAAGGGCCCGGCCCGGGAAGACGACCGCGAGCAGCAGATCAACGTCGTCGAGAACTTCGTCAATGCCGGGGTGTCGGGGATCGTGCTGGCCCCGCTGGATGACAGAGCGCTGGTCCGCCCCGTGCGGGAGGCCATGCGGGCCGGCGTCCCCGTGCTGATCATGGATTCCGGATTGCAGGCTGAGTTCGGCAAGGACTACGTCAGCTTCGTAGCTACCGACAATTACAAGGGGGGCAGGAACGCGGCCCGCAGACTCGGGTATGTCCTGGGCGGCAGGGGCAAAGTGCTCGTGATGCGCTATCAGGTGGGCTCAGCCAGCACCACCAGGCGCGAGGAGGGTTTCCTAAACGAGTTGCGGAAACGGTTTCCCGCCATCGAGATCGCCTCGGCCGACCAATACGCCGGGCCGACCACGGAGTCCGCCTACGCCAAGGCCGAGAACCTGCTCAATGCATTCCCGGAAATCGACGGGATATTCTGCCCCTGCGAGCCGCCGGTCTTCGGAATGCTACGGGCCCTGCAGGAATCGGGTCGAGCGGGCAAGGTGAAGTTCGTCGGTTTCGACACCTCGGAGAAGGTGGTCGAGGCGTTGGCCGCCGGCCAACTCCACGGACTGATCCTCCAGGACCCGTTGAACATCGGTTACCTGGCGGTCAAGACGCTCGTCGCTCATCTGCGGGGCGAGACGGTGGCGACGCGAATCGACACCGGCAGCACCGTGGCCACGCCGGGCAACATGGGCGCGCCCGGGATCAGGGAGCTGCTTTCACCACCGATAGGGAAGTACCTTAGATGAGCGCATCGTCCGACGATCCTCGCCTGCGAATGATCGGTGTCCGGAAGCGGTTCGGGGCAACGGTTGCCCTGGACGGCGTGGACCTGCTCGTGCAGCCGGGCGAGGTGCATGCCCTGATCGGTGAGAACGGGGCGGGCAAGAGTACGCTCATGAAGATTCTCAGCGGGGCGATTGCGCCGGACGAGGGACGGATGTACCTGGACGGTCAGGCATACCGCCCGGTCAGCCCGCTGGACGCCCGCCGTCGCGGCATCGCCATGATCTACCAGGAACTCAACCTCGCGCCGCACCTGACGGTCGAGGAGAACGTGATGCTGGGGATCGAGGAGACGCGCTGGGGTCTCGTACTGCGTCGCGGGCCGATGCGCCAACGGGTGCTCGCCGCACTGGCCGAGCTGCACCACCCGGACATCCGGCCTGACGTGCGGGCAGGCGACCTGAGCATCGGTGCCCGGCAGCTCATCGAGGTGGCCCGGGCCCTGGTTACCGACGCGGGCATTATCGTGATGGACGAGCCGACGAGTTCACTCTCCCAGGAGGACACGGCCCATCTGTTTGAACTGATCCGCCGGCTTCGGGGCCGGGGCGTGAGCATCGTCTACATCTCGCACTTTCTGGAGGAAGTTCAGCAGGTGGCGGACGGGTTCACGGTCCTGCGGGACGGGCGGGTGACCGGCACCGGGATGGTGTCGCAGACGGGCGCCGGCCGGATCATCGAGATGATGGTCGGGCGGGGACTGGACGAAATGTTCCCGAGGGTGGATCACCACGTCGGCGGCGTGGTACTGGAACTGGACGACTTGTGCGGTGAGCCCTTGCCCCGCCACGTGGGCCTGAGACTGTGCCGGGGCGAGATCCTCGGGCTGTTCGGCCTGGTCGGTGCGGGGCGGACGGAACTGCTGCGGGCGATCTTCGGTCTTGCCCCGGTCCAGAGCGGGCGGATCACCGTAGCGGTGGCCGCCCCGACGCTCACGACCGACGACGGGGCGACGCCGAGCAGGCGGCTCTCGCAGGGCGTCGGCATGCTCAGCGAGGATCGCAAGGCCGAGGGGCTCGCCCTGCCGATGAGCCTGGCGGACAACATCACGCTGTCACGCCTGAACGCGGTGGGGCGGTGGGGGTTCCTGAACCTTTCGCGGCAACGGCAGGCGGCGCGGCGGTGGATCGATCGGCTGGATATCCGCACCCGTGGCCCACAGCAGACGGCCTGGGACCTGTCCGGCGGAAACCAGCAGAAGGTGGCGCTTGCCCGGCTCCTGCACCAGGACGCGGACATCCTGCTGCTCGACGAGCCGACCCGCGGAATCGACGTCGGGGCGAAGGTTCAGGTCTACCGGCTCATGGGCGAACTGGCGGCCGAGGGCAGAGCCATCCTGTTCGTCAGTTCGTACCTCCCGGAACTGCTGGGGGTGTGCGATCGGATTGCGGTCATGAGGCGGGGTCGGTTGATCGACGTTCGGGGCGCGTCCGAGTGGTCGGAGCAGGACATGATGGCCGCGGCCACCGGAGGGGGGGCATGAGCGATCCGGCAAGGCCCACCGGAGTCTCCGTCGGCCCGACGCGGGTGCGGCAGTTGCTGAATGCCTTGGGACCGCTGCTGGCGTTGGTGCTGATCATCCTGGGCTTTGCCGCGGCCTCCCAGATCAGGAACGGCCTGGACGAGCATCGGTTCCTCACCGAGCGGGCAGCGCATAGCGAACGTTCGGGCAGGGCGGCCGGGCCCGTTCCCAGCGCCTGGCAATGTATCCGAGAGCACGATAACCGGTTCCTGACCGTGAACACCTTCCGGGCCACGGGCAATCAGACGGTATCGGTTGGCATCGCCGCCATGGGCATGACCATGATCGTTATCAGTGGTGGGATCGACCTGTCCGTGGGGTCGGTGATTGCGTTGACCAGCGTGATGACGGCCTGGTGCCTTCAGCGCGGTTCGCCGCCGGGGCCGGCGGTGGTGGCGGGCTTGCTCCTGGGTGGGTTGTGCGGGCTGGCCAACGCAACGATGATCACCCGTCTGAAGGTGGTGCCGTTCATTGCCACGCTGGGCATGTGGGGCATCGCCCGGGGTTTGGCCAAGGGCATTGCCGCCGAGCAGAAGATCGACGCACCGGCCCATTGGCTCGGCACGCACATCCTGGTCCGCCAGCCGAACCCGCCGTGGCTACTCGTCTCGCCGGGGGTATGGACGATGCTCCTGCTGGCGGCGGTGGTCTGGGCGATGCTTCGCTACACCTCGCTGGGCCGACACGTCTTCGCGATCGGCTCCAACGAGGCGACGGCCCGGCTGTGCGGCATCCGGGTCGAGCGGGTCAAGCTGCAGCTCTATTCCATCGCCGGCTTGTGCACCGGTCTGGCCGGCGTGATGCAGTTTTGCCGGCTTACCGTCGGCGATCCCACCACCGCGATGGGTGCGGAGCTGGACGTCATTGCCGCGGTGGTGATCGGTGGCGGCAGCCTCTCGGGGGGTGAGGGATCGGTGTTCGGCTCACTGATCGGGGCGCTGATCATGGCCTTCCTGCGTGTGGGCTGCGACCACGTGGGCGTGCCGACCTGGGTCCAGGAGATGGTGATCGGGGCGGTGATCGTCCTGGCCGTGGCGGTGGATTACATCCGCCGGAAGTCAACCGCGTGACGGTCAGCCATCATTCCCGCTATACTGCCGGCTGATCGGAAACGAACCCGGATTCGCGTTTGTCCCCGTCGAGGACGGAAATCATGGCACTTCTTTGCGGAATCGATATTGGCACGTCGGCGACTAAGGTGCTGCTGTGCCGGCCGAGCGGCAAGGTGCTGGCGACGGCAAGCGTCGAGTATCCGGTGTATGCGCCGAGGCCAGGCTGGTCTGAGCAGGAGCCGGAGGACTGGTGGAAGGCGACGGTCAAAGGCATTGCGGTTGCTTGCGGAAAGGCGAAACTCAAACCGGCGCAGATCACCGGTATCGGGCTGTCGGGGCAGATGCACGGGAGCGTGTTCGTTGACAAGGCGGGCAAGTCGTTGCGGCGGGCGCTGCTGTGGAACGATCAGCGGACGGCCCACGAGTGTGAGCAGATCGAGGCACTCGCCGGCGGCAGAAAGAAGCTCATATCAATGGTCTCAAATGTTGCCCTGACCGGCTTCACCGCACCCAAAATACTATGGGTGCGCAAGCATGATCCGCGGACCTACGCCAGGACACACAAGGTGCTGCTGCCGAAGGACTACGTCCGGTTCAAGCTGACCGGCGAATATGCTGCGGAGGTGAGTGACGCGGCAGGCACGCTGCTTCTGGACGTGAAGAAGCGGAAGTGGCACCGGGGCCTGCTGAACAAGCTCAGCATCGACGCGGATCTGATGGCCCCGGTTTACGAATCGCCGGAGGTGACGGGGCAGATATCGGCCCCGGTCGCGAAGCTGACGGGGTTGAAGCGGGGGACACCGGTGGTGGGCGGTGCGGGGGATCAGCCGGCGGGCGCGGTGGGTAACGGGATCGTGCGATCGGGGGTCGTGTCGGCCACGATGGGGACCAGCGGCGTGGTCTTCGCCCACAGCGACGCCCCCGTGCCGAACGCCGACGGCAATCTGCAATCGTTTTGCCACGCCGTGCCCGGTAAGTGGTGCGTCTTCGGATGTATGCTCTCAGCGGGCGGGAGCTTCCAGTGGTTGCGGAACACGCTGTTCGCCAAAGAGGTGAAGGAGTTGCGAACCCGGAAGCGCGACGCCGGAGAGCTCTACCCCAGGATGATCAAGGAAGCGGCCAAGGCCCCGCCGGGCTGCGAGGGTCTGACGTTCCTGCCTTATCTGACGGGGGAACGATGCCCGTATCCCGATCCCGAGGCTCGCGGGGCGTGGGTGGGGCTGACGGTCCGGCACAATCGCTCCCACCTGGTGCGGGCGGTGCTGGAGGGGATCACGTTCGGGATGCGGGATCAGGTAGAGATCATGCGGAGCCGGGGCGTGAAGATCAGCGAGGTCCGGGCCAGCGGCGGGGGAGCGGCCAGCGAATTCTGGCGGCAACTGCAAGCCGATATGTACAACGCCAGGGTGGTGACGATCAACACCCAAGAGGGGGGAGCGTTGGGGGTCGCCCTGCTGGCAGCGGTGGGCACGGGCGAATATGCGAGTGTCGAGCAGGCGTGTGGGGCAGCCGTCAGGATCACCCAGACCCTTCGCCCCAACCGCGGGGCCGTGAGGGTCTATGACGCGTTGTACCCGACGTACCGCTCGCTGTACCGAAGCCTCCGAGAGACGTTCCACGTGCTGGGGGCGGTTTCCTGGCGAGCGGGCGGCGGGGCGCGAGATTAACCGACCGATGCTGTTGCCCGGATAATCGTAATTCCAAAGAGCCGCGGGCTTTAGCCCGCGCGGCTCTTCCAATGAGTCCAGAGCTTCGTGTCCGTCCGCAAGGCCGCGCAGGCTGAAGCCTGCGGCTTCTTACGTTGGAATCGGTCAGTTCGAGTACAATAGACTGAGTGGTCCGGGCTCTCGTGGAGGTAGGGCGTTGAATCGCAGGCATGTCATCGTCGCCACGGTGGTTGCGTTTGCCGTGGTGGTGATGGTGATAGTCGTGATGAAGCGTGGTGCGGATCGCGGCCCCCGCTGCAATCTGCTACTCATCACGCTAGACACGACTCGCGCCGACCGTCTCGGCTGCTACGGGTACGACGGGGCGTTGACACCGGCTCTGGATGAATTGGCAGCCGGCGGTGTGCTGTTTGAGCAGGCCTTCGCCAATGTGCCTCTCACGCTGCCGTCACACACCACCCTGTTGACCGGTCTTCAGCCCGCGGAGCACGGATTGCGGGTCAACGGAGCGAATCGGCTTGATTCGAGCATCCCCACGTTGGCGGCGGAGCTTCGTCAGCAAGGCTACGATACGGGTGCTTTTATTGCCGCCTGTGCCCTGGATTCGGACTTCGGGCTGGATCGGGGGTTCGGCACCTATGACGACGAGCAGACCGGCGCCTACGGAAGTTATGCCGATGACCCCTTCTCCCAGTACCGGCCGGGGGATCTGGTGACGGATGCCGCGCTGGCCTGGCTTGAAGAACGAGGCGAGGAGCCTTTCTTCTGCTGGGTGCATCTGTACGATCCTCACTTGCCATACTACGTCCATGAAGCGATGTCCGAGACTCGATTCAGCGGCCAGAAAACCTACGATGCCGAAGTGGCGTTCATGGACATGCAGGTCAGGCGGCTAACGGCGTTTCTGAAGAAGCGCGACCTGACGCGGCGCACGGTTGTCGTCGCGGTCGGGGATCACGGTGAAGGGCTTGGCGAACATCAGGAGGTGGGCCACGGCTACATGCTTTACGAGACGACGCAGCGGGTTCCGCTGATCTTTTCGGCGCCGGGCCGGATTCGTGAAGGTGACCGGGGCGCTGCGATGGTTTCGCTGGTGGATTTCTTCCCGACGATTCTCGACTTGCTGGACATTCCCGGGACTTACCAGGGAATGGGTCGAAGTCTCAGGCCGGCACTCGAGGGGGGCGAGATGGACTCCATACCCTGTTACGGCGAGACGGACATGCCGTATACGAGCTTCGGCTGGTGCCCGCTGCGGAGTGTGACGACCCCGCGCTGGAAGTACATTCGAACCGCGCGAGTAGAGCTTTACGATCGGCAGGCGGATCCGGGCGAGCTGAACAACCTGGCCGACATCCATCCGGAACAAATGGAGCAACTCGAGGCGGAGCTTTCGGCCATCGAAGGCGGGATGACTCTTCATGTCGCGGAGGAGGTTGAACTCGCGGCCGAGGCGAAGCGGCGTTTGGAAGTCCTCGGTTACGTCGCAGCGCCGCGGCATAGCATAGACACCTCATCGCTCGACCTGTCTTCGCTTCGAGACATCAAGGACGTGCTTCCGGTCGCCTACGCGGTGATAACCGTACGCGAGCTGGTCCACCAGGGTGAGGTGGGCCGGGCGCTGGAGATGTGTCGGGAGATGATCAAGCTCAGTCCGGAGTCGTCGCGCGTACGGTTCTGCGTGGGAAACGTCCTGCTGGAATGCGAGCAAATCGAAGAGGCCGCGGCCGAATTCCGCGAAGCCCTGACCGCTGATCCTGACAACCTCGAGGCCCGCAACAACCTGGGCCGGGCTCTGCTGACCCTGGGGAAGACCGATGAGGCGGTTGAGCAGTTCACCAAGGCCGTTCAACTCGATCCCGACAGCGCCGAGGTCCTTGCCAACCTGGGCAATGCTCTCCTCAAGCAGAGAAGAATAGACGAGGCGATCAAACATTGCCGCGAGGCCGTCCGTCTCAAGCCCGATCTCGTCGAGGCACGCAAGAACCTCTCCGAGGCTCTGCTCGAACGAGGGGCGGTGGATGAGGCGATCATGCACGGGACCGAGGCGGTTCGGCTCGCTCCGGACAACGACGAGGCCCACGGCAGTCTGGCGATGGCGCTTGCGGCGCGGGGCAGGCTCGATGAGGCCATTGTGCACTTTGCGAAGGTCGTGGAGCTCAAGCCCGGCCTCGAGGTCGCGCGGGAGAATCTGGCGTTGGCGCTGGCCCGGCGAGGCAGACTGGACGAGGCGGTCAAGCAGTTTGGCGAGGTGCTGCGGCTCAATCCCGAGAATGACCAGGCCCATTACAACCTGGGCATCGTCCTGTTTCAGAAGGGTCAGCTCGACGAGGCCACCGCGCATTTCCGGGAGGCGGTGCGGCTCAAGCCCGACAATGCCGATGCCCACACCAACCTGGGCAACGCCCTGCTTGCCCGGGGGAGCGTTGACGAGGCCATCGCACACTGCGCCCGGGCGGTGCAGTTGAACCCCGACCTGCTCGCGGCGCATTACAATCTGGGTGTCGCGCTGCTTTATCAGGAGCGGTTGGATGAGGCAGTCAAACACTTCAACGAGGTGTTGCGGCTCAATCCGGATCACAAGCAGGCGCGCGAAAAGCTGAATGCCGCCTTGGCGAAACGCCGTAGTACCAGCGCAGCGCACGCAGATCCATGACCCGCGAGCCGATCGCGGAACCGGTTCTCCACGTTTTGTCGGACTCTATTTCTGCGGTCCCTGTTTGCGGGCGAGTTCTTCGATGCGGGGCAACTGCGCGCGCAAGGCGTTGGCCTGCGGGCTGAGGGGATACTCGGAGATGATGCGCCGGGCCAGGGCGAGGGCGTCCCAGTACTGTTGTTGCTGGATGTACTGCTTGATGTGCCGTTCCAGGGCTTGCCGGGCCTGAATGTCTGCGTTGGCTTCGAGGGTTTCGATCTGGGCCCGCAAGGCGTCGGCGTCGGGCCCCACGGGGAAAGTCTGAATGAACTGCCGGGCAGCCGTCACCGCCTCCTGCCAGCGACGCTCATGAACCAGTTCCTGGATCCCTTCGTGCATTCGCTGGCGGTGGTTCTGCTCGAAGAGCTTTCGCTCGCGCTGGACCCGTTCGATCAGGGAGGCCGCCTCGTCGGCGACCGGGTGTTTCTCGGCCAGCTCCAGAGCCATTCGTTCCGCGCTCTCCCAGCGTGCCGCTCCCATCAGGTCTTCGACGTGCCGGGAGACCCGGGCGATGTCGTCGGCCCGTGCGGCGTCCGCCGCTTTTTCGAGCCGCTCCCGGGCTTCCTGTATCCGCACATCGGCTCCGAATCGCTCGGCCAGGGCCGCCAGCTCGCCGCGGGCGCGATGGAAATCAGACGAGTCGATGAACTGCTCGGTCACCGCGAGCCGCTCCGTGACCTCGCGCTCCACCATGTTCTCGAAACGCCGGGCGCGTTCGTCCTCGGGCAGCAGGAGCGTCTCGTGGATCTTCGCCAGAAGATCCCGCAGCTCGGCTGGATCCACCATCGTGCTTCGAACGTAGGTGTCGGCCTGGGTGCGGGCGACACTCTGTTCAGCCATGATCGCCGTCTGCTGGTCGATCGTGGTTACCTGCTCCAAGAGACGCGCCATCTGTCGGTAGACGATGACCGCGCTGAGCATCAGCCCACAGGCGGTGAGACCCGCCACGAGCAGTCCGGCCACGGCCAACGCCCCCAGCGGGCCGGACCACGGCTGCGGGAAGAGGACCAGAATGACCCCCGCCAGCAGGCCCAGGAACGTGACCACCGCGATCAGGACCAGAATCGCAATGAACGCGGAAGTGATCCCAGAGCCCGCGCCGTGGTTGTCGCCGATCGGACCTCCCGAATGATTAGTCATGTTCTTGGCGAGCCTCCGCTGCCTGGATCGCGTGGCTCGCGACGGGGGCCCGCATCGGCGGGCGGCTCACCGGGCATGCGGTGCATTGCCCAGACGTCGTCGGCCGAAGTGGGAGGATGGGGCTGACAAAGCATCCAGTTTCGGAACCGCCGGCTCCACCTGAGGAACGCGAAGGTGCTCACCCCGAAGATGCCCATCAAGACCAACAGCCAGAACAGGACCTGCCTGATCGCCTGCGCGAACAGGATGTTGCTGTTGGCCGGTCCCCCCGGCGCCGGCTTCTGGCTGGAGGCGATGGTTCCGCGGTGCTGGAGGACCAGGGCCACCCCGGCGAGAATCAGCCCCGCCCCGAGCAGACACAACGCCTTGCCGATCCGCCGACGGTTCTCCTCTGCCACACCCGCCATGTCTGCTCCCGGTAAAGCCCGCTTCGTGATGCTCCCTCTCACTATTGTATACCACCCGGGTACCCCGTGTCGCGGCTGCCGGTAACGACTTCTACCAGCCGATATCCTTTCGAGGCGAATCGTCGCCGGCCCGGTGGAACTCGTCGAGGAGTTCCCGTTGCCGGGGGGACATCGACTTGGGCGGGACAATGCGGACGACGGCGTACTGGTCGCCCTGGGGCTTGTTGCCAGCGGGTCTGACGCCCGTTTTCTTGAGCCGCAGCTTGGCTCCGCTCGGCGTCCCGGGCGGGACGGTCAGAACGGTTCTGCCCTTGAGGGTGGGGATCTCAACCTTGGTGCCGAGGGCGGCCTCGCTGATCGAGAGCGGCAAATCGAGGTAGATGTCATTGCCGACGCGACGAAAATACCGGTGGGACTGGACGTGGCAGACTATATGCAGATCGCCCCGCCGCGTGCCTCGACCGGCGGGCCGGCCTTTGCCCCGAACCCGGATCCGCTGACCGTCGGCCACGCCGGCGGGTATCTTGACCGCAATCTTCCGCCCCGGGCCGCTGCCGCCGGCCTCGGCGATATTGATCTCCAACGTGGCACCCTCGATCGCCTGCTCGAACGTCAGGGTGACCGGGTGCTCAACGTCCCGGCCAGCCGGCTCCCGGGCGGCACGTGCCTGGCGGGGGCTGCGACGTTGGCCGGCCGATTGCCTGAAGAACTGATCGAAGATGCTCGGGCCGGTCGGCCCACTCCCTGCGCCGCCGCCCCCGGCAAAGACGCTGAACAGGTCATCCAGGTCCTCGATGGGGATATCCGGACCCCCGCCGGACTTCCACGTGTAGACCCGCTGGCCGCCCGGTCCGGATCGCCAACCGCCGGGTGCCCCGCCGCTCACGCCGGCGTGCCCGAACTGATCGTACAGCTTGCGCTTCTCCGGATCGCCGAGCACCTCGTAGGCGGCCTGGACCTCTTTGAAACGCGTTTCGGCCGACTTGTCGTTGCGGTTACGGTCGGGGTGATACTTCTTGGCGAGCCGGCGGTAGGCGCGCTTGACCTCGTCGCTCGCGGCGTTGCGAGAAACTTCCAACACTTCGTAGTAGTCACGTTCGGGCATTGATGTATCAGTCGCGTCTGCGATACCTGAGCGATTATAAGAAACGGGAAAACCATTGCAAAGCAGAGGCCTTGGCGCTACGATCCAGCCGCTATGGCCACCGCGAGGAAGACCATCACCGTGGCGGCGGGGCAGATCACCGCGCGGTTGATGAACGAAGCGTCGGATACGCTGGGGCTGCTGGAGGCGGCCATTGCCGAGGCGGCCGACCGGCGGGTGGATCTGCTCGTGCTGCCCGAGTGCGCCTACCCGGGGTATCTGTTGGGCTCGGTCACGTCCTATCGGGCCGGGGACCACCTGTCGAGCAAGGCGTTCGTGGCCTGGCTGTGCGAGCGGGCGGGGCGGCATCGGCTCCACATCGTCAGTGGTTTCGTCGAGGACACCTCTGAGGTGCTGTACAACTCCGCGGTCCTGATCGACGACAGGGGACGCGAAATCGGCCGGACCCGCAAGCGGTTCCTCTGGCACGCGGACCACGAGTGGTTCGCCCGGGGCAGTGAGATCCGGGCGTTCAACACCGAGTTGGGCCGGATCGGCATCGTGATCTGTGCCGAGACGCGGGTGCCCGAGATCATCGCCACGCTGGTGGCCGACGGCGCAGAATTGCTGGCAATGCCCACCTGTTGGATCAACGGGACGAGTGAATCGGGCCGATTCGAGAACCCGCAGGTGGAATTCCTGATCCGGGCTCGGGCCCGGGAGTTCGACGTACCCTTCATCTGCGCGGACAAGTCGGGTATCGAACTGGGTACGGTCGGGTACGTGGGTCAGAGCCGGATCGTCCAGTCGGACGGATCGGTGGCGGCCGAGGCACCGGCTGCCGGAGATGCGGTGATCGTAGCCCATCTGGATCGGCATCCGCCCCGGCGGGCGCGGATGAGTGAGGCGCATCGGGCTCGGCTGTTGGACGATCGGCCGGCGGTTCGCCCGGTGGGCGGGCCCCCGCGTCCGACCGTGGTGGCTGCCGTGCCCGCCGTGGTCGCGAATGACCCGTTCACCGGCGGGACGGGAGAGTCGTTGTTCGAGCCGTTGCGGGACAGGGGCGTGGGGCTGCTGCTGGTGAATATGGACCACGAATCATCGGCGGAACAGCTCGCCACGCTTGCCCGGGAGTTCGACATTCACGCGATTGGTTTCCCTTACCGGACGGATGTATTTGAACTCGGCCCGGCGCGCATCGGATGCGTGGCGGGGCAATGGGTGCGGTGCTTCGCCGCCTCGCGCACACTGGTATTGGACGGGGCGGAGGTGCTGATGTTCTTCGATGTGCCGGACGAGATCGAAATCCTGCGTGCGCGGGCGATGGAAAACCGCGTGTTCGTCTTGGGGGCAGGCGAGCGATCAGCGGTCGTCATCGGCCCCGACGGCGGCGTTTTGGCCCGGACTGCAAACAGCCGCCCCGGCGAGGCGGTGGCTGAAATCGACCTGGCGGCTGCGGCGGACAAGCTCGTCGCGCCCCAGACCGACATCTTCAACGAAAGGCGTGTGGAGCGCTGCCGCTTCTGAAACGCGCTGAGTACATACCGACGCGAGACCCGGCGGCGGCCGCTAATCAGTCTGCACACCTCGGGTCTGCCGGCACCCCCGGGCCGCTGAGGCATCGCTGGAACAGGCCGAAGTCGGCGTGATCAACGTCGCCGTCGCCGTCGAGGTCGGCGTCCTGGCAGCCGGTACCGGGTGGCCCGATGCTCGGGCCGGTTCCGCAAGCCTCGAAGTGGTCCAAGTCATCCCGGTCCACGTCGCAGTCGCCGTCGAAGTCGGCGGTAGGGGAGTTCGCCCCATCGGGGCTGGGATAGGTGAGGAACCGCCAGGTGTCGCTGCCGTCGGGGCAGCGGCCGTACGAGACGTCGGTCGCCTGTTCGCCGAACGTGAGCGTGTCGATGGCCACGTTCCCGTTGGCGTTGGTCTCAAAGAAGCCGATCTGCTCGCCGCTCCGGTCGAGCTTGAAGTTGGCGTGAGTATCGCCCTGCTCGTCGTCATCGTCGGCCCAGAAGAGCAGGTATCCGCGGGCGTCGATGCTGACGCCGGCCGGGATCTGCCACTTCAGCGGGTCGTTCAGGTCGTCGGTCAGGTACATGCCGCCGAGATAAACAGAGGTTGTGGAGGTGTTGTACAGCTCGATCCAGTCGGGGTATTCGCCGGGCTCGTCGGGATCTTCGATGGTGGTCTCGTTGTCGGCCATGAACTCGTTGACGTAGATCGGCGGCGGGGTATACCCGATGAGGTAGGTGTACGTTACGCCGGGTGCGCTGGGGGGGTCGGTCGATTCGGCACCGAGGTCGTCGGTGGCGGTGACGTAGTAGTCCACGATCGTACCTTGGGGCATCGCCGGGATCTGGCCCCCGTACTCGTCGTCGCCGGCAGCGCCGTCGTGGTGGGCGCCGTCGTCATACATTGTTACCGGTTGCGGCCCGCTGCCCGCGTCGTAGGTGAGGGTGACGCCGGCCACCGCCGAATCGTCGATCACGGTGGAGGTGACCCAGACGGGATCGCTCGCGGTCGGGAAGGGCGGCGTGTGGGTTGTGCCGGTGATGGTCGGCGGCGGGTTGTGGGGGCCGTTCGCACCGTTCGGCGTCGGTGTCGCGCAGAAGTCCCAGTTGTCGGTGCCCTCGGGATATCGCCCGTACGACACGTCGGTGAACTGCTGACCGAACGTGATCGAGTCAATGACGGTGACGCCGTTGGCCGCGATCAGCCCGATCTCCTCGCCGGAGGCGCCGAGCTTGAAGTTCGTGTGGAGCGGCCCCTGCCCGTCGTCATCGTCGGCCCAGAAGAGCAGGTACCCACCCGGGGCGATGCTGACGCCGGCCGGGATCTCGTACCGGGTCGGGTCGTCCAAATCGTCGGTCAGATGCATACCCCCGAGAACGGCGGACGTCGTGCCGGCGTTGTGGATCTCGATCCAATCCTCGAATGCCCCCGGCTCGTCAGGGTCCTCGATCGTGCTGTTGTTGTCGGCCATGAACTCGTTGATGAACAGGACCACGGTGTCGGCGTTTTCCCGGCCCTCGCGGTCGGCAATGAATTGGACCTGCCAGTCCAGATCGGTGAAGGCCGGTTCTAAGGTGAGGATTTGCGAACCGTCAAAGATGGTATCGGTTTTGTTTGCCGGTGCGCTTGCTGCCGCCGCTGCTGCTGCGCAAATGCTCCCCACTACTATCCAACGTCTCAACGGAATGCTGGCTGTCACAAAAGCCCTCCTTGTGCCCTTCAAATACTAGGCGAAATGGCCTGTGATTTCAAGCACACGGCGACGGCCAGCGCGAGTATTCCCTTTGACAGAAGAGATGTCATACGCTAAGATGTTGGTACATTCTTACGTGCCGATCCGGCGCGGAGTGGGTGCCGGTCCTCTTTCAGGCAGCGGGAAACCTCGCGGGCACTGATGGGTCGATCAATCAGCAACAAGGGAGATGAAAGGGTCCAGCCGATGATGAAGGCAAGCGGGTGTCCCTGCCATGCAGTGCGAATCGCAGAGCGCTTGTACCTGGCATCCTGGTGCTGCTCGGTCGTGATCGCGGCGGCTGCGTCGGCCGCGAACGGGTCGTCCGTCACTTATACCGAGGGCTTTGAATCCGGCTACACGCTTGGAGCCGAGTTAAGAACCCACGCCGATTGGTTCTATGAAGAGGGTAATAGTGGCCCCAGCGTCGAGGCGGGAATCGGGGTGGCGGGATCACAAGGCCTGACCAGCGGGGACAGGATCTTCACCTGGGTGGCTCATCCGTTCGACTGGAATGACCCGGACTTCGCGGGCATTGACGTCCAGATGGATTTCGAGACGTCCAGCACCGGCGGCTTCGACGACGACCGCCTCGGATGGATGATATCCAACACCGACGACAGCTCATCCAACATCTTCGGCGTGCAACTCGATCCGGGCGGGGCCGACCTGAATATCGAGGGCTACTGGGACGGCGTGACCTCGGACGACCGGAGGCCGCACATAGTCGATCTGCCCCCGCTCAGTTCCTCCACGTGGTATCGCTTCCGGGTCGAAGTTACGAAGTTGACCGCCACGTCGGCCGGCATCAGCGTCAGCCTGACGGAGCTGGACGCCGGCGGCAATCCCGTGTCCACCATTGCAACGGGGAGCATTACCGATACGAGCCTGATGGGCGACGATGCGCCGAACAGCAAGTACTTCACCGCCGCTTGCCTGTGGCCCGGGTATAAGAACTACACCGGCGCAACCGGCGACGCGGACAACGTGCTGGCCACGATCCACGACATCGTCCTCGACACGATTCGCATCACCCCCGATTACATCGGTGCCGTCGTCGGCAGCGCCGCTGCCGTCGTTTCGGTCGCCATTCCCCCGGGCAGTAACAACAACACCGACGTGCAGGTCACGCTGACCACCGACGACGCGGGCGTGGCGGTCCCCGCGGGCGCGACGGGTGGTTCGCTCGTGCTTACCTTCGCGCAGGGCGGGGCCACGCAACAGGACGTGGGCATCGACATCGGCAGCGTGGGCATCGCAACGATCACAACCACAAACGACGCGGGTCTCGAAGACGATACCTTGACGGTGAACGTGGGCTCAGGGGCGGTGACGTTTGCACCGGCCAGTGTAGTGGCCCTGGAGGGTACGCGAATGCCCGTTGAGGTTTCGATCTCGGCCGGGAGCAACGACACCCGGTCGGTTGAGGTCACACTGACGACGGACGATGCCGCCGTCGTGGTGCCCGTCGGCGCGTCCGGTGGCTCGCTTGTGCTGACGTTTGCGGCGGGTGCCGCGGCGCAGCAGGTGGTTGATCTCGACTTCGGTGTCTCCGGTGCCGCGTCGATCACGAGCACGAACGACGGCGGCCTGGACGACGCGGTTTTGCCGGTCCACGTGAGCACGGGTTTCAACTTCACAGTGTCGGCCGATCCGCGCGACAAGATAACTCAGTGGGACAACGTCCTGGCGGCCATCAACAGCAACGTCGGCGGGCCGGGCATCTTCCACCTCTCGGCCGGTGACATCGACCCGCTGCAACCGCTCCGCGACAAGATCGACGTTCGGTTCGGCCCGTCGGCCCTTTGGTACCCGGGCATTGGCAACCACGAGATGGAAACGCCCGCCGACATGACGTGGCTTCGCAACGAATATAATAACGGCAACGGGGTCAGGACCCCGCTCAAGAACTTCACCAACCAGGACGGTCCCGCCAGCACCGTCGAAACGACATACACGTGGGACTACGGCGACGCGCATTTCATCATGCTGAACGAGTATTGGGACGGCACCAGCGACACGGGCACCGACGGCGACGTCGTGCCCGCGCTGTACGACTGGCTGGCGGCCGACCTGGCCGCCAACAGCCAGCCGGTGGTCTTCGTGTTCGGGCACGAGCCGGCTTTCCCATTCAACCGTCACGTCGGGAACAGCCTGGATAAGTATCCGGCCAACCGCGATGCCTTCTGGAACCTGCTGGAGACCGAGGGGGTCCAGGCGTACTTCTGCGGGCACACGCACGTCTACAAGAGGTACCAGCCGAATCCCGACGGCACCTGGCAGATCGACGTGGGCAACGCTGGCAACGTATCCGACGGCTACCCCGACGGGCATACGTTCGCCAACGTCACCGTTGGCAGTGCCGAGGTGCGGTACGATATCTGGCGAAACATCAGCGGGAACTTCGCGCTGGAAGACACGTGGACGGTGCTGATCGGTCTGAAGATCGGGCTGAGCACCAGCGCGATCGACCGCACGGTTGACCGCGGCCAGAACCTGCCTGACGACGTCTTCACCGTCGGGGCCGTCGGTCCGGGCACCCTCCACTACACGATCAACGACGATGCAGCCTGGCTGAGCGTCTCGCCGGACAGCGGGGACGTGACCAGCCAGGATCCGGACCCGATCGACATCATCTACGACGTTTCCGGCCTGCCGGCGGGTCAGCACCAGGCCACCGTCACCGTCTCATCGCCGGATGCGGTGAACAGTCCGCAGACGATTGTCGTGACCGTCACGGTCGAGGGCCCGAGCATAGTGCTCAGCGATTCGGTGATCGACCGTACGGTGTTCATCGGCGATGATCTTCCCAACGACATCTTCACCGTGGCGAACGGCGGGCCCGACACGCTGAACTACACGATCGGAGACGACGCCGGCTGGCTGAGCGTCTCGCCGGACGCGGGCGCTTCTACCGGAGAAGCCGATCCAATCGAAGTCGTCTATGATGTGGCCGGCCTCTCGGTCGATCAGCACACGGCGGTGATCAGCGTTTCCTCGACCGACGCGGGCAACAGTCCCCAGACAATCACCGTCAACCTCACGGTGGAGACGGTTTCTCCGGATTTCGACCACGACGGCGACGTAGATCAGGAGGACTTCGGCCACCTCCAGATCTGCCTGACCGGCACGGGCACACCGCAGAATGATCCTGCGTGTCTCGATGCCCGGCTGGATGATGATACGGACGTGGATGTGAACGACTTCGCAACCTTCCAGGCATGCATGAGCGGGGCGAACGTTCGGGCTGAACCGACGTGCGACGACTGAGGTCTGCCCGGGGCCATTCTTAGCCGCCGACCTGTGTGCCACTGCTCTATGAGCAGGTACGTGTTTAGCGGCCTTGGAAGCGATCAGAGCCGCTTCGGGTGCGATCAGAGCCGGCCTCTGGTACGTGTATAGCGACCTCCGACACGATCAGAGGCGGTTCCGACACGGTCAGAGCCGGCCTCTGTGAGGCCGGTGTTTCCTCGGACGGGGAAACCTCACGCCGCGAAGAAGCACCGGGCTCGCAGAGCCCGGCTCCGAGCCCTTATCCACGCTAAACACGTACATGAGCAGTGTCTGTGGTGGTCACTGCTCGGAGAGCAGTGACACAGAGGGCAGTGGGACAATGCCACCGGGCGGCTGCTGACCGATTCCGGTGCGATAGCCCTGGCCCGGGGCGGCGGGGAGGTAAATCCTGGTTGACGTGCGCAGGGATCTGGTTATCCTGAGGGAGAATTGAGTTGTTTTTCTGAGCGTGCGATCGCAACCCCACCGAGTCGCGGGCCTCGAGCCCGTGCGGCCGCCGGGACGGGTGGGGCGGTGTGTCAGCGGGGTTGCGTTCATGGTTCCAGCAGGTTTGAATCGCGGAGAATGACCGCCAAGACCACAGCTATTCTATGGAGGATTGCCCATGTCGCGCCTGAGTCGTCGCAAGTTTCTCAAAGGTTCACTCACCGCTGCCGGTAGTGCGTTCGTTATCGGCGGGTCCAAGGCATCCGGCCGGGAGCTGGGGGCCAACGATCGGATCCGTATTGCAATTGCCGGCATACATAGCCGGGGCGGAAGCCACATCAATGCTTTCTCCGGGATGGACGGGGTGGAGATCGCCTACCTGGTCGATCCGGACACCCGCCTGTTCGGCGGCAGGACCAAGGAGGTGCAGGACAAGTCCAAGGGCCGATCGGACCCCGAGTGCGTGCAGGACATTCGTAGGGTGCTGGACGACAAGAGCGTTGACGCCGTCTCGATCGCCACGCCGAACCACTGGCATTCGCTCATGACGATCTGGGCGTGCCAGGCGGGCAAGGGCGTTTACGTCGAGAAGCCGATGAGCCACAACGTGCACGAGGGCCGGATCGCCGTCGAGGTCGCCCGCAAGCACGGAAGTATCGTGCAGCACGGGACGCAGCGTCGAAGTGAGCGCGGCTGGGCCCACGCGATGGCCGCCATCAAATCTGGCAAGCTAGGCAAGTTGAAGGTGGCCCGTGGTTACTGCTGCAAGCCCCGCGGCAGTATCGGGTTCAAGGAGCACAAGGCGCCGCCGTCGGAGCTGGACTGGAACCTCTGGCTGGGGCCGGCACCGGACCAGCCTTACCATGAGAACCTGGTCCACTACAACTGGCACTGGTTCTGGGACACCGGCAACGGAGACATCGGGAACCAGGGCGTTCATCAGATGGATATAGGTCACTGGGGCATTCCCGGGGCGACGCTGCCCAAGAGCGTGATCAGCTTCGGCGGGCGGTTCGGGTACAAGGATCAGGGCCAGACCGCCAACACCCAGGTCGCGCTCATGGATTTCGGCGAGACCCTGTTTGTCTTTGAGGTGCGCGGGCTCAAGACGCCGCGGAAGGTTGCCAACGAGTTCTTCCTGGAGCACGGCAGAATCGTCGAGGCGAAGTGGTATCCCAACGACGGTGACGGCAAGGCGGCCCCGCTGCCCGACGTCGAGTTCGACCTCGGGCCCGGCAGAGGCAACTTCGGGAACTTCATCGCGGCAATGCGAAGCCGCAAGCAGTCAGATCTCAATGCTCCCATCCTCGCTGCGCATTACTCCAGCGTCCTGGGCCACCTGGCCAACGTGTCGTATCGCCTGGGCGAGAAGGTGCCGTTCAACCCCCGAACCAAGGCCTTCGGCGACGACAAGAACGCCTGCCAGGAGCTGGAGCGAATGGAGGAACACCTGAAAGACAACGGCGTGAAGCTCAGCGAGACGAAGTGCCAGGTCGGTCGCCGGCTGGAGGTGGACGCCAGGGCCGAGAAGATCGTCGGCGACGCCGAGGCCAACAAGATGCTGACGCGGCGTTATCGCAAGCCGTTCGCGGTGCCTGACAAGGCGTGACGGAGTAAACAGCTCACCCTGAGTGATTGCCGTCGGCAACGAGCCGCAGGCTTGAAGCCTGCGCGGCCTTGCGAACGGACACGAGGCTCTAAACTCATTGGTACAGCCGCGCGGGCTAAAGCTCGCGGCTCTTTCACGAGGTAGACAGGTGCTGGCCCGGCCGGAGGGCCGCGCGGGCTGAAGCCCGCAGCTCTTTGGAGTAACACTTCGATGTCGGCACACTCTTACGTGCCCGGCGAGTGGCTTTTTCACCTGGACGGGAGTTGCCATGCGTCCTTCACACGAAGTTCTCAAGCAGGCAGCGGACAAGATCGGGGTCAAAGCCCTGGCGGCTGAACTCAGACTGTCACCCGCCCTGGTCTACAAATGGTGCCAGGAGCACGATCCCAACGACCCCGACAGCAGCGGGGCCCGCAACCCGCTCGATCGGCTAGCCGGGATCGTCAGGACTACCGGCGACGTCGAGGTGATCAACTGGCTCTGCCATCAGGCGGGAGGGTTCTTCACGCCTAATCCACAAGTGGACGCCGGGGATTTCGGCACCGACCTGCTCATGGGCACCCAGCAACTGGTGAAAGAGTTCAGCGACATGCTCGAAGAGGTCAGCCGATCGATTGCCGACGACGGCGCCATTGAGCAGAAAGAGGCCGTCCGCATCCGCCGGCACTGGGAGACCCTCAAGCGGGTGGCGGAAACCTTCGTCGTCAGCGGCGAATCAGGTCTGTTCGACCGCCAACCGGACGACGGGCAGTAGCCGTCCATCACGAGTGCCGTTTGCCAGCCGCCTCCAAGGGAGCGCGGGGGACAAACTGCAAACGGTGAGTGACGAATGCGGAGAGCTGATGGATGAAAGCTGACCGGTGCTCTTGCGAAGCCGCAAGCGGCTGAAACCTACCAGGTCCGCTGAACCCCGAGCCCCGAGGCACCTGTTTTCACCGCGTGGGAGAGGGCAGCAGGATGATGTTGTCCGCCGCGGCGGCAGGGTCATGGATGCCGAACTGCCCGTCCGGGCCGGCACTCACGAAAATGGGCCGACCACCATTGCCCGCGACCGCCTGCCGGTCCACCTCGGATGGGCTGGCAGCGGTCAGGCATCGAAGCCGATGGCCCCAGGCGTCTTGCACCGTACCCCATGCATCTGCGTCCGCGTCCCGGTCCTCGCCTTGGCGTGGGACCCGCAACACCTCGGGAATCCGCTCCAGGACGGCCCGCGAGGCGGGCACCGCGGCCAGGGCGGTGATCACCCGCTCGGCACTGCCGTCCGCCCGCTGCCAGGGTGCCCGACCCCCGGTGTCTCGGTATGTCTCGCTCCCCCCGAACGCGCTCCCCTTCGGGTCGCGGCTAAACGCCCCCACGAATGGTCTACCTCGGTCCTCGGCCCCGAACGCGCTCCCCTTCGGGTCGCGGCTAAACGAATCCCCCCCGCCAATCATTCCTGCCCCTATCTCGGTCTCTCTGTCTCCCCCTGGCCCTCTCTCCCCCTCTGGCGCTCGCGCTTGTTGCCTCTCATGGCTCGGGACCATCTCCACCGGCCACTGGCCCGTCGCCTCGCAGTACGCCGACAGTCCCTCGTCCAGCGTGGCCAGGAGTTCCCACACCTGCTTGCTTTTCAGGTCGTTACGAACCCGGGCGATGCCCAATGCGGCCAACACGAGGAGCAGCATGACGCTCGCGGCCGCGATGAGCGTTTCGCTCACCGTCATGGCTCGAACCTGTTTCGCTCGACCGGTCTTGTCCATTCGATCGCCCTGTTGCCGCCGACCCCGCTCGCCGGTCAATGAGTTCGTTCAAGTGCCGCCGCCGGCTGAGCTGGAAGAACGTGCCGCCCGTCGCCAGAGGATCAGGACCAGCCAGAATATGAACACCTGCGCGGGAACGGCAATATGCTCCGGCAGGTCAATGGTGGCCTTGCGGCTCAGCCAGAAGTCGGGGCCGACTGTTCCAATGAGGCGGCCGTTCTCGGATAGACCGAAGGACCGGCCGAACGGAGACATCGCCTTCAGTTGGAACCGGCGGCCGGCGTGATCGACGGTAAACGAACGAAGAAACGCACTCGGCTTCTCGGCGGTGGCCAGGACACCGGCGGCGGACTGGATCACGAACCGCCCTGCCAGCCAGCTCTCCCGGTATACCTCGTACCGTTGGCCGACGATGTCAAACTCGCCGCGCTCGCGAAACCACGACATGTCGATCTCGGCGATGGGCACGCCGTCCTGCAGCACTGTGAAGTCCCACGAGAAGAAGCCTTTTGGAATGGCTCTTAGCATCGCCGCTTTCCTTTCAGACGGGAGTGGAGGTATTGCGAGAGTATCTGTTCCGGCGGGTCACTGGTCAGGCAACGGATCAGATGCAGGCCGCGGCGTCGGGCACCGGCGTCGAGTTCGTGCGTGAAGCGTCGGACCTCGGCCTGGACCAGCTCGCGAACGAGGGCGGGCTCGGCATCGAACTCGTCGTCAGTCTCCATGTCGCGGATGACCGTGACGCCGTGGCCCGCCAGGCCCAGGTTGAAGTCGATCTCGCGGGGGTGCAGGACCTGAAACACGACGACCTCGTGGCCACGGTGATGAAGCTGGCCGAGGGCGGACAGCACCTGCTGCGGATCGTCGAGCAGGTCGCTGATCAGGATGAGAAGGCTGCGGCGTTTGAGCCGGGCAGCGAATTGCGTGATTACCGTAGCGAGATCGGTCCTGCCGCCGGGTGTGGCTTCCTGCAAGGTACGGCAAATGCTCAGGATGTGGCCGGGGCTCGCCCGGGGCGGAAGCTGCGCCCTGACCTGCTCGTCCATCAGCACCAGACCGACGCTGTCGCCCTGATGAAGCATCAGGTAGGAGAGGGCCGCCGCCATCACCTGGGCGTAGTGGAACTTGCCGCGGGTGTTGGTCGGCTCGGCGGTGGCCTGCGAATCCGTGGTCCCTGATGCGTTTGGCTCTGTCCGCGCATCAGCAGGCACCGGCTTCACAGAAGCCGGCTCTGAGGCGCGAGCGGGTTCGTCCTCGCTGGAACCGGCAGATTCGCTGGGGGTGGAAATGCCCTTTTCCCCGTAGGCCATCGACCGTGAGCAGTCCAGGAAGATGACCGCCCGCAGGTTGGTCTCCTGGTCGTACTCCTTGACGACGTAACGATCAGAGCGTGCCAACACCTGCCAGTCCAGCCGCTTGAGCTCATCGCCGGGGGAGTACTCGCGGTGCTGGGCGAACTCAACCGACAGTCCGCGAAACGGCGACCGGTGCAGGCCGTGCAACACGCCTTCTACCACCCGCCTCGCGAGAAGGGACAGCCCCTTGATCCGTTCGAGCAGTTCGGGATCGAGCAGTGCATTGGATCGATTCGGAGGCATCAGGAAACGTTCAGCCCTCAAAACGTATCAACTCTCCAGGACGCTCTTGAGCAGTCGATCGACGATCTGGTCCGCGTCGATTCCCTCGGCCTCGGCGGCGAAGTTGGTGAGTACGCGGTGGCGGAGCACGATCGGTGCGACCTCGCGGATGTGGTCGCATGAGACGTTTGCGGTGCCATTGAGGACGGCCCGGGCCTTGGCCCCGAGGACGAGATACTGCACCGCCCGCGGGCCCGCTCCCCACTGGACGTACTGCTTGACGAACTCGGGGGCATCGGGTGCCGGGGGCCGCGAGGCCTGGGTGAGTCGGACGGCGTAACCGGCAACGTGGTCGGACACCGGCACCCGCCGGACGAGCTTTTGCAGATGCAACACCTGCTGGGTGTTGAGCAGCTTGGCCAGAGTGGGCAGGCTCTGGCCGGTCGTCGATTTGGCGATGATGAGTTCTTCCCTGGCGGACGGATAATCGACCTTCAGGGCAAACATGAACCGGTCGAGCTGGGCCTCGGGCAGAGGATAGGTACCCTCCTGCTCGATAGGGTTCTGGGTTGCGAGGACGAAAAACGGGGCGGGCAGGTCGTGGGTCTGACCGGCGACGGAGACGGCCCGCTCCTGCATTGCCTGGAGCAGGGCGGCCTGGGTCTTGGGAGGCGTGCGGTTGATCTCGTCGGCGAGCACGATGTTGGCGAACACCGGGCCGTGGACGAAACGGAACGCCCGCTTGCCGGTGGTCCGGTCCTCCTCGAGCACCTCGGTGCCGGTGATGTCAGCGGGCATCAGGTCGGGGGTGAACTGGATGCGGTGGAACGTCAGGTCCATGATGTCGGCGAGGGTCTGGACCATGAGCGTCTTGGCCAGGCCCGGCACGCCGATGAGCAGGGCGTGGCCCTGGGCGAAGATGACGGTCAGCAGGTCGTCGATGACCTGGGATTGGCCGACGATGCGGCGGGCGATCTCCTCCCGCATCCGGTGGCGGGCGGCGGCAAAGGTCTCCAGGAACTTCAACTCCTGCCGGGCGACCTGCTCGACTGGAACCCGGGTCATTGGCTACTCCGTCGGCTCAATATCATTGCATCGCATAAACAACCATGTTGGTTCCAAGCTTCAGGGCGTCCGTGGCCGTGTAGGCGCGGGCGTAGGCGCTGAACTGGTGGGCCCACCCGTCGGACAGCCCGAACTTGCTGAAGAGGATGACCGGTCGGTCGTTGACGATCACCGCCTCGAGCGTGGGGGTGACCGGGGCGGTCTCGTGATTCAGGTGCAACTGGTCGATCTGGTGGAAGCTGGCGAAGAGCGAATGGTCGGGGGGCAGGGGCGTGAGCGGCTGTTGAGGGAACAGTTCCTTGCACAGGGCCCGAAAGGCGGTGTCGAACTCCAGGCGCCCGGCGGCAGCGTCCGCGATCAGTATCCCGCCGTTGGTCAGGTGGCGGCGCAACAGAACCACCTCGTCCCGGCGAAGGTTCGGATCCCACGTGCCGGTCATGTACAACAGCGGGTGCTCGAACAATGCCGGGTCCTTCACCGGCATCGATTTCCGCACGAACTGGACCGCGACCGAGGTGTTGGACGCCAGCTCCTTGAGCAGCAGGGGGACGGCGGACGGGTTGGGGTTCCAGTTCCCGTCGTGAACCAACTGGGCGAAGATGAGTTGCTGACGGGGGCGGACGCTGGGGCCGGCGACATCGCGGGTCTTGGAAAGGAACTTGGCGTAACGATGGTCGGCGGTGACATAGGTGATGATATTCAGGCCGAGGCGGGTCGAGTCCTTGGCGCCGACCCGCTTGACGGTCGGGTTGTTCCACTGGTTCCAGCCGCAGGCCAGATCCTCGTGACTGACGATGACCGCGGCCCGGGTTCCGAGGGTGACGGCCCACAGGCGGGGGCGATCGACGGTCTCCGCTCCTTCGTCGAGCGGGTTGTTGGACGGGATGGGATAGCTGACCTTGTCGATAGCGTCGTACGCGTGATACACGGGATGATCGGGCGGGAGCAGGCGGCACTCGTACTTGGGGAACATACGTTCCAGCTCGTCCCTGGTCGAGTGAAACGCCTCGTCCTGACCGCAGCAGTTAATGATGAGCGTGCCGCCGGCGAGCACATGGCCTCGCAGGGCGCCACGCTGGTCGTTGGTCAGGTTGAGCGGGTAGTAAGCGCAGAGGTAGAGGATGGGCGTGCGGTGCTCGATTCCCGAGGCATGCTTGCGGGCGAGACTCGCGATATCGAGTTGCTCCCAGCCGTACCAGACGTGAAGATGCTTCCTGGCGTTCTTGAGCAGGTGGTCCACCGCTCCGGGCGAGCCCTTCCAGGCATCGAAGCTGAACCCGGACAGGTTCGCCAGCAGCTTCGGAGGGGCAGGGGGCCGCTTTTTCTCGGTCCTCCGTTGCGGCACGACCGGCAGGGGCAGGGGCGGAAAGCCTTCAGCAGCCTTGGTCCGATGGGCCTTCTCCCGCGGCGGCGTGCCCCAGATGGTCAGCCGTTCCTGCCCGAGAGCCGGCGAGCAGACAAGCGAAGCCGACAAGACGCCAATCAACACCCCGACCCGGTTTCGGTTCGTCGCCCACATCCGCGCTGCTCCCTTTTCAATGCCTGTTGTAGCCAAACGCAAGAGCGAGGAGCTTATTTCACCGCCGCTCGTCGGCCGGCTTGAGTATACTGTAACCGCGAACGGGTTTTCAAGTTGAGCCTTCAGTTCTTTAGTTCGCGTGCCGGCTTTGCGCGACTCCTCCTCCGCCGATTCAGGGGTGCTGACGTGCGGCCACAGGTTCCACGCGCAGGCAGGCCACCTCATAAGGCGCCAGTGTCAACGGGGGCCAGGTCCCGGGCGCGACGCTGTCCGCCAGCCTCGCCTCCTCGTCCGGGCCGACACGGGTGACCTCGAGCTGTGCCGTTTCTTGTAGGCCCGGCGGCAGAACCTGAATCTCGACCTGCGCATCGTCGGCTTCGACGTTGGCCAGGGCACACCAGATCGTATCGTCAGAGGCAAGCCAGGTCATTGCCCGCACGGCGTCGGTCGAATCGAAGCGTTTGGATATGCTGCTGAGCTGAAACATCGATCCACGCCGTGGCCGGAGGTTTCGGGCTGTAGCGTCCGGTCTCCGTGCCGGACGGAGGGTTGAGGGTTCGGCGCTTGGCAATCAGCTATCAGCCCTCAGCTTTCAGCCAATGGCAGGGTGCGGCCCGGACGCACCAATTCGAGGACCACATCTGAATGGTGCGACAAGGGACGCACTCTACGTGGCCGTAGCATCCATAAGCTTCCCCGCAGAGACCTAAACCGACCCGTAAATCTGCGCGAACGACGACGCCTCGCCTTGCAGCAAGGCGATCAGCCCCGGATTGACGCCATTCGAGGTGAATAGCTTCGCGTTCCGCACGTCGAGCACGCCGAAAACCAGCGGCTTCTTCGAGACGCCGAGCACCAGCTTCATGAGCTGGGTCGCGATGTCGATACGGAGCTTCGCCAGCTTCTCCGCCTTGAAGTAGAGCTTGATGACATGGCGCACATCGTTGATCTTCAGTCCCAGCTCCGGGTTGACGCTGACAGCCAGCCCGCCATGCGCCCATTCATCTCGCGGAGGGTCGAACCACGTAGCCAGCTTCTTGCCCAGGAACTTCTTGTAGCCCTTAACGATCGGCGGGTATGCGGTCAACTTCTTCTTATCGGTCAGCCCCGTCATCACCGAGTCGAGAGCCGTCTTTGGTTGTCCGCTCTTGTGCATCTCGATGATCCCGTCTCGGATGGCCTTGTAGAAATCCGTGGCCGGATCGTATCCGTCAGTGAGTTGCTGTTTCGCATTCTTGACAACTGTCAGCTTGGGTGTCCCCGCCTTCGACACGAAGTCGACGAAATGCGTTAACGAAATGGTGGGCATAAGTTCCAGTCCCTTCTTGGCTAGTACGCGACGTAGTGAACGGGACGTCTACACGTCCCCGGCCATGTCGACGACCTGTTCGTACCGTTGAGCTATGGCCTTCTTTCTCTTCATGGGCGATTCCACGTTCTTGTTGTCCGCCACCCGTTTGAGCAAGTCCAGTTCCCGTTGACCGAAACCAGTAACCAGTCGCTTGATAATTGGCGCGGCCGTGTTGCCGAGGGTGCCTAGATCCTTTCACCGCATTCGGGACACCGCGGTTCACTGATTCCCTTGAGAATGTGATGGCACTGGCGGCAGCGCGTCTCTCCATCCCTAAAGACCTTCGGACCGTACCGTCGCGTCAGGATTGCGTAGGCGGCCAGGGAAAGCACGGACGCGGCGACGCCGATCATCATTACTCCAAGTACGTCGGAGATCCCAGCTCTAGGAAGGGAACCGAGCGGCCTGCGCGTCATCAGACCTGGCGGAACGGTTGCGCCCACGAACATAAGGCCCAGGATAGCAGGGCCGGCCACCACCGCAATTGCCGCTCGCCAGAACCAGTGTTTCACTCCCGATGCTCCAATCGATCAGGCGTATTCGTTCACCTTGAAACCAACGCATTCACGATCATCAGGATTGCGGCGACGAGGGTTGTCAGGGCGAAGAGCGTTTTCAGCTTCGCAGGTTGGGCACCGCCCACCATTTCGCTACGCCCCGATCGTCGCATTGGCCGTTTCGCTCCAGGGTCCCTTCTCGCCGGTCGTGGCGATCCAGCGGAGCATGTAGTGGGCGGTCTTGCCGCCGTCTTCGCCGGGGTAGTCGGCCACGTACGGCGTGTGCGTATCGACCGACAAGAAGCTCAGCTCGCTCGGGCCGGTCGGGGGCGGCTCGCCGACCTTGACCCAGATCTCGGCCCCCATCACGCCGGCCGGCTTGGCCTTGCGCGTCGGCGTGGCCTCGTCGGCGAACGCGATCGTGTGCTGGAGCCGCTAGCTGGTGTCCACGCTGACCACCGGCCGGGTCTTGGGCGGACCCTCGGGCGTGCCCTCGCGGTCGGGCACGGTGATCCCCATCGCGGCCCGCTCGCTGTCGTCCACGTCCGGACTGGCCGGCACCGGAGACGTGCTCGATGCAGGTTGTTTCTTTGACGCGGTGTCGTCCTTCATCCGCACGTAGTCTACCCGCCCAGGCGGCCGGCGGCAAGACGGAGGTTGCGTGCTCCGCGCAGCTTGACGCGGCCATTGGGGCAGGGTTAGTCTCTTCCGTCGAGAGATGCGCGCCGTTTGCGCGCATGTTCTTCCATGGGATTCCCGTCTGGCTGCGGACCACAAGAAGGCGGTCCGCGTCGGGCTCAATGCGTCGACGGCGGACGAGCCGGTCGATGTCGTGCGGCATATCGGCCAATGCGCATCAACGCTTCGCCCGGAAGGAAGCGCGGATGAATTCGCGGGAGCGCTTGTTGACGGCAATTGAAGGTGGCGAGCCGGATCGTGTCCCGTTGGTTTGCCGGGTGTTTGGCTTCCGCGCGCCGCCGGAGCTGGCGTGGGCCCGCGACGGGGCGGACGTACGTTTCTGGTACACGATGCGCCTGGAGCACATTCATACACTGCCGCAGGCCTGGGACGTGAGTCAGGACTTCAAGCGGGTCGAGGCGTGGCTGAGCCTGGGCATCGATGACGTGCTCGAAGTCTCGCCGCCGTGGAGCATCGACCCGCGGGTGACGATCCGGGATTACGAGGAGCCGGCTGCCGAGGGCGAGCGGCCGGTGGCGTGCCGGGAGTACACCACGCCCGCCGGCGTGCTGGCGCACAAGGTCAGGCAGACCGGCGAGCCGATTGAGCCCGGTTGGGTCGTTCAGCCGGAGTTTCCACCCCTGTTCGAGGACTTCAACATCCCGCGCTCGACGCGGCCGCCGATGCTGGAAGCGGAGGATGTGCCGAAGCTTCGCCATCTGTTCTGCTGCCCGAGAAAGGATCAGCTTGCCGCCTACCGCGAGCGGATGAAGGCGATCCGCCGGTTCGCGGATAAGAAGGGTATACTCGTCTGCGGGTGGAGCCTGTTCGGCATAGACGCGGTGGTGTGGCTGTGCGGGGCCGAGGCCGCCGTCATGATGGCAATGCTCCAGCCCGAGACGTTCAAGCAGCTCATCGAGCTGGTGGACACGTTCGATGGTATGCGGACCGACCTCATGCTGGAGATCGGCGGGGTGGATCTCGTTGTGCAGCGAGGATGGTACAGCTCGGTCGATTTCTGGTCGCCGGAGTTGTTCGAGCGGTACCTTGTGGGGAATCTCGAGCGGAACGTGCGGCGGGTCCACGATGCCGGCGCGAAGTTCGCTTACGTCATGACTTCCGGTGTGAAGCCGGTACTGCACTACCTTGCCGAGGCCGGCGTGGACCTGTACTACTGGGCCGATCCGGTGCAGGGCGATGCGGATTTGCAGACGACGCGGGCCGAGTTGGGAGGGAAGGTTGCGATCGCGGGCGGCGTGAACGCCCCGCTGACCCTGGGCAGGGGATCGCCCGAAGAGATTCGCAGTGCGGTGCACGCTGCGATCGAAACGCTGGGCCCGGCCGCGTTCATCCTCGAACCGGTGGATTCGCTGTTTCCCGACACGCCGTGGCCCGCGGTCAAAACGATGATCGATGCCTGGAAGGAGAAACGCAGGTGAGTGAACCATCGAGGCTTGCGGGTTTTCCCCGGGAGTTTCCCGGCGTGCACTATTACAGCGATGAGGAAGAGGCGGCTGTCGTCCGTGTCGTTCGCGAGCGCTCGCCCTTCCGCTACTACGGGGCCAATTTCCTGGCCGAAGCAGACTCGCTCGAAAAGGAGTTCGCCGCCCGCCTGGGCCGGAAGTACGCCCAGGCCGTCGCCAGTGGCACCAACGCCCTGGTGTCCTCGATGGTGGCGCTGGGGATCGGACCGGGGCAGGAAGTTCTAATCCCGGGTTTTTTCTGGGTGTCAACGGCGGCGGCAGTGGTCCGGGTGGGGGCCATTCCGGTACTGGTCGAGATCGACGAGAGCTTCACCATGGACCCCGAGGACCTGGCGGGCAAGATCACCCCGAACAGCAAGCTCATTCTCCCCGTGCACATGTGCGGCGCGCCGGGGAACATGCCGGCCCTTATGGAGATCGCCCGCCGTCACGGTATACCGGTGCTGGAGGACTGTGCCCAGGCCAACGGGGCGACACTGCATGGCAAGCCCGTAGGCGCGTTCGGCGAACTGGCCGTCTTCAGCTTCCAGATGAACAAGAACATCACTGCCGGTGAGGGCGGCATGATCGTCACCGACGATGAGACCCTCCACGCCCGGGCGAACGCCGCTCACGATCTCGGTGTCCCGTGGTCGGGCGGCTTGCCGGTCCAGGACAGCGAGCACGCCCTGTGGGGTGCGGGGGCGAGGATGAGCGAGCTAGCGGCTGCGGTGATTCGCGTGCAACTCTCCAAGCTCGATACCATTACCGCCAGCATGCGAGCGAACAAACATCGCATCCAAGGGGCGCTGGGCGAGCTTCCCGGCCTGCAATGGCGGCGCCTGGAAGACCGCGACGGCGATTCCGGCGCGTTCCTCATTGCCAGGCTCGGCGACGCGGACGCGGCCCGGCGCCTTACCCGGGCATGCAACGATCGTGGCCTGATCTGCTCACATCTGCCTGACTACGGGTTGCACGTCTACTGCAACGTGAAGGCCCTGGTCGAGAAGCGGAGCAACAGCCCCGACGGTTTCCCGTGGACGCACCCGGCCAACGTGCCGCTGATTCGCGATTACGGGCGGGGCACCCTGCCCCGAACGGACGCACTGCTGGCACGAAGCGTCGTGTTCCCGGTCCCCTCGAAGCTGACCCCTGATCAGGAGAGCGACTATCTGGCCGTCTTTCGTGAGGCCCATAAGGCAGCGGGCATTGCGTGATTCCGCTGGGCGTCCGCAGCCGGGGCCTGGGCTTGAGCGCTAGCGGGACGGCACCTGCAAGGAGTCCTGGCCGTGAAGCTCACACCACGCATCGGGCTGGCCGTTATTCGACACCCGCTCGAGGAAGGCGGCGAGCAAGCCCCGCAGATGTTCGCCGATGCCGCCCGAGCACTTCGCGCAGCCGACCTCGAGGTGATCGAGGCCCCGACGTTCCTCGAAGATCAGGCGAGTGCCGTCGCCGCAGGCCGGCACTTCTACGAGGAGCGGGTGCCGGTCATCGTCCTGGCCGCGGCCACCTGGAGTGCCGACCCGCTCGTGCTGGATCTGCTCGAAGAGTGCAGCGTCCCCCTGGTTACCTGGGCGTTTCCCGGCATGAACACCGGGTCGATGTGCGGCTGCCAGCAGTTCTGCTGCGTGCTGAAGGAGCTGAACAGACCGTACCGGTTTGCGTTCGGCCCGGCGGGCGACGATTCGGTGATCTCGCGCATCTGTGATTACGTCACCGCGGTGAACCTGGCCGCTAACCTTCGGAAGGTCCGCTTAGGCCTGGTGGGCTACCGCGTGGGCGGTATGACCGAAGTCACCTTCGATGAACTGGAGCTCAAGGCCGCCCTTGGGCCGCGGACCGTGCACTACGGCCTGGAGACCGTCGAGAAGACCATGGCCGAGATCCCCAAAGCCGACGCCCGGGCGGTCTGGAAGGAGCGCATGGGCCAGGTTAAGAAGGTCTCCGTCACCGAGGCCGACATCATCGATTCCATGCGCGGCTACCTGACGCTCAAGCGATTTGCCGAACGCGACGGTCTGAGCGGCCTGGCGGTCGAGTGCTATCCCCGGTTCATGGGCCGGCTTTGCCTGGCGGGCTCATTGTTGGCGGACGAGGGGCTGGTCGTCGGTTGCGAGGCCGACATGAACTCGACCGTCGCGATGCTCATACTCGCCCGGCTTACGGGTGAGCCCGTGCACAACACCGACGGGCTGGGCGTGGACATGGATGAGGGCTCGATCGTCTTTTCGCATTGCGGCAACGGCAGTATGAGTTTGGCCGAATCGCCCGACAAGATCGAGATCGCGCATGTCCGTCTCATGCATCAGGGCACGTGCGTTCTTTTCCCGGGCAAGCCCGGCCCCGTGACGCTCGTGAACCTGGTCGGCCGCCGGGGTACCTACCGCATGGGGGTCGCCGCCGGCCACGCCGTCCCCACCGGGATGGTCTTCGCCGGCAACCCCACCAGGGTCGTCTTCGAAAACGGCGTGCAGCACTACCTCGACGTGATCGCCGCCGAGGGCCTGGGCCATCACTGGATGATTGGCTACGGCGACGTGCGCAAGAGCCTGCAGGAGTTCTGCGACTACGTCAGAATCCCCTGCATCGATTGCGGCGGGTAGGGCAGGTGTGGCCCAATTGCGCTGCCGGGGGTACGGTGTTGCTCCCAAGGGTACGCAAATCTGACGACGAAAGGATCAGGCATGAACATCATGAATTCAGGTAGAACGCTTCGAAGTATCGGGTTTCTGGTCCTGGCGGGTTTGACGGTCGGCTCACTCGGGTGTGTTGCTCCCGCGGCGCGACCGAACATCATCTTCGTCCTGGCCGACGACCTTGGCTACGGGGACCTTGGCTGCTACGGACAGAAACGGATCCGCACGCCCAACCTGGACCGGATGGCAGACGAGGGCATCCGGTTCACCCAGTGCTACGCCGGCAGCACCGTGTGTGCCCCGTCGCGATGCTGCCTGATGACCGGGCTGCATACCGGCCACGCCCTGGTCCGCGGCAACGGACGGGTGCCGCTCCGCCCCGAAGACGTCACCGTGGCCGAGGTGCTCAAGACGGCCGGCTACGCGACCGGCATCATTGGCAAGTGGGGGCTCGGCGAACCGGATACCACCGGCATTCCCAACCGTCAGGGCTTTGATTACTGGTTCGGCTACCTGAACCAGCGCCACGCCCACAATTACTGGCCCGAATACCTCTGGAGGAATCAGCAGAAGTTCCCGCTCGAAGGCAACGTCGCCGAGAAAGGCGTATCCAGCCAGCGGGCGCAGTACTCGCACGACCTCTTCACCACCGAAGCGCTCCGCTTCATCGAACGCCACAAGGACCACCCGTTCTTTCTGTACCTGGCCTACACCATTCCCCATGCCAACAACGAAGCCGGCGACAAGGGCATGGAGGTGCCCAGCGACGAACCGTACACCGACAAGCCCTGGCCTGCAGCCCAGAAGAACCACGCGGCCATGATCACCCGACTCGACAGGGACATGGGGCGGCTGTTCGATCGGCTCGAGGCGTTGGGGATCGACGAGGATACGGTCGTGTTCTTCAGCAGCGACAACGGCCCGCACGCCGAGGGTGGTGCGGATCCGAAGTTCTTCAACAGCTCAGGACCGCTGCGGGGCTACAAACGGGCCCTGTACGAGGGCGGGATCCGCGTCCCGATGATCGTGCGGTGGCCGGGCAAGATCAAAGCGGGTCGGGTCAGCGACCAGGTCTGGACCTTCTGGGACTTCCCGCCCACCGCGGCCGAGCTGGCCGGGGCTGAACCGCCCGCAGAGATCGACGGCATCTCCATGGCTCCCGCGCTGCTCGGCAAGCGGCAGAAAAGCCACGACTTCCTCTATTGGGAGTTCCACGAGGGGGTTTCCAAGCAGGCGGTGAGAATGGGCGACTTCAAGGCCGTCCGCCTCAAGCTCGGCGAGCCACTGGAGTTATACGACCTGAACACGGACGTCGGCGAAACAAGGAACATCGCCGCCGACCATCCGGAGATCGTGGCTAAGATCGAAGCGTATCTCACCAGCGCCCGGACCGAATCCGAGCACTGGCCGCTGCGAAAGGGCGAGTAACTGAAACTGATCGCTTCTATTGGCCAGGTAATCGTAAGGCCCGCGGCTCGTTGTTATCGAGATCGGTCGGTCGGGGAAAGCAGCGCCCGTCAGGGGATCGCAAACTTCTGACCGCTCTCGGGGATGACCACATCGGTGAACCCTCGTCGGCGCATCGTTGCGGCCAGAGCCTTGGCCTGGTCCAATTCGCCGTGCACCAGGAAGGTCCGTCGAACCTTCCCGGCCAGCGGCGCGGTCGTATCGGCCAGTTCGGTTGCGTTTGCGTGGGCGCTGAAGCCGTTGAGCACCTTGACCTGGGCCTTGACCTCGTACGTCTCGCCGAAGATGCGCACCCGCTTCTGCTTTTCGACCAGCCGCCGGCCGAGCGTGTGAGCGGCCTGATACCCGACAATCAGCACCGTATTGCGGGGGTTCTCGATGTTGTTCTTCAGGTGGTGGAGGATCCGTCCCACTTCGCACATGCCGCTGGCGGAGATGATGATCATCGGCCCTTTTCGCGCGTGCAGGGCCTTGCTTTCCTCGACGCTGTGGGTGTACTCGCAATGCTTGCATTCGAGCATGTCGCCGGTCAGCTTGTTGAAGGCGAAGGCCTCGCGGTCATAGACCTCCGGATGCAGCTTGAAGACCTCGGTAGCCCGGACGGCGAGGGGGCTGTCCACGATCAGCGGGATGTGCTCGGGGATGCGCCCCTCTAGAACTAGCATATGGAAGTCGTAGACAATGACCTGGGTGCGTCCGACGGCGAAGGAGGGGATGACCAGCTTGCCACCGCGGTCGATGATCTGGTTGACAACGTCGGCCAACTGCTCGCGCATGCCCTCGGCACGGGGTGTCTCGCGCCCGCCGTAGGTGCTCTCGGAGATCAGATAGTCGCACGGCGGCAGTGGGGCCGGGTCGCGCAGGATCTCCATCCCCGACCGGCCCCGGTCACCGGTGAAAACGATGCGGGTCGGCTCACCGCCGCGGTTTTGGATCTCGACTCCGACGCCGGCTGAGCCGAGCATGTGGCCGGCTTCGTACAATCTTGCATGCATCCCGGGGGCAACGTCGAACCCCTCCTCCAGTCGCCTGGCCTGCAGCAGCCGCACCGCTTCTTCGACGTCAGCCGCGGTGTACAACGGCTCGATCGGTTCGTCCCCGCGACGCACCCGCTTCTTGTTCCAGTATGCCGCGTCTTCCTCCTGAATGTGGGCCGAGTCGGCCAGCAGGAGTTTCACCAGGTCGCAGGTTGCGGGCGTCGCATAGATCGGCCCGGAAAAGCCCTCGCGCACGAGCCGGGGCAGCTTGCCGCAATGATCGATGTGAGCGTGAGAGAGGACAACCGCGTCGATCCTGGAGGGTTTGAGCGGGAAGGTGCGGTTCTTGGCGTTGGCCTCCTTGCGCCGTCCCTGAAAAAGCCCGCAGTCCAGGGCGATGGTGTGGCCATCCGCTTCAATCAGGTGCATTGAGCCAGTCACCTCCCGGGCCGCACCATGAAACCGCAATCTCGCCTTCATAATCTGTTTTCCTCCCACGCGCTCCTTTACGCCCCTGCTCTGGTGACGTTCCGGGTCGCGCTGACACTCTGTCTTCGGCCGCGTTCAGTGGGTCGCCGCTGAACGGTATCTCTTGCTTCCTGCTCAAGTCAAGCCTGGGTTCCGGGGCTTGCCGCCACGTTGGCGCCGGGAGTGGCCGGTTGCGCGATATCCTCGTCGGTTGCCGGGCCCTGGTCGCTCTCACCGGTCTGGCGGACGATCTCCTCCTCGCTGAGCTGCCGGCTGAACAGCTTCCGGAAAGTCTGGATCCGATTGATGAAGAAGAACGTCGGCTCGGCCGCGAGTTCCACGCCTAGCCCGGCGAGGGTCTCCTTCACGGCCGGGATGAAGTAGTCTTTCACCACCCAGTCGGAGCCGGGCAGCACGCGCACGCGGTACCGCAGGGTAACCCGACCTTGAGGCCCAACAAACTGCCGCACCGGCACCGGTTCGTCCCGGATGGGCTCGATGCGGTGGTTGAGGTCCTGACATACAGCACCCAGGGCATTTTTGACCGCGTCCTCATCGCTGCATGATTTGAGCGTGAGGTCAACGTAATTGTCCACGTACCCGTCGGGGAACCGCCGTGAGGGCAGGCACTGGCTGTTGGGCACGTTGAACTCCTGTCCGGAGCCGGTGCGGATCCGCGTGTACTTGACGTTGAAATCCACGACGTGGCCGAACTTGCCGTCCACCTCCACGAAGTCACCCACGTTGTAATGGCGGCCCGCGATGATATCCAACCCCTTGACGAAATCGACCACGATCTGCTGGAACATGCCGGCCATGATGAGCCCGATCAACCCGAGCGCCCCGCTGGTGGTGGCAGGACTGATCCCGAACTCGTTGAGCACCCAGACCACCCCGAAAATCCAGACGAACAACTTGACGATGCTGCCGGCAAAGCTCAGGAGCGTACCGGCGCGCTTGACCGAGAACCGGCCGTCGCCCACGGTCGCGTCCAGATGGGCGATCAGGCGCTGGATAAACCACACCGCCAGTTTAACCCCGTACGAAATCGCGACGACCACGCCCAGGATCATGATGGAGGTGATGATGCTTTCGTTCCGCTGCCAGAACGACGGCTCCGATGGAACGAGCACCTCCGCACATTGGGTATAGAGATCGGCGAGCTCGTACTCCAGGCTCGCCTGGCGCTTGATGGCGAAGACGACGTTCTCCATCGTCATGATCATCAGATCGATTTGCTGGCGTTCGGTGTTGAGCTGCTCCTTCATTCGGCGGTAGTGGCCGGCGAGCCGTTCGGAATCGGCGAAGGTGGGGGCCTCTTGGAGCCGCTGCCATAAAGCCTGCTCAATGGCGTCGAAGCCGGGCAGGCGTTTCTGTATGGGCTCGATCTTGCCGTCCTCGGCCGCGGCGCGCTGCTCGAGCTTGCCGGCGCGTTCCCGCCCGGCGTCGGCCTGGGCCCGGAAGCGATCCGCCTGCTTCTGACGCTCATCCGGCGACATCTCCCAGCGCGTCTGCCTGAGCTGCTCGAGGCTGTTGTTGACCGCCTGCCTGCGTTCGATCAGTTGTGCGATCTCCTGCTTTTCCCGGGCGGCGCGCTGGTGCAGATCAGCCTGCTCCAGCCGGCGGAGTTCAAAGGTCTCCTTGCGCTGCCAGTACTCGCGGTTGTCTTCGAGCCGGGCGGTATCGAGACCGGCGTCGCGGGCTTGGCTGAGCTGACCTTGAATCTCCTGCAGGCGGGCCCGCGCATGACCAAGCCGATCCCGCGCTTCGGCCTCGAGCTGCCGGGCCAGAAGCTGCTTGTTGTCAGCGTCGGCTTTCGCCTCTTTCGCCGGGGCCGTACTGGTTGCGGTCGCCTGAGTCGTGGTGGAGGGGCCGAGTGCTTCTTGGGCCGCGGCGAGCTTGGCCTCCAGCAAGGCCCGTTCGGCGTCGAGGGCGACGCGCTTGTGCCGGGTGGCCCCGGTCTCGGCCAACAGGGCGGCTTGCTCAGCCACGAGCGGCGGTCTGGCCTGCTCGTCCGCCTTTCCGATCTGCTCGGTCAGCCCGGCGAGCCGTTCGCCGCGAACGGCTTCCCCTTCGTCCAATGCGGAGCGGGCATTTTGGATCTGGTCAAGCTGGGACTGGAACGCGTCCACATCGGCGGAGACGAACTCGACCCGCTTGCGTCGCTGGTCGGCCCGGAACTGCTCGAGTTCCTGGCGGAACCGCATGGCGCTTTCGCACGCATCCAGCGCCGCCTGCCAGGTGGTTCCGGCCGATTCGAGATACCGCAGCTCCTTCTGCACGGCCGCCCGCTCGGCAATGAGCTTCTCCTTGCGCCCGGCCAGCTCGGAGGCGGGGGTGGACTCGGGTGGGGCCTTAAGATCCTGCAGGGCCTTGGCGATCGCCTCCACCCGCTGCTGCAGGGCCGGCCCGCGATCGTTCAACGCCTTCTTCGCGGCGGCAAGCTGTCCCGGCAGGCCTGAGCATTCCTCGTCCGCCGGGGCGGAAGCCGTCGCCGGCAAGGGCAACGGGTGAGCCGCCCGAAGCCCGAAAGCCGCAACGGCCGCCAGGGCTGCCTGCAGCCCCCGGATCAACACTTTGGATGGTCTGTCGCGGTACATGGGTAGATATCCCAAGCGGGGTCACGTCCCAGGGGTCATCATGCTACCGGGGACGTGCCCGGGCCTCAACGGGGGACCGTACGATTGAATTCGGCAGCCCACTTCACGCGCCCGGGGCGGTACGGTCGGGCACGTTTTCCAGTGCGTTGAGAACGTCTTTGAGCTTCGCGGTGGCGAGGCAGACGTAGTTGTCGGCGGCGCCGTAGTACATCCACAGCTCGTCGCCGCGGACGAGGAGTCCGGTTGGAAACACGACGTTCGGGACCAGGCCCGCCAGCTCGTAAGGCGCTTCCGCCTGGAACGTCCAGCCTGGCGCGCGGGCGATGAGCCGATGAGGCCTGTGCTTATCCAACATGGCCAGGCCGGCGCGATAGATCAGGCGGCCACCGTAGCGCTTGACGCCGTGGTAAACCAACAGCCATCCATGCCGGGTGAGAATGGGCGGCGGGCCGGCGCCGACCTTGACCGCGTCCCAGGCCGCGCCGCCACCTTCGGGCAGGACGCAGTGCGGCTCACCCCAGTGGATCAGGTCCGGCGAGTAGGCAGACCAGATGTGTTCGATGCCCCCGGC
>CAZOIA010000001.1:0-37377 GCA_964579675.1 uncultured Planctomycetales bacterium | reverse complement strand
CAAGCAGAACACCCAAAAACAGAAAAGAAGAAGTGACTCTAAAACAAAAGGATCATCTACCGATATAAGGCAGACCAGATGTGTTCGATGCCCCCGGCGTCGGGTCGGTGCAGCACCGCCCAGCGGCCGTCGAATCGCTGCGGAAACAGGGCCGCGTCCTTGTTGTTCGGCGAGAAGATGAGGCTGACGCGCTCGGCTTTGACCAGATCAGTGGTGCAGGCCAGGGCGACCGCCGCCCCGGCGGGGGAGTATGCAGTGTAGGTGATGTACCAGCGCTTCTCTTCGCGAAGGTAGGTCACCCGCGCGTCCTCGCACCCCCACAGTTCGTACCGCCACTTCGGTTGGCCGTACCGCAGGATCGGCTCTGACTCGATCTCCCAATCGGTCACCCCGTTCCTGCTGCGGGCGACGTGGATGCTCGAGTAACCGGCAAGATCCTCTACCCGCAGCAGGAGGACGACCTGATCGTCTTGCTCGGTGGCTCCCGGGTTGAGGGTCGCCGCTGCCGGCATCGGCATGTGCAGCGGGGTCAAGATCGGGTTGAGTTGGGATCGTTTGAACAGGTTCTTCATGGGACACGCTTCTTGTCACCGCGGTAGTGGCTCGAACAGGGCTTTCATGACGATCTTCGTCGGGTCTTTGAGTGTGGGAACCACCTCGTTGAGTTGATCGATTCTGAACCGGTTGGTGATCATGGGTGCGAAGTCGAACACCTCTTTTTCGAGGATTTCGATGGCCAGGGGCCAACCGCCGGCCTGGCCCCACGCGCCCTGAATCGCCAGCTCCTTGGTGGAGATCTGGTCGATCGGCAGCGGGACCTCCCTGCCGCCGTGGTAGCCGCAGATTACCCCCCGACCCCGCTTGCGGAGCACCCGCAGCCAGGGGGCCACCGCCGGATCGGCGCCGCTGCACTCGATCGCCAGGTCGCAACCCTTTCCCCCGGTCAGCGTCATCACCGCCTCGACAACGTCGTCCTGATCCGCCCGGACGATCTGCTCCGGACGCACCACGCCGATGCCGATTGCGATCTCGAACCGGGCCTGGTCGCTGCTCAACCCGATCAGGATGGGCGTCGCCCCGCGATAGGTCGCCACCGCCGCGCTGCCGACGCCCTGCGGGCCCGGCCCGAAGACCGCCACAGTCTCGCCTTTCTGCACCTTGCCCTTGACCTCCGTCCAGCGGACCGCGTTGGCGAGAAACGCGGTGGCGACGGCGTTCTCCATGGTGACGTTGTCGGGCATGCGGTGGGTGACGGCACGGGGGTGAACCATCAGGAAATCCGAGTACATCCCCCACAGGCCGTGCCCAACCGACAGCGGCATGGAGACGCCGTGCTGCTGGTTCTTCTCGCAAAGCTGGTACTCCCCGGCCCGGCACTGGGAGCAGGCGTCGTCCCGCGTCGTGTCGCAGGGGATCATCACCTCGACTGCCACGCGGTCGCCGAGCTTCAGTCCTCGCTTGGCGGCGGCGTCCGGGCCGATGGCGGCGACCACCCCCACGCCTTCGTGCCCGAGGATCAGCGGATACGCCCCCTGCGAGTGGGGATGCTTGCCGGCGTAGACGATCGTGTCACCCCCGGCACAGCCGTATATACCCTCCATGCGGATCAGCACGTCATTCGGGCCGATTGAGGGGATGGGGATGTTCTCGATTCGGCCCTTGCCGGTGCCGTCCACCGCAAATGCCCTGCTCGTCGGTGGCACGTTCATCTGGTTCATGGCCTCGACAATATCGGAAGTTTCATTCATAATAAAGCGCCGGCGGCCGGGGCCTTTCGGCTGGCTGCTTTTAACGAGCCTTGAGCGGTGGTTCTAGCGGCCCCGGGCGGGCTTTTGACGAGCCCCCGAGTTGGCTTTGGGCGAGACCAAGTACCGCCTGGACGACAAAGAACAATGGCATATTACTCTGCTATCGGGAAATCGGGGCGATGCATCGTGGCCAGGCTCAAGCCGGGAACGGATCTGCTCACCGGGCTGAAGGAGCTGGCCGAGGCCAATGGGATCAAGGCTGCTTACATTCCTGTGATCATCGGGGGGGTGGACAAGGCCGTCATCGAGGTGGCAAAACCGTCGAAAGAGAGCCCGGTTGGCGTGGTCGCCAAGAAGATCGAGCTGACCGGCCCGATCGCGATCTGCGGTGCCCAGGGCATGATCTGCGAGCTGGAGGACGGGTCGATCGAGCCGCACCTGCACATCAGCTTCGTGGACAGCAACGGGCATACGCACGGCGGGCATCTCGAGGCCGGCACCGCCCCCGTCACGACCACCGCCGACGTAATCATGCAGGAGGTGCTCGAGGTCAAGTTCGGCCGCGGGTTCGACGAGGACGTCGGGACGAGGCTGTTCTTCCCGAGCGCGGGGTGATCCCAAGGGTTGACGCTCCTCGATAGCTTGTTCAGCCATTACGCCAAGGGAAGCGCGTACGGCAGTAGTCAAGTCGGTGGCCGGCTTCTCGGGGGGCGCTACTGTTGAGAGGCCGCCGTCTTGCCGGGTCAGGGCGGCCCGGCAAGGTGGCGATGCTGGCCGCGACCGGGAACCGGCGGTCGTGGGATGGAGACAAGATTGGCTTCGGCAATCTCCCCACGGCGGAGGAGCGAGTTATGTTCCCTGGGTCGTCGGTAGCACGTCGGGCGCGAGGGTTCACCTTGATCGAGCTCCTGCTGGTGGTGGCGATCATCGCCCTGTTGCTGGCTATCCTCATGCCTTCGCTGGCCCGGGCCCGGGCCCAGACCCGCCACGCGGCGTGCCTGAGCAATCTTCATCAGTTCGGGGCGGTGATGTACCAGCACGCCATCGAGCACAAGGACGTGCTCCCGCGGGCCTGCAACGACGGCGACCGCACTAATTGGACGGTCGAGGTGGCGCGAAAACTGGGTCTGATCAAGAGCGTGCCCAGCACCTTCGATGTCAACGACCTTCAAGTAGACAGGATGGAGATCTTTCATTGCCCCGAGCGGACCAGCACGCTGAGAAGTCCATTTCTGGATTACGTGGTCAACTCGATGGATCCCGAAGGACCCCGGGCCAGTGGGCCCGGCAGCATGCCCGATGCCACTGGGACGTGGGAGCAGATTCGCCATTTCGACGACGCAACGAGAGCGCTTTCCAAGATCAGCATCTACCGGCAGCCGGCCGAGGTGATCTATCTCACCGAGGCGGAGAAAGAGGACAAGTGCCAGGGTTTCGCAACGGCCGCTTCCGTTGGCGAGGCCCACGAGAATTGGATCAATCAGCGCTCGGGCGCGCTCGGGGTGATGGACGTGTGGAAGGGCGCCCACCTGCCCGAGGGGAAGCGCCCCACTGCGGGCGGATGGGGTGATGCCGAGAAGTACAACATCTCGGATGACGTCGGCTATCGTCGCGCCGCCCGCAAGATGCACCTCAACCGGTTCACCAACGCAACCTTCATGGATGGCCACGCCGACAAGATCCCACTGGCCAACCGGACCGACGGCGGCGGCGGTCCAAACCACGTCGCGAATTACGCCTACTGGCTCAAGTCCTTCGGGGTCAAGGATGCCCTGAGGATCGCCATGGAAGACCCGGATCTTTACTAGCGACTTCCCTGCTACGGTGTGAAGTCGGTTCCCGCCCCCGGCCTGGGATAGGGCATTCCTGTTGTGTTCTGGCGCAGCAGACGAACTTTTTCCGGCTCAGTATATGCCTGGCCCGGTTGACGCGCCGGGCTGCCGGGCGTAGTATTTAATGGGTAGGTCTGATCCACCCTCGTGCCACGGAGGACCGAGTCATGTACGTCACGTCGTCGCCGAGCCGTCTGGTAAGGGGCTTCACGTTGATCGAGCTGCTGGTGGTGGTGGCGATTATCGCCTTGTTGCTGGCCATCATGATGCCGTCCCTGGCCCGGGCCCGGGCCCAGGCAAGGAATACCCAATGCCTGAGCAATCTACACCAGTTCTCTGTTGCCACGGAGGAATACGCGGTCGCGTGGAAGGGCGTCTTTCCGCGCGGTGCCAGCCCGTGGGAGGTGCACTGGACCCGGCTGGTCGCCCGAACATTCGGAGACAAGACGTTCTACCACAATATCAATGAGTTGCAGGTAGACAAATGGGCGAGCTTCCAATGCCCCGAACGGGTCAAGATGCTGCCTTTCCCGTTCGTTGATTACGTTGTAAACGCTCTCGCTCCGGACGGGCCTGATCCGGACGAAGGTTGGCTGGAGCAGAAGTATACGAAGCTGGCGTCCATCAAGCGCCCCGCAGAGTGGGTTTACATCCTCGACGCGGCGAGGGAGGACAAGAACGTGGGCGGGGGTTCGGATGTGACGCTCCAGGAGGGCCGGGAGAACTGGAAGTCCGGCGCCTGGCAGACTGGCGCGAACGGCATTGATGCGATGGACGTTTGGATTGCGGACCAGCTTCCCCAGGGTATGGGCACGACGAATGTTTCGGACGAACCAGGTCCTCGTCGCGTAGCCCGCAAAATGCACCTCAACCGGTTCACCAACGGGGGCTTCCTGGACGGCCACAGCATGAAGCTGCCACTGGAGAATCGGGCCTCGGACGCAGAGAACTATTGCGTCTGGCTTCGGCGTTTCGGCGTGAGGAAGGTTGACCCGGCCAACCCTCCGCCGCTTGAGGGTTAGTTTGCCCCGCCACCCAGGCCCGAGCGCCGGGCAAGTCGGGGGCGCCAGGTATCCGAACCGTACGCAGATCGCCGCCTGTCGGCAGTGGGCTCATGCGCTGTCACCTCCCTTCGGCGACAGTCCGCCCCGGAATGCCGCCGCCAGGCCCACGATGCCGGGGTTCATCGAATCGGCCATGCCAGATGGAACGACCATAAGTGCCCCTTTCTCCTTGATTGATTCGTAGGTCATGTTCATCGCGCGGAGTTGCATGGCCGTGTCCTCCGCCTGGTACACGCGGGCGGCTTTGGCCATTTCGTGGGCCACCTGCTCTTCGGCCTGGGCCAGGATAATGCGGGCCTCCTTTTCGCGGTCGGCCTGGGCTTTGCGACTCATCGCATCCTCCAGCGCGCCGGGAATCCTGACATCCCGTATCTCGACCGATTGCACCGTGACCCCCCATTCGCCCGTCTTGGCGTCGATGATTCTTTGCAGTTCCTGGTCCAGTCCTTCTCGGTCCGAGATCATTCGCCCCAGTTCCGTTCTGCCGATGACGTCGCGCAGCGTGGTCTGGGCCGCCCAGCTCACCGTCGGCTCGTACCTCTCGACCTCGAGGATCGCCCGCTGGGCGTCGGTGACCACCCAGAACAGCACCGCATCCACGTCCACGGGCACGGTATCCCTGGTCAGAGTCTTCTCCGCTGAGAAGGGCGTCGAGCGGATCCGCATGTCCACCATCGCTACGATCTGGTCAACCCCCGGGATCACCCACACGATGCCGGGCTTGAGGACGCGCTGAAACCTGCCCAGCCGGAGCAGCACGCCGCGCTCCCACTCGTTGATCATGCGCGGCGAAGCCGACACCACCAGGCCCACGGCGAAGACAACGCACCCTGCCGTCGGTGACTCACCGAAGTACCCAACCGCACAACTGATCAACAGCACTGCCCCGAGGATCGCCAGTGCCACGATGTTGTTGAAGCTACCTAGAAACATCGTCAACCTCCTGCCATCGCGTTTCGATGAATTGGGACACTTCCGCCGCACTCATGCCAGCCCGTTTCCCGAGCCGGATCACCTCCATCACCTTCTCTTCCACTTGCCTGAAGTCAGATTCGGGCGTCCGGCTCCCGCTCACGTCGGCCACAAACGTCCCGACGCCGCGCTCAAGCCTCAGCAGGCCGTCGGCCTGCAACTCGCGATAGACCCGGGCCACGGTATTGGCGTTGATTCCCAGCCAAACGGCCAGGCTCCGCACGGTGGGCATCGCGTCGCCTACCTTGAGGCTGCCCTCGTGAATCAGGAGCCGGATCCGCTCCCCCAGTTGGATGTAGATCGGGATCCCACTGTGCTTGTCTATCTTGATCGGCAGGGCCATGGCAGCTCCCGGGAAATCAGAGTCTACACTATTATTATAGTTCACTATTGTACTATGTCAATAGCTTTCTTGCGCCTTTTTTTGGGGGGTACTGGGGGTCAGGGCCGAGGAAATGGGTAGGAAAGGGGATAGCCGGCGAGTGGAGCACGTCGGAACGAGGCGGAAAGTACAGAAAAAGAGGATGGAAGGCGCCGCGGCATGGCGGGAGATGGACGGCGAGATGGTGGGATGGCCCAACAGGGCCGCAGACCCCGAGGGGCATCGGGGGCCGCCGGATCACCGGGCCGAACGACCAGACATTCCCCTCACCGCCCGCACAAGTGGCGGCTCCGTGACAAGTTAGGCCCTGCGGCGTACCATGGTCCGCCAATCGCCGGGCGGACGCCACCAAGGCCTGAGTGCCTGTGGTAATGGTAGTCCGCCAGTCAGCGCTGATGGCCGATGGCTTCGTAGACCGAGATTGCACACGCCATGAAGTATGCAGTGATACTGCCCGACGGGGCTGCTGATGAGCCCATTCCTGATCTTGACGGTCGGACGGCTCTGGAGGCGGCCCGGATACCCAACATGGATTGGATTGCCGCCAATGGTCGGGTCGGGACGGTCAGGACGGTGCCGGAGGGGTTCACGCCCGGTAGTGACGTGGCCACGCTGAGCGTCATCGGCTACGACGTGAAGGCCTGCTATACCGGTCGGGCCCCGCTCGAGGCGATGGCCAAGCGGATCTCGCTTGGGCCGGATGAACTGGCGTTCCGGTGCAATCTGGTCACGATCGTGGACGGCGTAATGGAAGACTTCTCCGCTGGTCACATATCCCAGCCGGAAGCGGACAAGCTCATCGCCGATCTTCAGGCCGAGCTCGGCGACGAGCGGGTCCGGTTCCACGCCGGCGTCGGCTACCGGCATCTCGTGACGATGAAGGATGCCTCCTGGATGAAGGTCAAGTGCACGCCGCCGCACGATATCCCCGGCGAACCGGTGGCGGGTTACCTGCCCACGGGTAAGGGCAGCGAGGAGGTCCGGGCGTTGATGGAACGGTCGCGGGCCGTGCTGGAGTCGCACGAGGTAAACCAGGTCCGGCAGGATCTCGGCGAGAACCCCGCGACATCCATCTGGCTGTGGGGCCAGGGGCCAATGCCCAAACTGTCCAGCTTCAAGGATCGCTTCGGCCTGCGCGGGGCGGCAATTACCGCGGTGGACCTGATTCGCGGGATTTCCCTGAGTATCGGCTGGCGGTTGATCGAGGTGGAGGGGGCAACCGGCTACCTCGACACCAACTATCGCGGCAAGGGCCAGGCGGCAGCGGCGGGCCTCGACGACGTGGACATTATCGTGGTTCACGTCGAGGCACCGGACGAAATGGGTCACAACGGCGACGCGCCGGCCAAGGTGGAGGCAATCGAGCAGATCGACGAGCACGTGGTCGGCCCGGTGTTAGAGAAGCTGCGGAGCTTTGACACCTGGCGAGTACTCTGTTTGCCGGATCACCCGACGCCGGTGCTCAAGCGGACACACACCGCGACGCCGCCTCCGTTTTGCATGGCCGGCTCGGGGATCGCGGCCGACCGCACCACGGCCTTCACCGAGGCGCAGGGCAGGGAAAGCGGCCTGCACATCGACCCGGGCCACGAGCTGATGGAGTACTTCCTCAAGTCGGGCCGCGTGGGCTGAGAGCCCGCAGGGCAGCGCGTAGCGTCCGGGTGGGAAGCGGCCCACGTGCCTGTCTTGGACCATTCGCTTCGACCTGGATTATACTCCGCGAGTTCACCGTCCCTGCGGATGCAGGGATGAGACACCATACGCGGTTGTGGTTGGCAACCTCTGGTCGGCGGTTTGAGCCCGGACGAGAAGTGGCACGTTTATCTGAGAAGCCCGGTGCATCGTTATGGCTCGAGTCACCGGAGGTGCGTGAGGGGCCGGTGGCTCGCGTAGCCATGGTGGCGGCGATAGAGGGGGAGTACAGCTTTGCCGTCCCGGACGAGCTGGCCGACCGCGTCGAGCCGGGCAAGCGCCTGCTGGTGCCCTTCGGCAGGAGTCGAAAACCGCAGCCCGCCTTCTGCGTCACGCTGGCCCGCGAACCCTGGACTTCTACGCTCAAGCCGGTGGCCGACGTGCTCGACGAACACCGGCTCCTCGGCGACGAACTGATCGAACTGGGGCGGTGGATGTCGCGGTACTACTGCTGCCCCCTCGGGCGGGCACTGGCGGCCATGATGCCCGAGTCCATCCGCAAGCAGAGCGGGTTCCGTACGGTGCGAGTCCTTCGGCTGGCGCGGCCGGCGGGGACTGATCGCGGGCAAGGCCCGGCCGTCGAACCGCGGAGAGCCCATTCGGCGAAAAGGCAAGCTGTTGTGGATGCGCTCGCCGAACAGGCGGATGGACTTGAGCTGGAGGCGCTGATCACTCGCACCGGTGTCAGCAAGGGCATCGTCTCCGCGATGGTGAGGGCGGCGGTGATCGAAATGGAAACGCGGCGCGAGCCGGCGCCGGCGCCCGACTTCGATCGGCCCGGCCAGGAGCCGCAATTCGAGTTGAACCCCGACCAGCAGTCAGCCATCAACCGCATCGGGAACATCGCCGAGGACGGCGGGCTCCGGGTGGTGCTGTTGTTCGGCGTGAGCGGGAGCGGCAAGACGGAGGTCTACATCCGGTCGATTCGGGCGGCGCTGGCCCGCGGCAAACAGGCGATCCTGCTCGTGCCGGAGATCGCTCTGACCACTCAGATCGTTGATCGGCTTGCGGTCCGGTTCCAGGACGTGGCCGTTGTGCACAGCGGCCTGACCGGCGCGCAGCGCTCGCTGACGTGGGTGGCGATCGCCCGGGGCGAGAAGCGCGTCGTCATCGGGACCCGGAGCGCGGTCTTCGCCCCGTGCCCGGACCTCGGCCTGATCGTGGTGGACGAGGAGCAGGAGTCCAGCTACAAGAACCAGCAGTCGCCGCGGTTCCACACCCGCGAGGTGGCAATCAAACGCGCCCAGCTCGCGTCGATCCCTATCGTGCTCGGCTCCGCGACGCCCTCCCTGGAAACGTGGCACAACTGCGAGAAGTTGCCGCACTTCGAGCGCATCACCCTCAACCACCGCATCGCCGGGCTGCCGATGCCCGCGGTCGATTTCGTGGATATGCACATCGAGCAGAGGCAGCGCAAGGGCATGCACCTGATGTCCCGACTCATGGAAGAGCGTTTGCGGGAGGTGCTGGCGGCAGGTCAACAGGCGGTGCTGCTGCTGAACCGTCGCGGCTACGCGAGCTACCTGGTCTGCAGCCGGTGCCGCAACCCCGTCGTCTGCCCGAATTGCCGGGTCAACATGGTATTCCACAAGACGACCGGCAAAGCGATGTGCCACTACTGCACGGCGAAGCTCATCGTGCCGAAGCGCTGCGGCGACGCGTCCTGCGGCGGGACGCTGATCCGGTGGGGCATGGGGACGCAGCGGGTAGAGGAGGAAGTGCGGGCCAGGTTCCCCGATGCCCGGGTCGCCCGGGCGGACAGTGACACCATGACGAGCGTCGGGCAGTACGAGCAGATGCTGCGCGATTTCGGCGCCCGCCGGATCGACGTTCTGGTTGGCACCCAGATGATCGCCAAGGGGCTGGACTTTCCGGCCGTCTCGTTCGTTGGGGTGATCAACGCGGATACCGCCCTGGCGGTGCCGGACTTTCGGGCGGCGGAACGAACGTTCCAGATGGTGACCCAGGTCGCGGGGCGGGCGGGCCGGTCTGACGTGGGCGGTCACGTGATCGTGCAGAGCCTGGCGGGCCTGTCGGCTGCCCTGCAGTCTGCCGCCAACCACGACTTTCCGTCGTTCGCCGAGCACGAGTTGGCGATACGGAAATGGCTCGGGTGGCCCCCATTCAGCCGGCTGGCGCGCTTGGTCGTCTCGCATCGCACCCAGTCGCAGGCACTCCAGCAGACCCGCCAGCTTGCCGGCCAGATTCGCCAGTACCTGGCGGATCGGTCCCTGCCCGCCGACGTGCTGGGGCCGCAGACCGCGCCGCTCGGACGACTGCGAAACCTGTACCGCTACGATTTCCTCATCCGGGCCGCCAACGCCAGCCGATTGATGGGGACCCTTGAGATGCTCCGAAACGAGAAGGTGCTCACGCCGTCATCCAGGCACACCGTCATTGATGTCGATCCGATGTCGTTGCTGTGATCGATGATCGGTTCAGGAACCGGCTCGCCGGGGCAGTAACCCTGCGGGGCCACCGGCGTCCGGCGCGATCAGAGCCGGTTCCGACACGGTCAGCGCCGCTTCCAGCGCGATCAGAGCCGGCCTCTGTGAGGCCGGTGTTTCCTCGGATGGGAGAACCTCGCGCCGGGAAGAAGCACCGGGCTCACGTACGTGTTTGGCGTGCTGGGGGGCTTGGCACGAGGGTGAACCCGTGTTTGTCCAAGAAGTTGTGAGCCAGGCTTCTCGGGGCTTGGCTGTTCCGTCGCGGAAGCCAACCGAACGAACCCGTCGCCTCGTATCTCCCGTGCCACCGTCGCTCATCTCACCCACCGGCTTGGCCGAAGGGTTGGCAAACAGCGACTTCAGGCGTCACTTCTTGTCGCGCGCACGCGGCGCGAGGTCCTGGCGGCATCACGAAGACCTATCCTGACTCCCCTCGCGGGTGAAACCAACAATTGTCGTCCCGAACAGCATTGCTCTGATCCCTTCTTGTGCCTTTCATCGCCACAACCATTCGGTGGAGGCGGCGGCGACCACCTGACAGAGAAACGCCAGCATCAGCCAGGCATCAAGCGCCCCCAAGGTAGCGATGCCCGCAGTGGAGGATGAAGCCTTGGTCTCCCGGCTGAAAGCGAACCCAACGATGAGGATTCGGGCGATCGCTCCCATCAGTAGTGCTGCCGTAGCACAGGCATCGAGCCAGAATGGCGTATAGAACTCGCTCATGTGCACCTCTATTGTGGACCAATAACCGGTTCCCAAGGCTAAGAAGGGATACGGTATGGCCGCAAAGTATAGGATTCGCCGGATACCTCGAATCAGAGAAGACAATGGCGCCGGTCCGGAACGAGATCGTGAGACCAAGAGGGCCAACCAAAGCGCGAGGACCACGTTCACGATCACGACGTACCAGAAAGCCGTGACGACTTGGGCCACAAGAAGGTGTCCGAAATCGTCCGGTGGGACACTGGTGCGGCCGAGGCATGCCAGATGGATGTAGGCAACGGTACCCGGGACCTCGACACACAAGGAGGCGATCAGAAAGGGTAACAGTGGTATGAGCGGAGCGCTGATGGAAAACCAGTCAATGGGCTTGTGCATGTATCGTGAAGTCACTGGAAAACCGCGCAGCACCCACGCGCAAGCAGTTGACAGGGCCAGGTCGATCCGTGCGCTGGGAGTTCCATCCATCGTAGGCGAAGCGCCGCTTCGATTGCCTGACCCAGTCAGAGCCGTTGTGCGTCGCATACGTCTTCTCCACCCGCTGGTCCATGTAACCGTACTTGAATTCCAGCTTCTTGTCGTCGTTCACGTGCGGGATCGATGACCCACGCGGGAATCACCTCCATTCAGAGTCAAGTCCGACGGTCGGGGCGGCGTGAGCAGAAAGCGGTCGGTGCCGATACCGGAGCCTGTTATTGACGCCTTGGCTGAGTGGCAGGCCGAAGCGCCCGAAGGTGTCCTGTTTTTGTTGCTGACCGCTCGACGATTCGGGCAAGTCAAGCGCAACTGGAAGTCATGCCGGCAGAGATTGCCGAGGGAGGGGGCAAGGAAGCCCGGTCCCTGGTAGAACAGGGACATCGTTCTGAACGTTTTGCGCCATACCAGGAGCGAGGTCCGGTGGCCGGGGATCGAGTTGACAACCCCGATCACCGCCCGCAGCTTTCGCCGGTCGTTCGGCCAGAACCATGCGGACTGCGGGACGCGGATCCACGGGCTTCAAGAGTCCATAGGCCATTCCAGCATCACGACCACGCGGGAATTCTGCATCCACGTGAGCGATCCGAATGCCCGGGCGGCGACGGATCGGTATGAGGAGTTGGCAGCCGGAATGCCGGCGGAGCTGCTGTCAGATATGGCGACTGACGCCGCAGTGACGTCGGCGGGCAGGGAGGTGCGTGACAGTTCAGCCGGCGGGCCGGAGGAAGCCCTACGTTGCCTCCGCCAAGCCCCGGCTCAAAAGGTGCGAAAGTGGAAAAGGCACGTCGCAACCGGCGTTTTCTCGCTTTCTCACATTGGCACTTGTTCGCGGGCCGCCTCAGGTCATCCGGGAAAGACGACGCCACGGCTTCCTGGGAACCCCGCCGATTCTGTCACGGACCCCGAGCAGGGAGGCCTAAAAGACGGGTATTGACATGGTGGGATCGATGACTCATCATAACTTGGCCCGCCGCGACTCATGCAGCCTGCGCGGCGGTTCGGGGCGTAGCTCAGCCTGGTCTAGAGCGCTTGACTGGGGGTCAAGAGGTCGGAGGTTCAAATCCTCTCGCCCCGAATACCATAAACCGTTCATCTATAATGGTTTATAGCGAGCCCACAGCGTTTGCGGTGGGCTCTTTTTGGGCAACATTTCAGCCTATTGTACGCTCGTTTGAGTGACCTCGTGAGTGACCTGTAGCAGGATGCAGGCGGGGGTCGCCAACGCCCAGCGAATGCCCGGAACGGTGTGAAAGGCGGTGGTGGGCTGTACCGCTGCCGTCGGTCTGGACAGCGGGCGCCGCGTTGGCCACCGTCACTGCGCTCAACGCCATCGTCTTCTTGTTCCTCAAGCCGGCGTCTGAGGCGACCGAGTATGCCCGGCAACTTGGCTTCGAAATGTCGTCGCCCACGATCAGGTCGGAGGGCTTGGCCGGCGTCTTCGGGAACGGCCATACAACCGGCCCCGCCAACCAGGCGCCGCCCGAGAATCTCACTGAATCGGAGCCATGAGACTCGGAGCGGCACCATAAGCGCATCAGCATCAGCGGGTTAAGCGTGGCGGTCTCAAAGTCTCGCGTCTTGCGGCCTGCCGCCTACAAGGCCAGATCATGCGTAAACGTTAGGGGAAATGGGTAGCATGGGAATCCAGGCTAGGAGACCGTCTGAGTAAGGCCCAGGAACGAGCGAATCTCTCGCATCTTCCTGCTCGTGGCGCGAGAGTTCCACGATCCCACAGGTGACGGTTTCGGGCGACATCACTCGGCGACAGGCCCATATGCCTTCGTTTGGGGCTTCGATCGGACCGGACCGTCCGGTCGCGACTCATGGTTCGTAAACGCCAGTGCAAAACCCCCAAATCGTGCTCGGGCTGGTGGTTTGACAGCAACTCGCAGCAGGTCATAATAACGAACACTTGTGGGGATAGATGCTGCATGGCCGCGTTGCTGGTGGAGCAGAGCAATGTCAGATCAGGTGCTGACGATCGATGAGATGTGCGTTTACCTGAAGATCCCGAAGTCGACGGTGTACAAGCTCGCACAGGAGGGCAAGATCCCCTGCCAGAAGGTGGGGCGCCACTGGCGTTTCCGCAAGGAAGCGATCGACCGTTGGTTGGAAGAATCTCGGCCCAACGAGCCGCAGGGCAACGGAGACCAGTGATGCCAGAGCCCCTCGCAGATCAGGTCATTCGCAAGATGAAGGAGGCAGCTGCGCTTTATCATCGGCTGACTCTGGTGCTGAGCTCGGCAGGCGGGGGAAAGACATGGTCGCTTCAGCAAGTCCGAAAGCGTACGGGCGCACCGCTTGTCAACATCAACCTGGAGCTCTCTCGTCGCATGCTGGACATGACGGAACGGCAACGGACTCTCCAGGTCGCGCGGCTGCTGAAGGAGATCGTGGGCGAGGCCGGCAGTGATGCCGTGTTGCTGGACAATATAGAGATTCTCTTTGACATATCTCTGAAACAAGACCCACTTCGGCTTCTCCAGGGGATTTCGCGTAACAGGACCGTTGTGGCTGCCTGGAATGGCTCGCTGGATAGTGGACACGTTACATACGCAGCCCCGGGTCACCTCGAGCACCGGCGTTACCCGGTCCGCGATTTCCTGGTGGCAGTACCGGAGGCAACGGCATGAGCACAGCCAACAGAATCGTAAGGGGACGCACACGATGAAATACGGCGACCTGATTCAATTCGAGGCCATCGAAAGTGTGGTTCAGCTCCGGGACGCCGACGAAACGGCGGCCGCTCGACACCTCGTCGATACCTATGTCATCTCTGAGGAGATGGCCGAGCGACTGACGAGCCTCGTCATTCCTCAGCTCCAGATCGACCAACCCGTGGACAACAAGGGGCTTCTGGTCGTCGGGAATTACGGCACCGGTAAATCGCATCTCATGTCGGTCATCTCGGGACTAGCGGAGCATTCTGACTTCTCTGCCTGTCTTAGCAACCCTCAAGTGGCCGACGCGGCCACCAAAATCGCCGGCAAGTTTAAGGTCGTACGCACAGAGATCGGCGCTACCACCATGACGTTGCGGGACATTCTGGTCGCCGAACTCGAAGAGCGTCTCGGGGCTCTCGGTGTCAGCTATACCTTCCCGGACGCCAGTGAGGTTTCCGGCAACAAACGATCTTTCGAAGAAATGATGGCGGCCTTCCACCAGGAATACCCGGATCACGGATTGCTCCTCGTGGTGGATGAGTTGCTCGACTATCTGCGGACGCGCAAGGATCAGGAACTTATCCTGGACTTGAATTTTCTGCGTGAAGTCGGCGAGGTGTGCAAGGATCTGCGCTTCCGTTTCATTGCCGGCGTACAGGAAGCCATCTTTGACAGTCCCCGATTCTCCTTCGTCGCCGACAGCATCCGCCGGGTCAAGGATCGCTTCGAGCAGATCCTCATCGCCCGGAAAGACGTGAAGTTCGTCGTGTCGGAACGACTGCTCAAAAAAACTGCGGAGCAGCAGGCCAAGATACGCGAACACCTTACCCCATTTGCCAAGTTCTACGGCCATATGAACGAACGGATGGACGAGTTCGTCCGCCTTTTCCCGGTTCACCCCGACTACATCGATACTTTCGAGCGAGTCACCGCGGTAGAAAAGCGCGAAGTGCTCAAGACCCTATCCGTCGCGATGAAGCGGCTGTTGGGCACAGATGTACCAGCGGACCGCCCCGGGTTAGTCGCCTATGACAGCTACTGGCGAACCCTGCGGGAAAACCCGTCATTCCGTGCGGACCCTGACATCAAGGCAGTGATCGACTGCAGCCAAGTCCTCGAATCCAGGATTGAGCAGGCCTTCACGCGCCCTACGTACAAGCCAATGGCGCAGCAAATCATCCGGGCCCTATCGGTGCACCGCTTGACGACCGGCGACATCCATGCAGCCTTGGGCGCGACGGCAGAGGAGCTGCGGGATGGGCTGTGTCTGTACCAGCCCGGCATCGAAGAGCTCGGCGGCGTGCCCGCTGATGACCTCCTATCTCAAGTCGAAACGGTGCTTCGAGAGATCCACAAGACCGTCAGCGGGCAATTCATCTCATCCAATCCGGACAACCGCCAGTATTACCTGGACCTCAAGAAGACCGACGATTTCGACGCGCTCATCGAGAAGCGTGCGGAGAGTCTCGACGACTCCCAGCTCGATCGCTACTACTACGAAGCCCTCAAACGCGTGATGGAGTGCACCGACCAGACCTACGTCACGGGTTACAAGATCTGGCAGCATGAGGTCGAATGGCTCGAGCGTAAGGCAGCGAGGGAAGGATACCTTTTCTTCGGTGCTCCCAATGAGCGGTCTACCGCCGTTCCGCCACGAGATTTCTACTTGTATTTCATCCAGCCGAACGACCCACCACATTTCAAGGATGAGAAGAAGGCGGATGAGGTCTTCTTCAAATTGACCGGCGCCGACGACGAGTTTCGCGGCGCACTGCGCAGTTACGCCGCGGCCTTGGACCTGGCGTCAACATCTTCCGGCCACGCCAAGACCACATACGAAGCAAAGGCGAGCGGACACAACGGCTTCCTGCAACAGTTGGTCAAGTGGCTCCAGGAACACATGACATCCGCGTTTGAGGTGACCTACCAGGGAAAGCCAAAACCCCTGCTGGCCTGGGTGAAGGGTAAGATCACCGGCGGCGCTCGCCTCAACGTGCGAGATATCATCAATATGGTGGGATCCGTCTGCCTCGCGGCCCACTTCGACGAGCAGGCGCCGGACTATCCTGCCTTCTCTGTGCTGATCACGGGAGCCAATCGGCCGCTGGCAGCCCAGGACGCATTGCGGGTCATCGCTGGCCAGAACATGACCAAGCAGGCGACTGCGGTCCTCGATGCGCTCGAATTGCTCGACGGCGATCGGCTCGATGCATATCGCTCCAAGTACACCAAGCACATTCTGAAACTGCTGAAAAAGAAGGGGCATGGACAGGTCGTCAACCGGTCCGAACTTATTCAGGAGGTTCTTGGTGTCGAGTACTTGGCGTCGCAATCCCTGCGGCTCGAACCCGAGTGGGTGGTTGTGTTGCTGGCGATACTGGTCTACTCAGGGGATTTGGTCCTGGCCATTCCGGGCAAGAAGTTCGACGCAACCGGCCTACCTGAGATTGCCGCAACTTCCGTCGACGAGTTGGCGCAGTTCAAGCACGTTGAGCGGCCGAAGGATTGGAACGTCCCCGCGCTCAAGGCGCTTTTCGAACTGCTGGGGCTGACGCCGGGAATGGCGCAGCTCGTCACCCAGGGCAAGGACGAGCCCGTGCAGGAACTCCAGAAGGCTGTCAGCCGGTCGGTGGAGAAGCTGGTTTTGGTTCAGCAGCATCTCCAAAGTGGCCTGCCGTTCTGGGGCCGAAACCTGCTCGGCGAGGATGAAACCAAGACGTTCCGTACGCGTCTGGATGAAACGAAGACATTCCTGGAGTCGCTGCAGGCCTACTCTTCCACTGGCAAGCTTAAGAACTTCCGCTACGACGCGCGCGAGGTAGCCGGGCACCGCACCGGACTCGCGACGCTCGGTGAGATTGAGTCTCTGCACGAACTCGTAGCCGACCTAGGGCCCACGGCTTCGTACCTGTCCACGGCCGAGGCAGTGTTACCAGAGGACCACGACTGGCTGAGCGAGATGAAGAAGACGCGCGACGGCGTGCTAGCCCAGATTGCGGATCCGACAAAGCGCGCTGCGGCCACGTTCCGTCAGCAAGTGCTTAGCAAGTTCGCGGGACTGAAGAAGGCGTATGTCACCGCCTACCTCACGATGCATACGCGGGCACGTCTGGGCGTGAACGAGGACAAGACGAAGTCCTCCCTGATGCGCGACAGCCGCTTGGATACGCTACAGAAGCTCTCGACCATCGATCTGATGCCACGACAGCACTTGACCGACTTCCAGAATCGCTTGGCCGGCCTGAGAAGTTGCTTTGCCCTGACCCAGCAGGAACTCGAAACCACCCCAGTGTGCCCGCATTGCTCGTTCAAGCCGAGCGCGGAATCGACTGCGGTCCCCGCCAAGGCGGCGCTCGCCGCATTCGACGGCGAACTGGACAGGCTGGTGGACGATTGGACGCAGACATTGTTGACGAACCTTGAGGACCCCACGACACGCGAGAACCTGGGCCTGCTCAAGCCCAAGCCTCGGAAACTGGTCGATGCCTTCATCAAGGAACGCACGCTGCCCGAGGATCTCGCGCACGATTTCATCCATGCTCTCAAGGAGGTGCTCTCCGGATTGGTCAAGGTTCAGGTCAAGACGGACGATTTGCGTGCGGCGCTTCTGGCCGGGGGCTCGCCCGCAACACCAACCGAGCTGAAGAAGCGGTTTGAGGAGTATCTGGACCAACTAACCAGGGGCAAGGAACCCGGGAAGGTTCGCATCGTGCTGGAGTAGGAGAATGAAGTTCATCCACACAGCAGACTGGCAGATAGGAAAGCCATTCGCCGGAATCAGTGATACGCACAAGCGGTCGCTGGTTCAGCAGGCGCGGATTGAGGTGATCGAGCGAATTGGCCTCGTCGCAAAGGATACCGGTGCGGACTTCGTCCTCGTGGCAGGCGACCTGTTCGACTCACCCAGCGCAGACAAGGCAACCGTATCGGCTGCATGCAGTGCTATCGGGCAGATGAAGTTGCCCGTCATCGTAATTCCGGGCAATCACGACCATGGGGGCCCTGGAAGTGTTTGGGAACAGGAGTTCTTTCTGCGTGAGCAGGCTGCTTTGGCTCCCAATTTGAAGGTATTGCGTGAACCTGGGCCCTTTGAGCTGAAGTCCGCAGTGATCCTGCCGTGTCCACTCTTGCACCGATCCGTCTCCACTGACCCCACAGAATGGCTGCGGGGTTCTGATGTTTACGCGGAACTGTCTCCTGACAAGCCACGCATTGTCCTGGCTCACGGCAGCACGCAAGTATTCTCGGGGCAATGGGATGACGATGAGGAAAGCAACTCTTCAACCAACCTGATTGATCTTGCGCGATTGCCCGACTCAGAAATCGATTACATCGCACTGGGCGACTGGCACGGGGCGAAACAGGTGAGCGCAAAGGCATGGTTTGCCGGCACGCCTGAGCTCGATCGGTTTCCCAAAGGTGGTGACCACGATCCAGGAAACATTCTGGTCGTTGAGGTGCAACGTGGAGGAGTACCACAAGTCGCCAAGTCTGCGACGGCGAGTCTACAGTGGAACGAACTCGTGTTCGACTTCGCTGGCGATACGGCACTGAACGAACTTGAGGATCGCCTAGCTGCCCTCTTGGGTCAGCGCGCCAATGAAGACCTCCTACGACTGATACTCACTGGTTCGATTGGTATCGAGGCGTCACATCGTCTTGAGCAGATTCTGGAATCACTGGACGCCCGTCTCCTACGGTTGAAACTGGCCAATCAAACGCACATCGCACCCACGGAGGAAGAGATTCAAGCCCTCACACAGCGTGGGGCGGACCCACTGATTGCCAACGTTGCGAGACAGCTCGTGGAGCAATCGGATGGTGACGACGATGATGCTGAAGTTGCCCGAATCGCTTTGCGCGAGCTTCACGCAGCCTGTAGGCAGGAGGCGTCATCATGAAGCTGCTCTCCGCCACGGTCCGAAACTACCGGGTCCACCGCGATCTCAATGTCGACCTCGATCAGGCCAGGACACTGATTGGGGGTCCCAACGAAACCGGGAAGAGTACCCTGATAGAGGCAATCCACCGCGGGCTGTTTCTGAAATCGACGGTTACGGGCGAAGGTCAAAAGAGTATGATGTCGACTCTCTTCCCGGGACACCCCGAAGTCGAGGTCCGGTTCGCGGCCAATGGCGCAGAGTACCACCTGACAAAGCGGTTCAGTGGCGCGAGCGGAACTACACAGCTGGTTCAAGTGGGGGAACAGACGTGGCAGGGAGAAGAAGCCGAGTTCCGCTTGGCCGGGCTGCTCGGGGTGGAGGAGTTGGGCGGCGGACGAGGAATCCTCGGTCGGGTTTCCCAGCAGTGGTCCCATCTCTGGGTGTGGCAGGGCATGAGTGGCGACGATCCCTCGGAGCATGCTGCTGCGCAGCAGGCCCATCTACTCCAGCAGTTGCAGCAAACGGGTGGCGCCGTTGCCATGCAGTCCGAGCTCGATGGCAGGGTGGCGTCTCGCTTTGCCCAGGCCAAAGACCAGATCTTCGTTCGCGCTGGAAGTGCCAGGAGTGGATCGGATTTGGATAAAGCGCAGGCAGAAGCTGCGCAGGCAGAAGCAGCCCGCGCCGCCGCTTCAGAACGACTCGACCGGCTTCGCCAGGCTGTCCGGGACTTTGAGGAGTCGTCATCCACTATCCAGCGCACGACATCGGATCTTGAGGACCTTCGTCAGCAGCGGCAGAGCGTTAACGAGAAGATATCCCAAACCGAAAGGCTCCAACAAGTCGAGAAGGAACAGGCATCGGTCGTAGATAGAGCCGCAGAGAAGCTGACCGCCTTGGAAGAGATCGACAAGAACATCAATGGATTAAAAGAATCCATCAGCACCCTGCAGAAGTCTTTGAAGCCGAAGCAGGAAGAAGAAAGGCGTCTTGAATCCACTTTCGCTGATGGACGCAAGAGGACAACTGACGCTGAGCGACAATATGACGGAGCTTTGGAGAAGACCCGCGAGGTGCGCCTTAGAAGAGAGCTTGCCGCCACCTATGTGCATCGATTCGAGAAGGAAGCCCGTCATCAGGAGCTGCAAGCACGCCTTGAACGTGTGCAGACGCTCGAACAGGATATTGAGGGCCTTCGTGAGCAGATAGCACAGCTTGCCTCCATTGACCAGGAAGGTCTTGAGGCGCTGCAGAATCTGGAGAACGGATTAGCCCGGGCTTCCGCAGCACTGAATGCCATGGCCGCCGAAGTTGAAGTCGTTAAGGCCGATCAACCCGTGCGGGTCGGCGATGCCGAACTATCCACCGGCGCGAGTCATACTGTCTCCGAACCAACAGAGGTGAAGGTCGGCGACTCACTGTGCCTCAGAATTCACCCCGGAGGCGGTGACAGCTTGGCCAACGCCCGCGAAGAGGTGCGTACGCTCCGAGAGAATCTTCGGCGGTCCCTGGATGAGTATGGTCTGGAATCGATCGCGAAAGCATCCGAGGTGGTGGCACGCAGAGCCGATCTGCAATCCAGGGTAGATAACACCGAAGCCGCTCTTGAAGAGTTGGATGCTGATGATCTGGCCGAAGCCTTCAGCAGTGCAAAGGATGAACTCACCGCCGCTGAAGCAGACGTAAAACGCCGCATGGATCAGGTGTCTAATACGGAACAGCCGTCGACGCTGGCGGACGCGAAAGCATGGCGCGATCGCGAGGAGGATGCTCTTCACACCGTCGAATCCAGTGAAGCGGGCTTGAAAGCCACCCGGGATACCCTCCAGCAGGAACAGGGGGATCTTGAGAATGAGTTGAGCAACGTGCGCGATACCATCGCAGGGGAGAAGCAAGAGCTCACAGGGTGTGAAGCCCAGTTGAATTTGTTGCTCGACAATCATGGCGATGACGACGCCCGCACCAAGGCCCTTGAAGAAGCCCGCAAGGCCCAAAGGGATGCGGAGGCCGCTCTCGCCGCAACTCGTGCGGCCCTTGAAGCCCTACAACCCGATCTTCTGGAAGCAGATCGCGAACGACTGCAGCGGGCTTTGGACGAGACAGAGCAACAGAGGCAGGATGCCCACACCAGCTGTGCTGTCAGTCAAGCCGCTCTCCGTTCGGACGGTACAGTTGATCCCCATGCCGCCCTTGCCCAGGCCGAGGCTCGGCTGGAGTCCTCTACCGAGCATCTGGAGGCGGTTAGCCGGAAGGCCAAGGCCATTGCGCTCATAGCTAGCCTGTTCCAGCAGGAGCAGCGCGCTCTAGCTGACCAGTTCTCTCAACCCCTCGCGAATAAGATCACCGGCTATCTCCAGTGCCTGTTCGGCCCGGATGCCCACGCTGTCGTGGCGTTCGAGGATAACACCTTCAAGAGCATCCAACTCGTGCGTCTGGCCCAAGATGGCGCTATGTCTTTTGAAAACCTCAGTGGAGGAACCCGCGAGCAGGTCGCGGCAGCCGTCCGCCTGGCCATGGCCGAGTTGCTGGCTGCCGACCACGACAATTCGCTGCCCATCGTTTTCGATGATGCCTTTGCCTACGCCGATCCGGAACGCGTCAACACGCTACAGCGAATGTTGGATCTTGGCGCTTCGCGTGGGCTGCAGATCATCGTGCTCACCTGCAATCCGTCAGACTATGCAGCCTTAGGCGCTCGTCAGATTATCTTGAAATCGCAGCCCTTTCGAAACCCGCCACCTGCAGGCAAGTCTCCGCCGGCCGCAGGTGGAAATGCGAACAGCACGGAAACCGCGATCGCAGGCCCTTCTGCTGATCCCGCTTCGATAACAGACCAGGACTGTGAGTGTCTTATGGTGGCGCTGTCTGACCTAGGCGGAAAATCAGGGAACCTGTCTCTCAGAGACAACCTGGGCTGGGACGAGGCGAAATACACAGCCGTGAAGGATCGGCTCATCGCCGAGAACCGGATCGTCCCCGGAAAGGGGCGAGGTGGGAGTGTTGCATTACAGGAATAGCATCGCGGAGTGAAGCATGCCGCAGGGCGCACTGACAGAAGACATCGCGATCGAAGCCATACAGGGTTTCTTTCGCGAAAAGCCTTTCCTCTTCTTCGGAACTGGGATGTCGTGCGCACTGGATACTCGATTTGGGATGCCGGCTCTAAAGGACGCTCTTGTTGATGGAATACCCGGTCAGGTCCTCAACACCACGCAGCAGGCGCAATGGACCCACGTGAGGGAAGCGTTAAACAACGGCTCGGACCTCGAGTCTGCATTGGATGCCGTAGGCGACCAGGAGCTGCTCCAAACAATCACTCAGCTAACAGGGGCATTCATAGCATCCGTTGATCGCGAATGCGCGTGTCAGATTGCGAATGGGGATTCAACATGGCCTGCCATCAATCTGGTTAGGAAGTTGGTCGATACGCTCCCCGAAGGAGATCGCATTCTTCATGCCCTGACACCAAACTACGATATGCTGCTCGAATATGCGTGCGACCGTGCGGGGGTGCCCTACACTAACGGCTTCAACGGTGGCATTCAACGGACGGTGGACTGGCAGGCGGTCGATCGATCGATGCGACAGCCGCAGAAAGTTCTTTATGCCAATCGCTACAAGACCGTCTATAAGCACCGCAAGCATATTCAATTGTATAAGGTTCATGGCTCACTCAACTACTTCTTCCATGACAATGCGGTCATCGAGAATAGCGCCTGGATGTGGAATCCGCCGGAGTTCGCTGAGCGCGTTATGATTACACCGGGCCTTTCGAAATACCAGACCCTCCAGCGATATAGGCAGGAGCTCTTACAGACTGCCGACAGCGCCATCGAACACTCTAGCTGCTTTCTATTCCTCGGGTATGGCTTCAACGACTCCCATCTACAGGAGTACATACAACGGAAGCTCATATCGCAAGCATGTCACGGCCTGATCGTAACGCGCGACTGTAACCCTCGCATCGAGGCCATTCTGGCAGAGGCATCGAATCTCTGGATTGTGTGCAGGTCGGCTGAAGAAGGATCGGACGATACACGGGTATTCAACAATCAGTACCCCGGCTGGCTCGCCATTCCTGGACACAGGCTCTGGGATATTGGTGAGTTTACGACACGGATATTGGGAGACTGACTATGGCAATCTTCACTTTTGATGCGTCTCATGCCCTTGGAAGAGTGCGTGCTGTTGATACGCGCCGCGTGAGCATTCAGGTTAACAGTGACGAGGACCTGCGCAAGGCTCGCGTTGGTCAGCTTGTCGCACTCGCTTTGCCTGGGGCTATTGAGGCGTGGCTGATCGGCTTGATCGACAAGGTCGTCAAGACGCCAGTCTTGGACCAGAGTGACCCTCTAGCTCTTGAGGAGGACACCACCAACCTAGACCTGGACCTTCCACGTGAGAGTGTCCTCAACACGGTCCGGCTGACGCTCGTCGGGACCGTCGGACTCGACAAGGACAATCATGCCCGCTTCTCACGGTCGCTCGTGCAAGTCCCGGAAATCGATGGCGAATGCCATATACTCCGTGATGCCCAGCTTCAGGCGTTCATGAATCTGCTGTCCAGCGAAGGGAAGACAGAGCATTCGCTTGCCATGGGTCAATACACGATCGATGAGAGCGCCACAGCGTATCTCGACGGGAATAAGCTCTTTCAACGGCACGCTTCGCTGTTAGGCAGCACGGGATCTGGCAAGTCGTGGACGGTTGCGTCCATCCTGGAACAGGCAGCTAAACTGCCTTCGGCAAACCTGATCGTGTTCGACCTGCATGGAGAGTACCGCAAGCTCACCTACGCGAGGCATTTGCGCATTCCGGGACCGGAAGAGCTCGGGAAGACGGACGACGCATTGCTCTTCTTGCCCTACTGGCTCCTCAATGCTGAGGAATTGCAGGCGATGTTCATCGATCGGAGCGAGTTCAGTGCGCACAATCAGGTCATGGCATTTCAGGATACCGTTGTGGCCAGGAAAAAGAAGACGCTTGAGGACCTCAAGAAGACAGACGTACTCAACGCCTTCACGCTCGATAGCCCGATCCCGTTTGCGATCGCGGACATTATCGCAGAACTCCGGAGACTGAACGAGGAGAAAGTCCCCGGCGCCAAGGCTGGAACAGACAAGCAGGGCCCGTTCTTTGGCCAATTCAGTCGGCTGCTTGTTCGTCTGAGCAGCAAGGTGAGCGACAAGCGATACGGCTTCCTGTTTCAGGCTCCGGATGTGGAGCACGAGTATGGAGCGATGGCGGCCACCATGAAGCGCTTGATGGATTATTCCACGGCCAAGGCCCAAATAAAGGTCATAGATTTTTCCGAAGTCCCTGCAGACATCCTGCCCGTCATCGTAGGACTCGTCGCTCGCATCATCTATCAGGTGCAGTTCTGGATGGATCGCGAGAAGCGCAAACCAATGGCGCTTGTGTGCGATGAGGCCCATCTCTACCTGCCCAAGAAGGAAGGACGCAATCCCGTGGAGCAGCGCGCGATCGAGAGCTTTGAGAAGATCGCGAAAGAGGGGAGAAAATACGGAGTTGCACTGATGATCGTGAGCCAGCGGCCTTCCGATGTGAGTACCACGATTTTGAGTCAGTGCAACAATGTCATTGCTCTGCGACTGACAAACGGTGATGACCAGGCGACGGTAAAGAAGCTCATGCCAGAAAGCCTCGAAGGGCTTATGGACACGCTTCCGATTCTTGACATTGGCGAGGCCCTGGTAGTGGGCGATGCAGTTCTCTTGCCGAGCAGGATGCGGATAGCCCCGCCGACCGAGAAGCCGCTCAGCGCGACAATTGATTTTTGGGACGAATGGAGTAAGGCGCCGGAAGCCCCAGACTTGGCGAAGGCGGTCGAGAACATGCGTAGACAGAGCAGGTCATAAGAACGAGTGATCCTCCAGCAACTCCGGGGCTCTGCGAGTTGCGGATTGGGTAGTACGGAAAGCATGGCGGCATGAGTAGGAAAACGAACGATACCGGGCGACGGCTACTGAGAGACGATGTGTCGCTGTTTGATGACTCGTATCAGAAGGAGCTTGAGGAGCGGCGGAACCAGCCGGTGGAATGTCTCGGCATGACGTTCGAGAATGATGAGGCGCGCCGCGCGTACTTTCTCGATAAGCTGCGAGAGAAGCTCAGGGATCCCGAGTTCCGCAAGATTGAGGGCTTTCCAATCGGCGAGGACGACGACATCCTCGCACTGTCCGATCCCCCGTACTACACCGCCTGCCCGAATCCGTTTCTTGAGGACTTCATCACGCAATACGGCAAGCCATACGATCCGGATGAGACGTATCACCGCGAGCCCTTCGCCGTTGACGTCAGCGAGGGGAAAACGGACCCGCTCTACAAGGCTCACGGCTACCACACGAAAGTCCCGCATCTGGCAATCGTTCCTTCGATCCTCCACTACACGAAACCAGGCGATGTGGTTCTGGATGGCTTCTGTGGTTCGGGTATGACAGGAGTGGCTGCCCAGTTGTGCGGGACAGCTCCAGAGGATTACCGACGGGCGCTTGAACAGGAGTGGGACGCCGTCGGGCACCCGGCACCCAACTGGGGCACCCGGCGCGTCGTCCTTGGTGACCTCTCACCGGCCGCCACTTTCATTGCTGCAAACTACAACCTACCGTTCGATGTAAACGCATTCGCTCTGGCTGCACGCCAGCTCCTTGACGAGGTCGACGAAGAGCTGGGCTGGATGTACGAAACAACCCACAAGGGCGGAAAGGCGAAAGGGCGGATCAACTTCACGGTTTGGAGCGAGGTCTTCGCGTGCCCTGAGTGCGCAGGAGAAGTAGTGTTCTTCGACGAAGCTCTCGATGCTGAAACCAGTAAGACGTTGAGCGTCTTCCCTTGTCCACACTGCAACGCCGAGCTCAACAAGGATAATCTCCAGAGGTCCTTCCAGACGTTTGTCGATGCCGCGTCCGGTGCGCCATGGAAGCGGATCGGTCTGCGCCCCGTCCTAATCAGCTACAACGTTGGGGAGAACCGATACGAGAAAGCTCCCGACAAGCAGGATCTGGCGATCTTGGATCGCATTGCGGCGCTCCGCTGTCCTGAGGAAGTTCCCACGAGGGCGTTTCCGATCGAGGATATGTACCACGGTTCTCGGCTTGCCCCAAAGGGCTTTACGCACATTCACCACATGTTTCTTCCCCGTCCGGCACATGCGCTGGCGGCGATGTGGAGAAGAGCATGTGCATCGAAGGACTCTCGGCTGGCAAATATGCTCTTGTTCTTTGTAGAGCAATCGATTGGGGGCATGTCTGTACTCAATCGCTACAGCCCCTCGCACTTCTCGCAGGTTAATCGTGCGCTGTCTGGTGTCTACTACGTCGCATCTCAACATTCAGAAGTAAGCCCGTGGTACAGCCTTGACGGCAGGCTTCAACGGCTCACGAAGGCGTTCAGACCAATGCCGTCCAGCAAAGCTTCTGCCGTGGTCACTACGGGGGATTGCGGGCGGCTGCTTCTGCGGGACAACATCGTCGACTACGTGTTCACGGATCCTCCCTTTGGCGAGAACATCTTCTACGCCGATCTGAATCTGTTTGTGGAGTCCTGGCACCGGATACTGACCTGCACAGAACCGGAAGCCATCGTTGATCAGCCCAAGAATAAGGGTCTCGCCGAGTATCAGCGACTGATGCAGCGATGCTTCGAGGAGTACCGCCGGGTTCTGAAGCCAGGCCGATGGATGACGGTCGTTTTTCATAACTCCAAGAACGCGGTCTGGAACGCCATCCAAGAAGCGATGCTGGCTGCGGGGTTCGTGGTGGCAGACGTGAGGACGCTCGACAAGAAACAGGGTTCCTACCGTCAGGTCACGAGTTCTGCAGTCAAACAGGATCTCGTGATTTCGGCGTACAAACCGAACCACGGCCTGGAGGAGCGATTCCGGATCGATGCCGGCACTGAACAGGGCGTCTGGGACTTCATCCGAACCCACTTTCACCAGCTTCCGGTCTTCGTCTCCAAGGACGGCCAAGCGGAGGTTATCGCGGAGCGACAAGGCTATCTTCTCTTTGACCGCATGGTGGCGTTCCATGTACAGCGCGGTGTGACGGTTCCCCTTTCGGCAGCGGAGTTCTACTCCGGGCTCACGCAGCGTTTCCCTGAGCGGGACGGCATGTACTTCCTTTCGGAGCAGGTGGCTGAATACGACCGCAGGCGAATGACGGTGAAGGAGGTTATGCAGCTCACTCTGTTTGTAACGGATGAGGCATCAGCAATTCAGTGGCTTAAGCAGCAACTTACGAGGAAACCGCAGACGTTCCAGGAGGTCCATCCGCAGTTCCTCAGGGAGATAGGCGGCTGGGAGAAGCACGAGAAACCGCTGGAATTGTCCGACCTGCTGGTTGAGAACTTCCTCCGCTGCGACGGCCAGGGCGAAGTGCCGAGCCAGATCCACAGCTACCTGTCGACGAACTTCAAGGAGTTGCGCAACAAGCCCAAGGACGACCCGGCCCTGAAGGCCAAGGCCAAGGACCGCTGGTACGTGCCCGATCCGAACAAGGCTGGGGACCTGGAGAAGCTCCGCGAACGGTCCCTGCTCCGCGAGTTCTGGGAGTACCTGCCCGCCGGCTACAAGCCCGCGAAACCTGAATCCCAGGCAGGCTTCATCCCCGGGCTCGAGCCCAAGCCGGCCGCGATTCCCAAGGGCAAGAAGATGAAGGTCATCCGCCTGGAGGCCGTGCGGGCCGGCTTCAAATACTGCTGGCAGAACCGCGACTACGGCACGATCATCGCCGTAGCCCAGCGCATCCCCGAGAACGTCCTCCAGGAAGACCCCAAGCTCCTCATGTGGTACGACCAGGCACTGACCCGGTCGGGAGGTGAATAGCCGTGGCGACAAGCGATCACATTAGGGCTCTGCTCCGGGCATTTACGAAACGAGACGATCCTGCGTTCCTGGACGCCGCGAAGGAGCTTATTGCCGAAGAGCAACAGAAAGGCCATAAGCTCCTGGCGGAGGACCTGAGCCGGATTCTGCACAATGGAGACCCTCGCCCTTCGACATGTCCCGTACCGTCCGACGTTCCTATGGACAAGGAGCGTGGGTTGCCCCTGGCCCACGTAGAAAGGCCAGACTATGGCTGGGACCGTTTGGTGCTCAACGATCGAGTTGAATTCACGCTGAAGGGCATTGTTGAGGAGTTTCGGAAGCGAGAGGTCTTCAGCTCGTACGGCATAGGGCCCAAACGAAAGCTTCTGTTCTTTGGGCCGCCCGGTTGCGGTAAGACGATTACAGCCAGAGTCATCGCTGGTGTCCTCGACCTCCCACTCCTGTATGTCCGCTTTGACTCGGTTGTGTCCTCGTATTTGGGTGAGACGGCCGCAAACCTTCGCAAGGTTTTCGATTACGCTCAGCGTGGCCACTGGGTTGTGCTATTCGACGAGTTCGATGCAATCGGCAAGGCTCGCGACAATCACTTTGAGCACGGCGAACTGAAGCGGGTCGTCAATACACTGCTGCAGCTTATGGACGGGTTCACCGGAGACAGCCTGCTGATTGCTGCCACCAACCATCACAAACTGTTAGACAAGGCGATCTGGCGACGCTTCGACGAAATCTGCTGTTTTGACTATCCGACGGTCAAGGAGCGCGCAAAGCTCCTGCTCCGGTTCCTGGCCGGTTTTCACCATCCGGGTATCGACGCCGGGCATCTCGCCAGGCGCATGACGCGAATGACCGGGGATGACATCGAACGGGTCTGCATCGATTCGATAAAGATGGCGATCATGGATGGTCGGAGCGAGCTATCGAATAACGACCTCCTTCAAGGGCTACGAGGACAAATACAACGAATGAAGCTCGCCAACGTAGACACCCCACAAGCATCGCGAAAGGCTAGGCGGAACAGTGGCTAGAGATTTGGACCATCTGGAATTGCGCCGCGTATCAGCCCCATTGCCGCGCAGGCAACACGGAGGTGGACGACCGCCTCAACGAGAAAACAAGCAGCAGCACGGGGAGCACCTACTCGAAGAAAGCGAGCAGGTCGTTTCTAGGCACGCTTCAAAAACGAGGCCCACAGGCATAAGTCCCGCGTTGGTGTTTCGCCTCCGCATGCATCCCGGTGCCGATATTGAGGAAGATATGCTTCGCAGGATGGGGCTGCTTGTTATCTCCAAAGATGCGAACAAGACCGTGGTCGTCTTTTCCTCGGATGATGCCTTGCACCAGTGTCGGCAGTACCTTTCGGAGTACGCCGGCAGAATACCTGATGGGCATGCGTATTCGTTCGTGGCCGCAATCGATGACATCGTTCCGCTGCAACCTGAGGATCGTCTCGGTCGACTGCTACGTGAAGAAGCACTAGCGGAGGACGAGGTCGCGCCCCTCGACGTCGAGGTCATGCATCCGGGTTCAAGAGATGAGTGCCGAGCATATATCAAAGAACTTCGTGCGCTGGCAGAATCGCACGGAGGCCGTCTCACAGACAGCTACGTCGGCGAGTATCTATGCCTTGCCCGCTGCCACCTCAACCTACCCGGTTTGGAAGCTTTCCTCCAGGTCGATTACGTCATGGAGATCGATCGTAAGCCCAGTCCGACATTCAATACTTCGCTAGTCTTCGAGACTACTTTGGAGGATATCGGGCAGGTCCCCGTCGTGCCGGAGGATGCCCCTGGTATTTTGGTGATAGATTCTGGCGTAATGGGCAACCACCCGTTGCTGAGGCCGTCTCTCGGTGAGGCGGCCGTCTTTCCTGGCGAGATGCTAAAGCGCATCCAAGGAGGGCCTGAGGACGGAGACTCCAATCATGGCGGCCACGGCACAGCCGTGTGCGGCATCGCCGTGTACGGGAACCTCGGCGAATGCCTCGAAGCTCGGCAATTCCGCCCGCAAGTCCGACTCTTCTCAGCACGCGTCCTGGACGATGAGTGCGAGTATGATTCCGATGATCTCGTTGAACACCAGATTGAGGACGCCGTACGGCATTTCCTCGATGTCTACCCGCAGTGCAAGGTCATCAATCTGTCGCTGGGCGATACGCGTCTGTGTGTTCGAGAAGGTCAGAAACAGTTCCGTTTGTCGGCGAAGATCGATGAACTAGCCTACGAGCTCCGGGATCGTAACATCCTTTTTGTGATCTGCGCGGGGAACCACGATTACTCGCCCGAAAACTCTGAGGACAAGCTCACTGAGTATCCGACATACCTTCTTGACGACAAGGCCCGTGTCTGTGACCCGGGGTCTGCGGCCCTGGCTATCACGGTCGGCTCACTCTCAACTGGAAACACGCCCTTTCGATTCGATGAGGATCCGTCCCGTAGGTGTGTTGCTGGCCAACGCGAGTTCCCGTCCCCGTTTACTCGAACCGGCTTTGGGATTGACGGAATGATTAAGCCTGATGTCGTTGAATTCGGCGGGGATGAAGTGTTCGATCGGACGGGAGTCGGTAGAGACCCTGGCGTTGGCATCCCAACCACCGCGAAGGACTTCGCGCCGCCTGACGGCCGATTGTTCCGTTGCGTTTTCGGAACAAGCTTTGCCGCACCCGCGGTATCGAACATAGCTGCTCGCCTGTTTGGCCGATTCCCGGGCGCCTCTTCCAATCTGATCCGAGCCCTGATCGCCGATTCGGCAAGAGTACCGCTGGATCGGCCGGAGGATCTGCGAGAGAATCCGTGGGCAGAATCTGTTCTTCGGGTCTATGGATATGGACGCCCAAGCTTCGACCGCGCCGCCTTCTCGGATCAAAGCGAGGTTCTGCTCATAGCTGAGGACGAGATTCCAGTAGACAACTTCCACCTATACGAAGTGCCGCCACTTCCAGATGAGTTCTTCGAGCAGGATGGAGACCGCTTCCTGTCGGTTACACTGGCGTACGACCCCCCCACGAGGCACACACGTGGCGATTCCTACCAAGGCGTTACCATGGAGTGTCACTTGTTTCGGAACATCCTTCTAGCAAACGTCCAGGCCTTATTCCGAGACTGGCGACAAGCCCCGGCCGAGGATCACGAGGAAGAGCTGGAGGAGCGTATGGGCAACCTCCGATCCTCCCAGCGTGTGAACCTGCAGCCTGGAGTGAATCGTCGGAAGAAGGGAACGTTGCAGAAAGGCACTATCCGTATAGGAAGTAGAACCTGGCATTACGATGGCCGGCCGATGATACTTGCCGTTGCCTGCCTTCAAAAGTGGGCCCCGGCGGATGTGTCTTCTCAGCGATACGCTGTTGTTGTATCTCTACGGCACACCGGAGACGGTGTTCGTCTTCACGATCGCTTGCGACAGCATGCGCGGGTCGCCCAGAGAATTAGGATAAGGGTTTGATTCATGCTGCCTGGGGATTGGACATGGCACGCAGAACGCGGGGAACTGTGCCGCGTCATTGAGACCCAGGCTCTCTGGGGTGAGACGACCTGCCGAGTCTGGCTTCCGGTTTCGGAAGCAGTGGTGCGCGTTCCCGCGTCCCAGCTTCAGCCGTTGGATAGCGCCGCCACATGTACAGCAGATGGGATCGCGTACGTTACCGCCGCGGCCCGGATAGCGGATGCGATGACGCAGGATGTGCTGCTGGCTCCTATCGGGTCGTCAGTAATCCCTCTCCCGCATCAGATCAAAGCCTTGTCGCGGGCCATCTCAGATGACCGGGTACGATACCTACTGGCAGACGAGGTTGGACTGGGCAAGACCATCGAGGCCGGGCTCATCATGCGCGAGTTGAAGCTGCGTGGGCTCGTGAAGCGGACGCTGGTAATTGCGCCGAAGGGTCTGGTCACGCAGTGGGTGGCCGAGATGCGCACCCATTTCGGTGAGCAATTCCAGCTTCTAATTCCGAGGGATTTCTCCGCCTACCGACGTATCTCCCAGGAAGAGAACATATGGCGCAGTCACGACCAGGTTGTCTGCCCGATGGATTCCGTCAAACCCTTGGACGGCCGCCGGGGGTGGTCGCGAGATCAGGTGGCCGAATACAACCGGGAACGGTTCGAGGACTTAGTGTGTGCCGGATGGGATCTCGTGATCGTGGACGAATCCCACCGTCTTGGCGGCAGCACTGACCAGGTGGCGCGGTACCAACTTGGTCGAGGCCTGGCAGAAGCTGCGCCTTACCTGCTCCTGCTCTCGGCCACACCGCATCAAGGTAAGACCGACGCTTTCCACCGTTTGGTTTCGCTTATCGATGAAGAGGCTTTCCCCGATATTGGCAGTGTCACGAGGGATCGTGTTCAGCCGTTCGTCATCCGGACGGAAAAACGCCGGGCTATCAACGCCGAGGGCGAACCGCTCTTCAAGCCCAGGCATACCCAACTTATCCCGGTATCGTGGGGGGAACGCCACCGGGATCAGCGACTTCTCTACGAGGCGATCACCGAATACGTCCGCGAAGGCTACAACCAAGCCATGCGGGAAAAGAGGAGCTACATCGGGTTCCTCATGATTCTGATGCAGCGTCTGGTGGTCTCCAGTACCCGGGCAATCCGAACGTCCCTGGAACGGCGTTTGGAGGCGCTCGAAATACCCGAGGAGCAGCTCACGCTGTTTCCGATGCACCTGGAGGACGACTGGGCCGATCTGGACGGACAGGAGCAGATCGAGACGCTTCTAAAGACTCGGCTGAAAGCTCTGAAGAACGAACGCGCCGAGGTGAAGCTGCTTCTTGAAGCCGCGACACGTTGCGACCAGGCGGGCCCCGACGCCAAGGCCGAGGCGCTCCTGGATTGGATCTATCGGCTGCAACAGGAGGAAGGTGATCCGGACCTAAAGGTACTCGTTTTCACCGAGTTCGTTCCAACCCAGGAGATGCTCGCGCAATTTCTGGCTGACCGTGGCTTTGCAGTGACATGCCTGAACGGATCCATGGATATGGGGGAGCGAGAACGGGCGCAGGAAGCCTTTGCAGGAAAGGCTCGCATCTTGCTCTCGACGGACGCCGGCGGTGAGGGCCTCAACCTTCAGTTCTGCCATGCAGTCATAAACTACGACATTCCATGGAATCCCATGCGGCTTGAACAGCGGATTGGGCGGGTGGACCGAATCGGTCAGATTCACGCCGTGCGCGCCGTCAATTTCGTGTTCGAAGATTCCGTGGAACACCGGGTTCGCGAGGTACTCGAAGAGAAGCTGGCAGTCATCCTGGAGGAGTTCGGCATTGACAAGACTGGCGACGTTTTGGACTCCGCGCAAGCTGGGCAAATCTTCGATAACCTCTATGTTGATGCCATCCTTCATCCTGAGGCTTTGGATACAACGGTGGAAGCGGTCGTCAGCCGAATCCAGGAACAGGCTAGGGAGTCGCAGGAGAACGCTTCTGTGCTTGGGCTCGCCACGGATCTTGATCCAGGCGATGCTCAGCGCTTGATGGCCCATCCCCTTCCGCATTGGGTGGAACGTATGACGGTCAGTTACCTCACAGCCTATGGCGGACAGGTTAGGCGACACAAGCGAGGATGGGATCTCACCTGGCCGGACGGTGTGGAGCTCTTGAGTGTTGTCTTCACAGCAAAGGACGCGGCAGATGTTCCGACTGCCCGGCATCTGACGTTGGAGGACGTCCGCATTCGGCGCCTCGCGATGCGGCTCCCATTGTTTGCGCCGGGGCAGCCGATACCATCCGTCACCCTCCAAGGTCTTTCGCCGGAGGTTAGGGGATTCTGGTCCTTGTGGCGCATAACCATCCACACAGATGAGTCATCTCAGCGACGCATCATACCTCTGTTCATACATGACGATGGTCGATGCTTGGCGCCGACCGCTCGGCACATCTGGGATCAGCTGCTTACAGGCTCTCCCGAAGTGGTTTGCCACATCGATGGCGAAGAAGCTCGCACCGTTCACGTGCGGTCGATGGAGGCCGCACAAGCGCAGGGACAGCCAGTCTATCAGGAGCTTCTCCAGACGCATCGTAACCGACTTGGCCGGGAGCGAGAGAAAGGCGAGTACGCGTTTTCCGCGCGTCGGCGCGCGGTCGATCGCGTCGGACTGCCCGCGGTTCGCAGTCACAGGCTTTCGCAACTGGACGAAGAGGAGCGAGTCTGGCGAGAGCGACTTGAAAGGAAGGAGCAGGTTAGCCCAGAGATGGTTCCTCTCCTCGTGGTCCGAATGGATGGGGGACAGTCGCATGCCTGATTGGCGCACCCAGATCTTGCAGGAGTTCACACCGGGGGTTGCGCGATTGACCCTTGTTGCCGACCCCGATGGTCTGCTCGTGGAAGAGGGCGTCCTTCAGGGAATTCGGGAGAGAGGCTTCGAGCTGATGCAGTTTGAAGATCATGTCGCCTTCCGATTCGCCTATGAATCGAAGTTCCGTTCGCGTTGGGATCGCGGTGAACAAACGGACCTGGTGGTGGTCCTGCGATCCGCATCGAGTGAGCTTAATTCCCTGCCCTATGATCTCCTGCAGGCAGGACGTCAACTGTCCTTCAATCTGGGCGATCTGTTTCCCAGCTTGAGTTATCCAGTAATCGCGGCGATGGACAGGAGCGATCTCGATTCGATTTACCAGGCTCAGGCACAACATGACCCCGGCAATCTCGGCGATAACGCAACGAAGGATTTTGCCCTTCGGCATGCGTTTGAAATCGCGCCCGAGTTGATTAAGCAACCGTCTGACCTCCTGCGCGTCTTGCTGCGCCGCCATTACCGAAGTCAGCACATACCGTTGATCCTCGATGAGCGATTCGTCCAGGTTCTTCGCCACGATGGTCTGTTTGACGGCTGGCCTCTGGAGAGGATCATTCCAGATCGTGAGGCTTTCTTTGCATTTCTTCAGGAACGCTGGCCAGCATTCCTGGATCGCCTAGCCACTCCGGATGCCGAGACTACGGACCAAGAGGAGGAGAGCACACCCCTCGAGTTCAGCGGCCCCCTGAACCTGCCCTTCGAACACGACGACGTTCGCATATACATCGACAATCTGTTCATCGAAGGGTTTCTGGAACCTGTATCCCGCGACCGGTCCGAGGTCCTGGCGGCAACGTGGGTGGCAGTAGGGATCTGTACTGATCCGGAAGGTGATCGCCTACGGCGCATGGATGGTTTGATCAAGTCCGTCAGGGACACTCTGCCGTGCGCTGAAGCCAGACATCAAGACTGGTTAGGTTTCGCCTACCGCTGGGCAGAGCTCACAGTTTTGAGGGCCGCTGCCGACGGTGGGTTGGCCGAAGAAATGCGAAAACGATTGGAGGATATTCGCGAGGAGATTGATTCGGCGTTCAGGACATGGATTCAGAACCGCTTCGCGGGATTGCACAATCAACCTCCAATGCCACCTGCAATGCTCCACCACGTCCCACGAGCGCTTGCGCGACACATTAGCGAATCGAGGCGGGAGAAAGTCGCCATGGTCCTTGTGGACGGATTGGCCGTCGACCAGTGGGTCGTGTTGCGCGACGTACTATCGGAGCAGCGGCCACAGCTACGCTTCCGGGAGAGCGCCGTTTTCGCGTGGGTGCCGACAATCACCTCGGTGTCCCGTCAGGCGGCCTTCGCGGGGAAACCACCCCTCTATTTCCCCGCCAGCATCCATACCACCAACAGAGAAGCCGCACACTGGGTACAGTTCTGGTCTGACCAGGGTCTGAACCAGATGGAAGTGGCTTACGCCCGAGGTCTCGGTGACGCCAACCTCGACACGGTTGAAGAGATTCTGTCTCACCCAAAGGTTCGAGTCGTGGGCCTGATCATCGACAAGGTCGACAGAATTATGCACGGGATGGAACTCGGTACGGCGGGGATGCACAATCAAGTCCGCCAGTGGGCCGCGCAGGGCTTCCTGGCGAATCTTTGTGACCTTCTGATCGAGCATGGCTTCCGCGTGTCTTTCACATCGGATCACGGTAACGTCGAAGCGGAGGGCTGCGGGTGCCCATCGGAAGGGGTTGTTGCGGACTTGCGAGGCGAGCGTGCCCGGGTCTACCCGGACGAGCAGTTGCGATCTCGTGTGAAGGCTAGTTTCCCGGATGCCGTCGAGTGGCCTTCGCTCGGTCTGCCTGAAGACTTCCTGCCGCTACTAGCCCCGGGGCGGTTCGCCTTCGTTCGTGAAGGTGAACGAATCGTGGGGCACGGTGGGATCTCTATCGAAGAGGTGGTGGTTCCCCTGGTTCACGTTGAACGGAGGGCTCCGTGAGCGACCGCCTGAAGCAGATCGGCTTTAGCCAGCGCATCCGGCTCGAGTGGCTTGAGCACACCGCCAATCTCGCCCTCGCCGGGTGCGACAAGGAATCCGTCTATCGAGCATTGCAGGAACTCCTTCAGAGTCAGCTTTCGGTCAATGGGAAGGCTAGGCGCGGCAATCGCGAGAAAGCCATTACGATTCTGATGAAGGTCTGGATCACTGTGCCCGACGGACTCAAGACCTTCCGAGACGAGGGGCTATGCCTGCTGAGGAATCTCCCTGCGGACGACCGCATCGCGGTTCACTGGGGAATGTCGATGGCTGCCTACCCATTCTGGGGAACCGTCGCTGAAACAACAGGAAGACTACTACGGCTACAGGGGGATGCCGTAGCGGCGCAGGTTCAACGCCGCGTCCGCGAACTGCTCGGCGAGCGAGAAACTGTGTCGCGCGCGGCAAGACGCATCTTGAGATCGTATCTTGATTGGGGCGTGTTGGACGAGACGACACAAAAGGGAACATACCGGCAAGGTACCGTTCGAGCCGTAACCGATCCAGAACTTGTAACATGGCTGATCTCGGCAATCCTTATCGCCAGTGGCTCCAAATCAGCGCCGCTTGCTGCCATTACGCAAGGGCCGGCTCTCTTTCCGTTTCGTTTGGCGTCCCCCACCGCTAAAGCACTGGAGGAATCTTGCAGGCTCGAGATGTTCCGTCATGCCTTTGACAAAGAAACCGTCGTGCTGCGAGGAAGTGAAGCATCTCACGCCGTGTGGCAACGCGAACGGGAGACCCAAAGGTGATCACCAGGCCCCTCGTTCGCGTTCTCGCCTAATATGTGCGACGATCCTTGTCTCCGAACGTTGCAGCGTCGTCAAGACTGACGGCACAGCCGGGTTCGTTGCCGTTCGTCAGACGCTGTGTGGAAGGCAGCTGGGTTCCGGAGCGACGTCCAGCTCACAGCTGGACGTCATCCTGGGGGTAGTGTCGTGGCTTTAGGAGGGTGGTCCACCGGCCCGGCAGACTGGTCTCGTTGGGGATACCCATGAGCTTCCTCTGCCCGACGTTGCGCGACCTTGCTCCCGGCGGGCACCATGCCCGCTTCCTGGTCATCAGACACCTCGCGGCCGTGGCGGCCTGGCGCTTCCGAGCACCCCCCGGATCTGCCCTCCTCCCGATCGAGGCGCCGACACCAGTATTCATGGACGTCAGTCACGCTCCGTCCCCGCGCCGGCCCTCAGTTGAACCATCAGTCCTCTCGGCTCCACACCCATCTGGAGTGCCTGGCACTGGCCGGATTCAAACCTGGCGGCGACGCCGCGAGATGCAGCGAGGTACTGCGTGCCAGATGCCCGCTGTCTTCTTGGAATGGCCGTACCTTTCCGGTGAACCACATCTTGTTTTCGTGACCTCCGATCGGCGAAGATG